>JBFLWZ010000278.1:0-1506 GCA_040757615.1 Thermoproteota archaeon | reverse complement strand
TCAATACGGATTTCTTTCCAAGAGGTCGCTAAAGTATCCGTTCCGTTACTAACCACACTTGCAAACATTATTCTATCATCTGGAGACCATATGGGCTTTACACCGAATGCCCGTCTACCATCATTGGTAAGCTTGACTTGATCCGTTCCGTTAGCGCTGATTACGAAAACATCGCCTAGTAACTCGAAAGCTATCTTGGTGCTGTCGGGAGACGAGACATGACGGCCTATAGAATTATCGGATGAATTGACTAGTTGTATTTTATTTGTATCATAACGTTCATGACGTATATGCTGAATAATCTGTTGCTAGGAGGCAAATTCTCAAAGCTGTTCGAAACAGCCAACCTGCCATGCTTTATTTTTATCAAAGGAGCTTTTGAGCTTTTGTCCAAACGGCTCTAGATGTCTACAGACTGGCCGTTCCTGTATTTGCTGCTAAAGATCATGTCGACGATCTTTGCTGCCACTTCTTCTGGTTTGAGCATCCTGTCCATATTTTCGCGGTAGTATTCGAGATCGGATTCCTGCATTCTTGTTGCAACTTCGCCGGGACATATCACCATTACCCGGATGTGGTGGCCGGCGACCTCCCACGCTAGGCTCTCTGTTAACCCCATCATGCCAAATTTACTTGCACAATAAGCAGACAGGCTGTCAAAGCCGGTCCTGCCGGCTCCAGAGCTGACATTGATTATCGTGCCGGCGTTCTTTCGGAACATGTATGGCAGAACTGCTTTTGAAAAAAGAAACGCGCCTTTCAAGTTCACGTCAAGGATTTCGTCCCACTCCTTCTCTGGAGTATGTACCAGCTTTTTTACTGTAAAGATGCCGGCATTGTTCACCAGAATGTTGACATTGCCAAATGTCTTGACGGTCTTTTTGACCAGACTTTCAACCTGCGGAGAAATGCTGACATCGCACTTTACTCCAATCACACCGTCATGGATACCCTTAATCACCTTGACTGTTTCGTCTATTTCGCTCTGTGTCCGTGAGCAGACAACTACGTCCACGCCCCGCCTTGCAAGCAGGATGGCAGTCTCTCTTCCTATGCCCCTGCCGCTTCCGGTGACTATGGCAGCCGTCATTCAATAGACCAGATGTGGCAACTGATAAAAATCTAACAGTTATATCCTGTCTTGCATGCAAAAAACCAGATGGACGTTATACCGGCGACTCCTGCCCCAGAATTTAGAGAGATTACCGGATGGGCAAACTCTCAGCCCCTTTCAATAAAGGGGCTTAAGGGCAAGGTGGTCGTGCTTGATTGCTGGACCTACACATGCATTTTCTGCCTGCGTACCATTCCAATTCTGAGGCGCCTGCAGCAAAAGTACGGGAAATATGGCCTGCAGGTGGTGCAAGCACATTCTGCAGAGTACCATTTCGCGACTGACCACGACAACATCAGGCGCGCTCTACAACGTTACAATGTCGACATCCCAAACGCGTTTGACACAAGGAACAAGACGTGGGATGCATACGGGAACACGTACTGGCCAAA
>JBFLWZ010000277.1:0-1614 GCA_040757615.1 Thermoproteota archaeon | reverse complement strand
AAGTGCAAAAGACTCCAGGGGGAGCAAAGATTACTGTAGTTGTCACAAGGCCCGGCCTTGTGATTGGTAGAAAAGGAACAGGCATCAAAGACCTTATGTCAAAGATCGAACAAAAGTTTGGATTACAAAATCCACAGATTTCAGTACTTGAAGTTACAACACCGGAATTGAATCCACACATCATGGCCAACAGAATTGCGCAGTTGATAGAACGCGGCACGGCATTCAGACGCGCAGCCATGTGGTCGCTCAACACAATAATGAACTCGGGAGCACTCGGGGTTGAAGTTGTGATATCTGGCAAACTTCGTACAGAGCGCGCCCATTTTGAAAAGCACACAATTGGAGTTGTGCCAAAGAGTGGCGACATTGCGGGACAGATAGTGACTACTGGCGTATCAGAAGTTTTGACAAAGATGGGTCTGATGGGAATCCAACTCAGGATTGCCTCAAAAGCCGCTTTACCACAAGAATTTCAGTTAAAGGACGGGTCTGCTGAAGCATCGGCTACTATACCAACAGCGCCGATTTCGCAGGAAGCATCCGCGCCACCGGCAGAAGCGACAACGGAACAACAACCAGCAGGAGGAAAACAAGATGGCACGGCTTAAGCTCAAGACTCTCCGCGAAATGAATGATCAGGATCTTGCAGACAAGCTTGCAGAGCTGAAAGCAGATCTTGCAAAGCTGAACCTAGAAAAATCGAAAGGGACGCTCAAGAAGCAGACGGGCAACATCAAGTGGATCAAGCGCGACATTGCCCGCATGATGACTCTTCTCAACGAAAGGAAGGCCAAGAAATGACCACTCCAGCAAATGTGCTTGCACACGAGATCATCGGCCTTGACGCAAGAATCGTAGAATCAACAGATCCTTCGTTGCAGGGAGTCAAAGGCTCGATAGTATTTGAAACTAAAAACATGATATCGATAAGGACAAATTCTTCAATAAAACAAATAGCAAAAAAGACAGCTAAAAAGATCGAAATCAAAACACACTCTGGCGTTTGCTTTATAAGTGGTTCATCAATGATAGGAAGACCTGAGGATCGTATATCGCGATTAAATAATTAGTGATGATTTATGGTTAGAAATATCGGTGTCTCTGTTGTCTCTCCGCGAAAAACATGCGAAGATGATCTCTGTCCATTCCACGGCACGCTGTCTGTAAGAGGCAAGCTGCTGACCGGAATAGTATCCAGCGCCAAAGCACCCAAGATGGTAGTTGTCTCAAGGGAATATCCCAAGCCAGCTCCAAAGTACAAGCGTTACCAAAGGAGCAGGTCAAAGGTCCACGCATATCTGCCACCATGTGTCGATGTCAAGGAAGGCGAGGAAGTAAGGATTGCAGAGTGCAGGCCACTTTCAAAGACTGTTTCATTTGTAGTGATCGAGGTGAACACAAAGGATGGCGGCAGGAGCTAAGTCAAGAGCAGTTTCTGCAAAGGGCGTCGAAGAATTCCGCCCGTACATTACAAGAGCTCTGCCAGTTACTGCCGAGCTTGTATGTGCAGACAACACTGGTGCGAAGGTATTGCGTATTGCAATGGTGACAAGATACAAGGGCAGGCACTCTAGACAGCCGGCAGCTGCAGTTGGAGATTTCGTTACGGTG
>JBFLWZ010000276.1:0-1628 GCA_040757615.1 Thermoproteota archaeon | reverse complement strand
GGCGCTTTACTTCGATAATAGGCGGCCTTGTAGAGCTGGTCAAAAACAGCGACAAGAAAATAGTTCTTGTGATGCTGAATGCTACGGTTTCGGCGCTAAAGCAGTACAACCTTGAATCACAGCTGCAGGTGCTTGCCGAGCAGTATCCTGACAAGTTCATCATGACTCCTTTGTGGAAAGAGTACGCAAACGTGATAGAATTCCTTGACAGCGGCAGATGCTGGGCCGAGATGACCGATTCGGGCTCGATGCAGGAGGAACTGCTCTATTTCCCAAAAGTCACTTCGCTTACAGTAAGGCTCAACACCGATAGACCTGAAACGGTCTTTGATGCAAATAGTAATGTGCTTGTCCCACCACTGAGCCCTGGTTGGATCGTATCAGTAGTAAACGAAGCCTATGACCGGGAAGAGGGCCTTGGACTGAAGCTGCGACGCAAGAAACAGATCTATGGAAAGCCGGGGCAAGTGTCAAGAAACATCATCAAGATAATCAAGAAAGAGTTTGAAAACGGCGACGCCAACTTTTACCCCTGGCTGCACCAGAGGCTCGGGCTCTGGAAAGAAGGACAAGGACTTGATTACCTGTAGCTATAGTGCAAACTTTGTCTTGCGGATGCCTCTGCGCTTTCTTTCAGCCGAAGTCATGTAGAAAATGTCCTTTATCATCTGTTCATAGTTCTTGCTCATCGTCTGTCCTCTGCGCAACATCATTTTCTTTTGCGTCTCTATGGCAGATTTGAGCTCCAGTTCTGCGTTCCTTGCGCCGATGCTTGTGCCGTAGATGGTAAAACTGGGCACGTCTTCTGCAACCAGCCCGTGCAAGTGAGAAGAGACTCCAATTCTTCTTCCACTGTAAATAAGCGTGCCTATCGATGTTTTGGCCATGTCTGCGACAAACGAGCCGACCTTGTTCTGGCCAGTATCGATTTTGCCCTTGTCGCCTGCCATCTTGATGTTTCCATATGTCATCTTTAGGTCAGAAGTCGTGGTCATGGCGCCAATGTTGACCCATTCTCCGATGTGAGAGTGGCCGATAAATCCAGCATGGGCTTTGTTGGTGTAGTCAGAAATGATAGAATGCTCTATCTCGCCGGCGACCCTGCAGTTGCAGCCAATGTAGCTAGATTCTATTATTGTAAACTGCTTTACCTGCGTCATGCCACCGATGTATGTAGGTCCCACAATCCTGCTTGTTGCGACGTACGCGTCCGGGCCGATGTAGATGCCGCCATGCCTTGCATCAAGCACTGTCCCTTCTTCGACAAAGGCACTCTTGGCGACACTCACGGTGTTGTTGCCGGCGATCCTTACACCAGTGCCGAGGTCGCCTTCACTCTGCATCCCTGCCACCTGCATTGCAAGCGAATTTTCAAGCACCTTGACAATGTCCCAAAGCTCTGATAGTAGCCCTTGGCTTTCTTCCGCGTTGAGCTTGGTCGACTTTTCCACCCTGAGCTTTTTGATGTCTATCTTTTTGCCTGCAACAACACAATCAGACAGGTATTCTGTTCCCTTCCTGTCAAGCCTTGCTGCGACGAGCCTGTCGCCAGAGGTTATTGCAAAAGTGTGGCTGACCTGCTGCAAGCGGTCGGCGTATATCGCACCAGGGTGGAGAAGGCCATTGAT
>JBFLWZ010000275.1:0-1660 GCA_040757615.1 Thermoproteota archaeon | reverse complement strand
ATAGAGAAGCATGATCCTGAGCTCATGCTTGGAATCGAAATCGAAATGAGGGACGAGCTCCGTGAAATGATCCGGAACGAGGAGCCGTCAGCCGCGATTGAAGAGCACGTCGATGGCATACTTGCAAAACTGGATCAGGCAGAAGAGCTCTTGGCAAACGATCCTTCATTCACTGAAGACACGGATACGCCTTCGGCCTTTGCCGACATTGAAGGGCTGGCAGCCGGCTTTGGCTCCTACACCGGCGAGCGCAGGGACATTGGCGAAGCGAGCGACCCTGCCAAGGTTGCAGTAAGGGCCAACATTGACCAGATAAGGATCAAACTCGACGAGACGCTCGAGCTGTACAGGGAGGACAACCCTGATGATGCTCTCATAACTTCTCGTTCTGCATACCTTGACAGCTATGAAAGAATCGAGCTCCCGCTCAGGCCGATTGACCCTGACTTTACGCTTGAAATGGAGATAAGGTTCGCCGAGCTCCGCAACCTGATACAGGCACGCGCGCCGTACGAGCAGGTTGAAGGAAAAGTGGTAGAGATCCGTCGCGGCCTTGACGAATCAGAGCGGCTTGTATCTGGCACCGGCTTGCTTGCTCCTGCAATCGCGTTTTCAAGCTCGTTTTCAATAATATTTCGTGAAGGGCTAGAGTCGGCACTCATTGTTGGCGCGATCCTGACGTACCTTGAAGCGTCGAGGAACGAGCGCTTCAAGAAGCACGTCTACTATGGCATCGTGCTTGCGTTTGCCGCAACCGCAGTGACGTGGTTTATTGCCCAGTTCATAATTGAAATCTCAGGCGCAAGCAGGGAGCTGATAGAGGCCATCGCCGGCGTGTCAGCGGTGGCCGTGCTCTTCTGGGTCAGCTTTTGGATACTGAACAAGGTGGAGACGAAAAAGTGGATCGAGTTTGTCAAGGCAAAGGTGTGGAAGGCCACGACAACCGGCAGCGTCATGGTCTTCGTCATGCTGTCGTTCTTTACAGTCTACAGGGAGGGATTCGAGACCGTACTCTTTTACCAGGCCATGATCTCGTTTGCAAAGTACATGGAGTGGTACGTAGTTGCCGGCATGGTAGTTGGCCTCAGCGTGATAACTGCAGTAACGTTTGTCGTAAGGAGGCTTGGCAAGAAACTTCCGCTGCGCGTGCTCTTTGGCCTGACAATGGGCATAGGCGCATACATGTCGATTGCATTCATGGGCAACGCGGTGCGTGAATTCCAAGAAGTTGGCTACCTGCCCACGACGCACCTGATCGGCACGATACCCCGGCTTGACATCAACACGGCGACAATGACCGGCATCCACCCGACGCTTGAGACCATAATCGCGCAGCTGGTGCTGCTTGGCGTGTACCTCGCCGGCTCGCTCTATGTGCTTGTCATACAGCCAAGGCGCAACAAGGCAATCGAGTCTGCAAGAAAGTCCCGCGCCGACTTGAACAAAAAGGAAGCAGAAGATCTGCAATAGGCAGTCAATTTGTTTATTAACAGAGAAGAGTATGGATAACTATTGGTAGACCTCATTTACGGACGCGGCATAACCGACCTTTTGAGAGAGATGCCGTTTTACATCAGCATATTCAAAAAGATGACAGCTTATCGTCTGTTCCACGTAAAGCAGCCTATGTACGGCTCTGTAGACGTTAACAACGTATGCA
>JBFLWZ010000274.1:0-1674 GCA_040757615.1 Thermoproteota archaeon | reverse complement strand
AAGCAGCAGGATGGCGTTTATTATAGATGAAGCCGCGGGGCTTCCACCCTTTCTCCCAATGTTTGTGATGAACGGAATGTCAGTCTTGGTAAGCTCTTCTTTTGACTCTGGTGCGGAGACAAAGCCTACAGGTATCCCAACGACGAGTGCAGGCTTGGTAACACCTTCTTTTACCATGCTAATCACCTCGTACAGTGCAGTCGGGGCGTTGCCTATTGCGACGATTCCACCGTCCATGTCCTTGGTTGCGCGGCGCATCGCAAGCTCTGATCTAGTCCTGCCGGTTTTCCGTGACTCTTCGGCAAGTCCTGCATCTGAAATGTAGCAAGCAGTCTTTAGCTCAAGGTCTGCAAGCGACTTTCTGTTTATCGCGGCTAGCACCATGTCTACGTCAGTAACGATCGTGCATTTCTTTTTGATGGCATCAAAAACAGAGTCGATTGCTTTTTCATGGAAGAGGATCTTGTCCTTACCTGCAAAGTCAAAGTCTGCTGTCGCGTGTATCACACGCCGGACAATTGCCCACTGCAATTCATTGTAATCGTGCTTGCCTACTTCAGAGTCGATTATCTCGAAGCTTCTCTTCTCAATGTCAAACGCCCTTTCAGACATTGCTCTGCTGGATGCAGTGCCAATATGCTCAGACGCCATGCCTCTTCTCCGCCTCTTTTGCCCTTTCCACTACTAGATCGACCAGCTTTTCGTCAACTCCAAGGTGCCGGGACACGAAAGCGTTCTTGAAATCATGCTTTGCAAGTGCAGCTTCAACGTCCTTGACGACATCGTTCTTGATATGTGCGCCCCTATGCAAAAAGTACGGCATCATCAGTATGACATTTGGTTTTGTGGCTACCGCCTGACCGATACCTTCTTCTATGTTTGGCTTGTCGAGCTCCAGGAAGCAAAAATGAACATCGCGGTAGCGCGGCCTGATCTCGTCTGCAATATGGATAAACGCGTCGCGGGCATTCTTGTCGCTGCTGCCATGCCCTATCAAGACCACATCACATTCTTTGTCAGAATAACTGATGCCTTTGTTTTTCTTTAGCTCGTTGATTCTCTCGGCGATCAGCTGCGCCATCATCGGGTGGTACGAAAGTGGCTTTGTTATGGCCATCTTTAGCTTCATATCCTTGCCAATCTTGGCGCTCTGCTTGACAGTGTCCTTGAGCTTTATGCCAGGGTAGAGGAAATAGGGCATGACGGTGATAAAACCGGCACCGCTTGCGATGCATTTGTCTATGCCTTCTTTGATGAACGGAGGCAGGACTTCGAGGAAGCAGTATTCCGCATAGTCATAGCCGGCGCGGCTCTTGGCCAGCGAGCAGATCTCCTGCAGCTCTTGCCGGACGTCAGGCTCCCGGCTGCCTCTGTCGACTATTAAAAGCGCTTTTCTCAACTGCCTGTGCATGTGGTTCGCACGGGCTAATATCTTTAATGTCAGCGAAAACACCTGATAATTTTTATTCTGATAGACAGATGGCAGAGGAAACAGCGGTCGCTATTCAAAAGATTCATTCAGTCTCTTCAGATGTTAGGAGAAAGGGCAAGAACATAAGTGTATTTCCTACAAAAAAGAAGGAAAAGCTGGACTTTGACAGGTACCTAGTCGGCAGGTCGTATCAGCTCTTCAAAGGCGGCATCAAGAACGACAAGACGTTGCTACTCTACAAA
>JBFLWZ010000273.1:0-1712 GCA_040757615.1 Thermoproteota archaeon | reverse complement strand
AGGCGGTCTTGGCGTCACCAGTCCAAAGGCATAGAACGTCGAACCGCCGACGACTGCCGCGCCTATGAAAATGACTGCAAGCGCCTTGATGTATGGGACCTGCCTGTAAGAGGCTACCGCCAGCACGGCGGCTGGAATCGAGATTATCAGCATGAGGCCGATGTAGGCATAAATGCTAGGCACCTGTGTACTGACTGTGACAGCGGCTGCAAAGCCAAATGTTACCAAGAATCCAAGCGTGATAAAGGTAGCAGATTTGGCCCTGCCCGTAGATGGGAAGCCGTCCTTGAACAGGCCGGAGGCAAGGAATATCATGCCGATAAACATGGTCAAAAGCGAAACGGCGTGCATGCCGTCGATAAAGGTCTTGGCAATGCCCGAAAGGGAAATGCCGACGCCAACAATGCCTATTGATGTAAGACCTATCCCGGGGGTCAGAAGGTCCCAGTCAGTCATTTTACGAGTATCTGGGGTTTGTTTGGCATACTTAATCCTTTCTAGTTTTAGATGCCTGTCGGAGCCTTGTGCTGCGCCACCCTGTGCTCCTGTAGCTCTGGAGGGCTGCCAAACTTTTCATTGCACATGTCACACCGGTATTCAGAGATGGCTGGCGGCCGGCTAATAGCCCGGACTTCTTCTGCGCCCTGCGTCGGCTCGTAGCGGATAAGCTGCCTTTCATCTGGGATCTTGGGCTCTGATTCTACCGTTCCGTGCATAAACTCGGAATTGGGCCTGCCCTTTGCAAACTCGTAGCCGTGCTTTACCTGTTCTTCCTTCAAGTTCAGCCTCACTATCATAAAATCACCGTGGTTTTCAACCGTTGAAATAGCAGACATAGGGATCCTGAACTCCTCGTCACTCACAAGGCCGCGTTTGAAAGCGGTAAAATGGTCGGCATCGCTCTCCTTTATCTTGCCTATGTTCTTGCCTTCAAGCGTGTAAACTTTGGCTCCTGTATAGCCTGCCACTGAAATAATTGGCAGACATGGCATTTATCATCTTCTGCAACCATTAATAGAAATGATGGACGACTTTTGTCATGTCTGAAAGAGAAAAGCGCGAACAGATTCCAACTGAATTCAATGCCGAACAGACGCAGAACACCCTGCGAAAGCAGGATAGGATGGAAGGAGAACAGAGAGACAAAACCGTCAGCGACTTCCCGCAGGCGGCCGCCCTTGGGCAGGTTCTTAAGGATCTCAACTTTCCGGCGGACAAGAATGCCATAGTGAGGTTCGTAGAGCAGTCAAACAAGCCAGAACGAAATGAAATGCTGCCCGTAGTCCAAAGGCTGGGTGACCGTCAGTACTGGAACGTCTCTGAAGTTGCCGAGGCCGCGCGGCTGGTACAAAGCTGACTGCGAATCTAAAATAGTTGATACATCGTCTTAAAGCCCTGCAACGAACGCGTTAGCCGTGTCTGTTGCGGACCTGTTCGAAGTGAGCGAGAGCGATACTGTGTGGGATGCTTGGCTTGTCACGGTCAACCTGATAGACATGCTGGAATACACTCACAGGATAAGGCAATACGACTTTGCACAGGCTCGAGACAGGATCGCCAAGCTATGTGCGCTTGCTGAGGTCCACTCCATCGATAAGGGAACCTGCAAGTGCGGCCTATCGGCAGCCGAGCACGCGTTGCTAAAGCGCAAGATGATGACATTTTTCAAGATGCAGGTTGCCAACCTGAAACATTTCATATACTGAGGCACG
>JBFLWZ010000272.1:0-1763 GCA_040757615.1 Thermoproteota archaeon | reverse complement strand
CCTGTCTTCTGGTTTTTCGCTCATGGTGAGGTACTGGCAACATAGATTAAGAAGGTTGCGAATCCACAAGCCAGATGAAGATCTCGGAGCTCTGCAAGATGATCGAGGGCTCGATCCGCTCCGGCAGGTACCAGCTTGACACTGACGCGCAGAGAAAGCTTGCAGGCGCGCTACAGGTCACAAACAAGTCAGACACTGACGACCTTAAAGCAGCCGATATCCGGATAGAGACGAGGGTGCAGGACCTTTACGTCATAAACAACTATGTCCCAAACATACAGCACCTGCCCGGTGTCATCGAGCTGGACGCGATCGACTCATTCAAGATGATCTGCAGAAAGCTGGAAAGACTCGACCATGGGATAAAGATCAAGTGATCAGGGTTTGTAGAACGAGTCGCCCTTCATCCTATCAAGCTCGTTGTCGACTGCGCTTGCGATCTCATCAAGCTCTTCAAGCCCCTTGAACTTTTGGTATGTCAGCCTTTCAAGGGACACGACCAGGCTCTTTGCAGACCGGTACTGCGGCACCTGTGGATTGTCAATCTCTGCGTAAAGGCCTATTCCCTGCACGTTGTTCTTTTTGGCGTAGCCAAGTATGAGGCCGTTAAAGCCCGTTATCAGTGATGAGCCGGGCGTTGACGCCATTCCAAGCTTTTCGATTTGCTCTGCCAGCTCCTTAGATGTGGTAGTGAAAAGCGCCTTTGGGCTCTTGCCATAGTCTCTGTTTGTGTGGAATGCGCCCAGTGTGTAGATCAGCTGTACCGAATACGACTTGGCAACATCGATCACGTCTTGACACAATTCGTACAGTTCTTCATTTGTCTGCGGCTGGCCAACTCCTCCTCCAAATACGATAATGCCATCGCTATAGCGGTATTCCCATCTTTCCTGCTGGTAGTCGATGTAACCACCCTTGTCCTCGACATAATTTGGGTACGGAGCCGAAACATAGCGAAAGACCTTTGTTTCAAGGCTCTTGTTAATGAAATCAATTGCAATACTCCCGACGTTGCCCATGTCCTGCATCGCAGCAATCATTATCGGCTTGCTGATCGTGGGCTCCTCTACCTTGACAAATTCCATGCACCTTCACCTTAAAGGACACTGCTAAAAAAGGTTGGCACCTGCAACGATTAAAAACCGGCAGGCAATCTGACATAATGTCTTGCCTGAAGACGCCTCGATATCAGATGATCACCAGGCCGCCATTGAAGGCTGGAAGGCCCGAAAGGACCGACTGCACAAGCAACAACAGTCCGTGATGGAGTTAAACGATGAGGCTGAAAAAGTCAACCTTTTATCGCTTTCAAAGAAAAAGGGCGCAACCTAGATGGACCGCCGAATTTCACGCATAATATCACAGCTTGACAAGCAATCTGAAAAGGAAAGAAGCGGCAAAATCCGTGTTCCGCACGGCCAGGAAATGCTCGCAATCACCGCCGACACCGGCGCGTTCTTTTCCGTCCTCCTGAAGGCAATCAAGGCAAGGCGCGCCTTGGAAATCGGCATGTCTGTCGGGTTTTCAACGCTCTGGCTTGCAGAGGCGGTCGGCAAAAAGGGCAAGATAGTAACCATAGAGATGGACCCTCTAAAGATAGAGCGCGCAAAGAAAAATTTCAGAGAAGCCGGCGTCAAAGAAATAATAGACATAAGACGGGGCGTCGCTCTTGACGTTCTGTGCAGGCTGAAAGACATGAAGTTTGATTTCGTATTGCTTGACGCTGACAAGGAGAACATCATCAAGTATTTCGATCTTGTTCT
>JBFLWZ010000271.1:0-1764 GCA_040757615.1 Thermoproteota archaeon | reverse complement strand
GATGAACAAGCTTGTGTTTCTAGGAGACTATGTAGACAGGGGCAGCGACTCTGTAGGGATAATGTATTCAATCTGCCACCTGAAAGCGGCATATCCCGACTCTGTCGTGCTAATGAGGGGGAACCATGAGGCACCAGCCGAGTTCCCGTTTGGATCGCATGATCTGCCGTACAAAGTAGAGGAACGATTTGGGACCTGCGGCAAAAAGGTCTACCACAAGATGCTGTCGATATTTTCGCTGTTTTCACTTGCAACAGTGATCAAGCAAAAGTTGCTGCTGGTGCACGGCGGGCTCCCTACAGAATCCGCGAGCTTGGAATCAATAGCCACAGCACAGGAAAATCACCTGAAAAGCAGGACGCTTGAAGAACTGTTGTGGAACGACCCTCGAAAGTTGGACTCTGAGCCGGGATGGGAGCCGTCAAGAAGGGGTTTTGGCAGGCATTTTGGAATTAACATTTCGCGCAGGTGGCTTGGCATGTCAAACACAAAGGCTATAGTGAGGGGCCACGAGCCATGTCAGGGGTTCAGGCTTGATCACGGCGATGCTGTCATGACCCTCTTCTCTTGCACTGAAGCGTACCCGAACTTCAAAGCCGCATATCTGTTGCTGGGTTCTGACCAACTTGCAGCGGTCAGCAATGCAATGGATCTGACACACTATGTCAGATTCCTAGAGTAGCTTTGATCTCTTTGCACCTTTTCCGTAGCGACACGGTCGAGATGTCGGCAACTTGGCAGATCTCCACCTGCCGCAGGAACTCGTTGCAGTTCTGAGATGCAAGGTAAATGACCGCCCCCGCAAGTGCCCTTGGGTTCTTGCCAAGCGAAATGCGGTTCTGCTGCACAAGCGCATAGATCCGGAGCGCCTCCCTCTTTGTGCGTTCGCTCAGGTCAAGCCTGTTGGCAATCAAGGTAACATAGTCCGGGCCGTGCAACACCGGCATCTGGAGCGACAGCTCCCTTAAGATCAGCTTGTAGTGGGCCATCACGTCCTTGCTTGAAAGGTTGCAGACCGCCGCGACGTCTGCCACTGTTTTCGGAGTCGCAGTCTCCCTGCACGCTGCATAGAGCGCTGCGCCTACGAGGCCAAGCGTGGATCTGCCTTTAGCCAGTTTTTTGAGGGCCGCCTTTCTGTAGATGTAGGCGGCGCTTTCCATCACCGCCTGGCTGAGGTATAGCTTCTCACCAAAGTTGTTCAGGAATTTCAAGGCCTTTTCCAAATTCCTAGAGATCGAGTCGTTGAGCTGCGACCTGTTGTTCCAAGTGCGCAGCCTCTGCATCTTCATCTTTTGCGCCGGCTCGAGCGTCTTGCCCCTTGCGTCGGTGTCGTCGAGGCCTATAAGAGTAGACAGGCCCTTATGGTGTATCGCCAGAGATTCGGGCATGCCCGTCCTCGTCCTGTCGCTGTATTCAGACGGGTTCACCGTACCTGACGCGCCGTCTGCGTGGAAAATCCGATCATCGGCAACACAGCCGCAGGAGCTGCAGACAAACTCGCTTGAAACCATGTCAAATATGACGGTCTCACTTTCGCACTGTTTACAATATGTTGGATTATCGTTAGAATGTATTTGTTGTTCAGCTGATTCCATCGCAACTAGGTGGCAATCTCTTTTATTATCTCTAGTTTTTCTAGAAATCAGAAAATGCTATGTTCTTTGGTAATTCTACAAGAAAAAACATTATGATATCCGCCAGAAGTTAGAGTCCTAGACAAAATTCTTCAGTAGCGATCTTATGCAACAAAATAATGCTGTAAGC
>JBFLWZ010000270.1:0-1828 GCA_040757615.1 Thermoproteota archaeon | reverse complement strand
CAGAATCGACAGCTGATGCTCAACAAGATATTTCCCATGAAGCTGGGACGGGCAGATGGCTAGACATTTCAGAGGTCTGGAGGATACTGTCAAACCCTCCACTGGTTGCGCTTGGCCTTGTCCTTACGGGTGTTCAGGCTTCATGGGCCCTGATGCTGACATTTATCGTGGTATATCTCCAAAGCCTCAATATTTCACTTGAAAGTACGGGAGTAATCGCAAGCTTGGCACTGATATCTGCAATTGTATCCGCTCCATTGTTCGGTCGGTTTTATGACAGGACAGTTAGGGATTCAAGAAAGATCCTCTTGGCCTGTGGCGTAGGCATAAGCGCAGCCCTTGCAGCAACGTCTATTCCAGTTCTTCCAGTCATAGTCGCTTCTGTCATTGCTATTGGATTCTTTGCCGGTGGCGCCTTTACTGTTGCCTATGCCAAGGCGCGCATGATAAGGACGATTGGCAGCGATCCGGAGATGCAACATGAAGAGAACAAGATGTCTCGCGATTCTGCACTAAATGTGGCTTGGATAAATGGCCTGTCGCTTCTCGGCGTATTATGGATGCCACTCGTGTTCTCGCTTGCGGTAAAATCTTGGGGAGGATATTCAAATGCCTGGATCTTGTCGGCGATACTGACCGCACTGTTCATGTTCATCCCGTTGCAAAAGGTGACGCACCACACATGATGATACATATTATAGTGAACTATAAATGGTTATAATACACTATAAGCAATATGGATACAACGATCCAGATAGACAAAAAGACTCGGGACAAATTAAGGGATCTCAAGATACACCCCAAGGAATCCTACGGCAAAGTGGTCGAAAGGCTGCTGTCGTTAAGGACTGACGAGGGAGAGCTTAGCGATGAGACGATAAGAGGAATAGAACAAAGTCTTGAGGACATCAAATCTGGTAGAACACTGTCAATGAAAGAAGTCAAGCAAAGACTGAAGATCAAATGACTTTTGAAATACGGTGGACGGAATCTTCATTCAAGAAGCTGCAAAAGCTCAATGGCCAAATTCAGAGAAGAATAATTGAAAAGCTTGAGGAATCGGCCGAGGATCCGTACACCATTGCAAAAAAACTGAGTGATGTCAACCTCTACTCGATATGGATTGGCGATTATAGGGTGATTGTAAGCATCGAGAGAAACAAGATGATAGTATTTGTCATTGATCTGGGACATAGAAGCAAGATTTACGGGAAGTTATAATTTGAAAACGATCAGGCTCGCAAGCAATGACATTGGAGTTTGCCAACATCTGGGACGTATGGCGTTCTGAAGGTTCTTAAACTTTCTTCTGAATACCAGCTGATCACGTTCTGTCAAGATAGCAGGTGATAACGCATGAAACAAAATATTAGTTCTGTTTTCCACAATATGCATCAAAATCACTATCTCGTGATCGTTACACCAAAAATTTTAAAAAATATAATACTATGTCAAGATGATGGAATCAAAAATACAAAGCAAAAACCTTGATTCTCCTGACGAAACCATTAATCTTGAAAAAGAAAAGATTCAGGTTGTAAATCTTGGAATCTTTAGCATTGCCAGAGTAACGCTTGAACCGGGATGGAGCTGGGAAAAATATGTCAAGCCGCGAGTAAATACCAAGAGCTGCGAAGTCGCGCATACCTCTCTCATAATTTCGGGAAAAGTAAGGACGATAATGGATGATGGAACCGCATTGGAGAGCGGACCCGGCGATGTTGGCATTATTCCATCAGGACACAATACACTGGTTGTAGGAGATGAGCCGTGCGTCATGATCGACTTTTCAGGAATAGAGGAGTATCTCAAGGGACATAGCTCGTAA
>JBFLWZ010000269.1:0-1843 GCA_040757615.1 Thermoproteota archaeon | reverse complement strand
CAAAAGTGTGAGAAGGATGAATCCTGAACAGTCGTGCTCTGCGTGCGGCTCCAGCCTGACCCCGTTTGAGGAGGCGCGCTACTTTTGCAAGGTGTGCAAGCAACACCATTGCCGGTCTTGTGGCGAGTGGCACGACTGCCAGAACGTCTAGGCCCTGAAGCCCTGCGTCATTTCGTGGCACTGCTGGCTGTGCCTGATCGCTTCTTTGCGCTGCTCCGGCTTGTCAACATCGAAAACCACCTTGCAGGTGTAGCAGCGGATAAGCATCATTGTCGCAGTGGTACCGGAAAAAGTGGCTAAATGCTTTTCGTCAGGCGGCGTGGTTTCACATCTTAGTCATGTGCCAAGAGCTATTAGGGCAGGCATATGCAGCGCACTGCACTTAATACACATCATTACGTCATTCTAGCATGGAACAGTTTCTCTACCTTGACACGACCGGATGGAAGACCGGCAAGAAACACAGGATAGAGATCTGGTTCGTCGAAGATAACGGCAAGTACTATGTAATGTCGGAGGGTGGGGAGCGAGCCCACTGGGTCAGAAACATCATGCACGACCTGAAAGTTTCTTTCATCGTCGCCGGCAAGAGCTTTTCCGGCTCTGCAAGGATAATCGAAAGCGGCGCGGCAGCCGAACGGGTGAAAAAGCTGATGAAGCAAAAATACGGATGGGATGGAGGCCTAGTAGTTGAGCTTGCGCCAGACTAGCCGATATCATGGCCTCGATTGGAAAACATGCCTTATAGCATGACACCACAAAGTTTTTCCGTGATGCTTTAACTATTGTTATCTCGGAATAATTTTCTTGCTGGCAGGAAACGTCAAGGTTCTTCTTGTGATCGTCATCATCATTTCAGCCATCTCGCTGTCGGCCTACCCTCTGCTCCTTAACCTTGGCGAAAGCAGCATTCGTGCGTCGATGTTCGAGCGCGAGAAAGAGCTTCAAATAAACAGGGCAGAGCAGCTCTCCAGCCGCATCAGCTCAGACCTTGACCTGCTGATGACAAAGCTTCAGGTCCTTGCAGAATCTCCGCCAGCGCAGGCTGGCGACTTTACAAGCGAAGAAATGAATTCGTTGGTGGAGCGCATCTATCACGAGTCAAACGCAATAGCCCGGGTCGAAGGGATAGGCATCTCCAACTCGGACAACATCGTGATGAACGTCTACCAGCCAGAGATAGACGAGAGTCTGCTGGTAGGTCAGGACATGTCGCAGCGGCCATATGCCATAGAAGCAAGGGGCAACCTTCCCAAGCCCACTTTTTCAAGCAGCTATGAGACCATAATAAACGAGCAAGGTCAGCGGATGGCGCTGCTGCATCCAATCTACAGCCAAGACTCGCACGTCGGCTGGGCCCGGTCCGCGGTCGATGCGTCGCTGTTCTTTGAAAGGTACGGCAACATCCATGACACGGAGTCAGAGCACTTTTTTGTTCTAGACACAAAGGGCAACATAGTGGTCAGCCCATGGACCCAGCTGGAGGGCGCAAACATTGCCGACGCGCAGGCACAGGAGGAGATCGGGGGCACCGCGGAAATAAACGATCACATCGGACAGGTGCTTGAAGGGAACGTCCGCACGGCCGTATTTGGCCCGCCATTTGAAAGGATAACCACGGGCTACCCTGTTGTCGCAGGCGGAGAGCCTGCCTATTTTGTGTTCTTGGTGACCCCGACATCCTCGATCTATTCTGAGATAAACGACGTGCTTTTCACAAACAGGCTGCAGACATCGCTGCTTGTGGCCGGCATAATTGGCGCACTGCTGGCCATGCTACTGCTCATAACGCGGTGGAACCGGTTCTTGAACAGGGAAGTGGAGCACAAGACCTCCGAGCTAG
>JBFLWZ010000268.1:0-1926 GCA_040757615.1 Thermoproteota archaeon | reverse complement strand
ATCGTAGAAGTCTAGCTGATCCTGATATCAAGCGTCTTGATGAATTCCTGCAGCTTATCCTTTGGGATCACGGCCCCACACGCCCTGTCGTGCCCGCCACCGCTGCCGCCAAGCTCGGACGCGACTTCATTCACGAGCCTGCCAAGGTGCACCTTGCAGTTCGCAGAACCGCGTATAGAAACAACATAGGAATTGATGTCGTCCTTGAACTTGTAGACCATAGCGGCCGGCTTGCCCGAAGAGCCAAGCACAAAGTTGACAACCATGCTGGACGACAGCTCGACTGTGCTTGGAGCATGCGCTAGGTTCTCCAGCTTGACCACTGAATCCTGGATTTGGTGGACCGCGTTTGCCACCTTTTTCGCATACTTCTCTGCAGTCTCAAAGCCTCCCTTGATGTCGTGCGGGTACTTCATCTTAGCCAGCGTGTCCACTATTTTGACCAAGAAATCGTCGTCGTGCTGGCTTGCCGAAATCATGTACGACAGCGCTGTGGATTCTAGCATCAGAAACTGCCTGTCAAAGCGGGGCACGATTGTAGATGCCGCCGGCCTGCCCTCCATATAGTCGGTGAGCGCGCCCATCGCCGCGAAAAACGCCGCGTGCTCGGGCAGCTTTTTCTTGTATTTCGAGTAGACCTGCACGCTCGTGCACTCTTCGATTGTGTGTATGAGCGTCACATCTGCCTTTTTGAGCGTCTGCACTATCTCTTTACTGATGTCGTGATGATCGATGTAGGTCACGTCTGCGCCGTCAGACGCAATCTTGCCGAGCAGCTCGACGAATTTCTGCTCGTTCTTTTTCGACAACCCTAGATCGCATATGAACAACTGCTCGATCTTGCCGGACGCGGCGACCTTTTCCAGCTTTGTAATTAAATTTGCATAATCGACAAGGACCACCTTTGACACATTAAACGCCGCCTTTACCAGCGTGGCTGAGCAGATACCATCGGCGTCTTCCTTGTGAGATATGCAGACAGACAACTTACAGTGGAGCCTTTTTCCCCAGATTTAATGGTTGGGTAAAAGGCTATTAGCATTTATGAAGGGTATGGGGAAACAAAGAAACCCCCACGCCGTTTACAGGCGGGATGAATTTGTTTCCCATTCTGACTTGTCGTCTATCGGAAAACCTTATATGCGCACCATGTATCTAAGCCAATGTTGCCAAAAGGGTACAGTAGATCAGAGACATCGGTTCATTTCATGAACTATCATTTTGTATGGTGTCCAAAGTACAGAAGAAAAGTTCTGGTTGGCAACATAGAGAAACGATTGAGGGAACTGCTGATAGAAAGAGTCAAAGAAATTGGTTGCAAACTAATTTCTTTGGAAATAATGCCAGATCATGTCCATATATTCCTTGAAGCACAACCTATAGACACCCCTAACAGAATTGTTGCTAATTTGAAGGGTTATACATCTCGCATACTGCGAGAAGAATTTCCCGAGCTGAAAACGAGATTGCCTACTCTCTGGACTAGAAGTTACTTTGTTTCAACACACGGTCATGTTTCAATGGATGTAATCAAGAAGTATATCGAGGAGCAGAAAGGTGAACTTTGAGCAATAATGCATAGAACATACAAGTTTCGATTGTATCCAACAAAGCAGCAACAGATGCTGCTTGATAACACAATTGAAACATGCAGGCATCTCTACAACGATTCACTTGGCGAAAGGCGTGTAGATTGGGATGTCGGATTCTATGAACAGAAACAGCTACTGACTCTAAGAAAGCAGGAGGACAACAAGTACTATAAACAGGTACACAGCCAGGTGCTGCAAGATGTCTTGTTAAGACTCGACAAGGCATATCAGGCATTCTTCAAGAAACTTGCCAGATATCCAAGATTCAAAAGAAAAGGCAAGTACAATTCATTTACGTACCCACAACATAACAATGGCTGGAAAATCAGGGACA
>JBFLWZ010000267.1:0-1929 GCA_040757615.1 Thermoproteota archaeon | reverse complement strand
CCTATTGTTGAGCCAGTGAACTACTACCGAACTGATTCGATAGCAGTTCACTATCCTATTATCCACCAGTCATCTTTGTGAACCGGCTGTTGCTGTTGGTATTCTTGATGTAATCAAGGTTTGCAAGGGCAACGACTGCTGAATCCCTGACCTCCTCGCTTTCGTCCTTGAGGGCATCCGTGAGCGTCTTTCTTGCATCTTCAGATCCAATGACTCCGAGTGCAACTGCCGCTTCGTGCCTGACGAAAAAGCTCGGATCAGATTTAACAGCGTCTGCAAGGGCCTTTATGCCGCTGGTAAAGCCGAGCTGGCCCAGCGAAAACGCCGCTTCGTGTCTTACAAGGGCATTGTCGTCTTCTTTTAGCACCTTGCCTATCGGCTTGATCGCGTTTTCGCCAGCAATGTCTGCAAGGATGCATATCGCGCGTGTTCGGACTACGGAATCGTGATGGGTCAGCAGCTCCTCGAAATATTGCTCGTTCTTGCTTTCAAACTGCTTTTCCATTTCCTCGAATAGCTTGATCCTATCGTATGCCATGCGACATTACAGAAAACATGGGCTTTTATTTTTTCGCCCTCTTGCAGCACTTCGAGACCTTATGGTTCTGTCAAGCCTTCTTACGAAAACTCAACTTGCTTGCATCGACTCTCAGGATTACCGGCTCAGTACTGCCAGATTCCTGTACCATTGCTTCACCTACAAGCCCTTGTGAAATGGCGAACCGAGCCAGTCCTTTAATGGATATATTCATGGCTGCAACTACGTCTCTATCCATCCATTTCTTGCATTCTGCACGCCACAACTGCCTTGTTTTCCTGTCTACTTGGGTTATCTTCTTCCCGCATCGTGGACAGAGCTGAGATGTGCCTTTGGTTTCGCTTACGGATAAAAAACTTTTAAGCTAGGGTTGCTGCAGGATAACTGAAACCTGCTATTTTGAAGTGATGTCACTGCGGGCATCCATGGGAAATGCCGAGTTGTGAATTATCTCTGCAGCTACACTTGTATGAGGAGCGATCTCACGGGTCTTGCTATCATCAGACAATAATATCCATAGTCGCATCTAATGGGCTCTTTTAAGGAGAAGTCATGGTAGCTTATTATAGCGCCCCGGATTACTGTTCGTGTATATATGCGCGTAAGGTACTGGCGTCTTGGCATCACCGACCTTCTGGACGCAGCCTATCCTCCGGACAAGGCAAACCATTGGGACATCAAGTGTTTGCAGGGCGAGTACGAGCACTTTGGGGTCTTTTGGTACCGCTACGGCACTCCGTTTGACAAAGAGCCGGTTCACGGCATCTGCTTTTACTTCAATGACGTGCAGAGAAAGACCGTCGACGAGCTGGCTGCCTTTTTGCAGGGCAAGTTTGGCGGCCAGTTGCTGTACCGGCAGGCAAGGGGGTTCCTGCAGGGCTCAAAAGAGTTTGCAGATGGAAAATCGGTGGCGACGCTTGCCAACGAGCTGAGCCTGAAATTCAACGCGCCTGTTGAGCTTACTGTAGAGTTTGAGAAAGCGACCAAGGAAGAGATCGACAATGAGGCGTGGAAGCTGCCTGCCTCAAAGGCGCTCCCGATACCCGGCCCTGACTGAATGAAATAGCATTTCCCAATTCTTAGAAACCACTCAGATGTCGCGTCATCGGAGCTCTAGCTCCGATACAATGATCTGACATCTTTATAGAAAAGTGGCGAGAAGACCACAGGACTTGTCCGATAGTAGTTCACTTGTTCATCAATGATGTCTGTAAAAAGCTCTATAGGGAAAAAATCCTCCCGGCATTGGAAAAAGCGGGTTTGGAGTAGGGTCATTGGGCGGTTCATAATTTCCTGTGGCATTACAATACTTACTACAAGGCGACAAAACGCTCGTGGACAAGTAAGAAATAGAATTGGTCATTCGCTACATACATAGTTGTATATACACT
>JBFLWZ010000266.1:0-1938 GCA_040757615.1 Thermoproteota archaeon | reverse complement strand
CCTGTCACCGCGCAAGCGACGCACACTTCGGGCGAAGTCAAAAAGACCTTATCGTCTTTTGTGCCACTCCTCCCTGGCCAGTTACGGTTGAATGATCTGATCGAAACCCAGTCAGTTCCGGGTGCAGAGCCCATGCCGATGCAGCCCTGGCATCCGCTCTCTAAAAGGCGAGCCCCTGATGCAATGATGTTATAGATAGAGCCATCGCGGGCCACTGTTTCCAGCACTTGCTTTGAGCCGGGGTTTATCGCCATCGTGACATTTGGGTGCACCTTTTTGCCTTTTAGCACGTGTGCAACAGTCATCATTTCGACATAGCTGGAATTTGTACACGAGCCGATCAGCACTTGGTGCACGTCCTGCCCCTGCACATCGCGAACCCTGTGCACAGCATCAGGCGAGCCCGGCAGCGCGATCATGGGCTCTAGCTCGGAAAGATTGATCTCCATGTTTTCATCATACAAGCAGCCCGGGTCTGCCGCGACACGCTTGTAGTCCTGCGGCCTGTTCTGGCGCGCCATGTAGTCCTGCGTGATCTCGTCGGACTCGAACAGCGAAGTCGTGGCGCCAAGCTCCGCCCCCATGTTGCATATGGTGCCCCTCTGGGGCACGCCGAGGCTCTTGATGCCTTCTCCATAATATTCAAAGATCTTGCCGACGCCTCCCTTGACTGTGAGCCTTCGGAGCATCTCCAGAATAACATCCTTGGCGGTGACCCACGGCTTGAGCTTGCCGGTCAACTTGACTCCGACGATCTTGGGCATCTTGGTATAGAACGGGGCACCGGCCATAGCCACTGCAACATCAAGGCCGCCTACTCCTATCGCCATCATGCCTGCGCCTCCTGCAGTCGGGGTGTGGCTGTCAGAGCCTATCAGGAGCTTGCCCGGGATGGAGAAGCGTTCAAGGTTCACCTGGTGGCAGATGCCGTTGCCTGGCTTGCTGTAGTGTATGCCATACTTTGCCGCAAATGTCTGCAGGAAACGGTGATCGTCGCCATTTTCAAATCCTGTTTGAAGTATGTTGTGATCTACATAGATTGCTGCGTGTTCTACCTTGACGCGGGGTATACCCATGGCTTCAAACTGCAGGCATGCCATTGTGCCCGTCGCGTCCTGCATAAGCACACGGTCAATCTTCAGACCGATTTCCTGTCCTGGCTCCATCTTGCCGTCAACAAGATGTACAGATATTATCTTTTGAGCGAGATTTAGGGCCATTACCTGAGGATTCTAGCAAGGGTTGGATATTTAATACCTTATTATGTCGCGCTGTCAGCAGTTGCAAGAGGCTTGACCTCTTCGATCTCTATCTCTTTGCCGCATACGGGACAGCTTGCTTTCTGCGGGTCGGCTTGCTCAAGCTCAGTTTCGTCTGCCGGGCACTTGTTGTCAAAATGCGAATCCAATACATCTATGTGTACAAACTTTTTCTCTTTTTTGCACACAAACAGTTTGTACTGCGCAAACTCTGTATTGACGTCTGTCAGAGTCTGGTCCATGTCCGGCGTTCCTAACTGGTGCTTTGAATGATAGCCGCACGCTGGACACTTAAAGCTGAAGACCTTCAATGCTGTAATATGGTGGTCTAGGAATAAAAGCATGTCACAAGGACAATTTTCTACAACACAGTTTCTTCCGTCTTAAATATGCTCAAAAGTTGGATGCTGCCAGTAGTTGAAACTAAAAGGATTCTTGGCCATGATCTTTCTGTCGTTTCTTTCATCGTCTACCGTGATTGCTGCTGCTCCAGAGCAGACGCCCACGACATACCGCAAGTTTGTCATCTATTACGGCTGGTATTCTGACGGCCGGGGCGAGCTGGGTCCGGAAATAGAGAGGATTATCGCAGCCAGGCCAGAATTCGTCATAAGCCCCTACCACACATCGAGTGGGCAGATCAACCTATCACCAGAGGTCATTGACAGATTCCACGGGG
>JBFLWZ010000265.1:0-1955 GCA_040757615.1 Thermoproteota archaeon | reverse complement strand
ATCTGGTGGTGCTCCGTGCCAAATTTATAGAAATCTGGCGGGAAGACCACCGGACTTGTCCGGTAGTAGTTCACCAAGTTATAGTTGTTGGTCTGATCTTAACTCAGAATCATTTCTTCGTTGTACAGCAAGTACTTCCTGTCGTTAAGTCGCATTGCAGCAGGCCTTTTGCATGCTTCGACGTCCGGACTGCAGAAGCAACATGACATAGCGAATGCTCATTACATGGCCTGGCGACGTTGATGGGTGGAACTACGTCTCGGATAACTCCTTCTACAAAAGAAGTTCAAAATGCGAAGATTATACCCTAGTCATTTCAGACTTGGGGTTATAGATGAGCGCAAGAACGTGCTCGCGCATCTCCTTCTGCTCCATTATACCGCGGTGAGCTATTGTCGTTATCGAGCTATCGTTGCGCACTCCGCGCATCTTCATACAGAGATGTTCGCCTTCAGCTATCACCAGCGCGCCCTTTACTCCCATGCGCACCAATTCGTCAGCTATTTGCTTTGTGAGTCTCTCTTGTATCTGCAAACGGCGCGAGTATTTTTCGACAAGCCTTACTAACTTTGAGACACCAAACACTTTGCCAGAGGGAACATATGCTACATGGATCTTGCCAAAGAAAGGCAACATATGGTGTTCGCACATGCTGTAGAACTGGATGTCCTTTGCCACTATGGCGTCGGTCTCCTCTGAAAAGCTGACGTCGAGCTCTGCATCCATCCTATAGCCGCCGAAAATCTCTTCATACATATCGGCTATCCTGCCTGGAGTGCCAACAAGCCCCTCTCTATCGGGATTTTCGCCCAGCTCTACAAGCAGTTGCCTTATCAGCTTGGCCACCTTCTTTTTGTTGACCGCTGTCTTTTCTGTTGTCATTTCTTGATTTTTACCTGACTCCTATAATCTTGTGCAATTGCGGAACGACACGGACCTGATCATAGAACGGGTAGACTGCGTCATAAAAGCCAAAAAGCACATCCAATGTTGGCTCATCGATTTTATAGCTTGGCTGTATTATAAATCCTGCTATCTCGGCTGGCTTAGCCACCCTGAACACCTCACGTACCAGTTCTTTGAATTCTTTAAGGCTTGATGAATTTGTTACTACTACTTTGATATATGTGGTTTTGCCGTTGGTTATTGCCATATCGAGGCAGTCCAGCTCGTTCCTGAGTAGGATGTCATAGTGCTTCTCGTCCACGACTTTCGAATCTTTCAGCTTGAACTCTATCTTGACGAGGTCTATGTGAGGCAGGACCTTGGCAAACCTCTCAGAATCGTAGCAGGCTGATTCGAGATACGTCTTGATGCCCTTGTCTCTGACAAACTTGGCAAGCTCGATGACTACCTCATGCTGAATGAGAGGCTCGCCACCAGTGAAGTTAACCTTGTAAGTGTTTGGATGGAGGTTTTTTGAGACGAGATCCTTTACTTCGTCTATGGAGTAATCGGAGCCGCTGTCAAGCGGTAGCGCATAAGGCGTGTCGCACCAGTAGCACTTTAGAGGACAACCTGCCAGCCTGACAAACATTGTTTTGGTGCCAAACAATATCCCCTCTCCCTCGATGCTGGTGAATATTTCAGAGAGCTTTGCCCTTGTGGTTGCCGTCTTTTGTCGCATACTCGGTTTTATCCTCTATCTGTGCGATGGTGAATGCGCTTTTCCTATTTATACACGATTCGCAACGACCGCAGTGTAGATATCTCCTGCCAGCTCTTACACCATCAGAATAACAACTCCATGTCTGAAATATCCTCTCGCCTAGCACACTGTATCCCATCTTTAAGAGCGCTGACTTGTCAAGTCCTGCCATCGCCGGCGACATGACGGTCACCGCCTGTCGTACACCCGATGCTATCCCATCAGATTCGGCGATATTGAGCGCTTCGTTTATCGCATTAATAAATTCTGGTCGGCAGTCGGGGTAGTGCGGAACGTCGCCAGTGTG
>JBFLWZ010000264.1:0-1963 GCA_040757615.1 Thermoproteota archaeon | reverse complement strand
AAGAGGACGAACGTCAAGGATGTCGAGCTGGCGCCAAACAAGTACCTGCACACATGCTATCGGTTCCTTGACACTTCGAAATACCTTGACGACAAGGAAGTCGAGCAGGCGATAGGCGAGCTCAAGGAAGAGGGCGCGGAAGTGGTGGTCGTGAGCGAGGCCTATGGCGTCGACGACCCGAGCAACGAGAAATTCGTCATGGAAAAGGCAGATATTCCTGCCACCGCAGGGCATGAATTGACAGGCATCTACGGCCTCGAAATCCGGACGCTCACCGCCGCTATAAACGCAGGCATCCTGCCCAAAGCAACTAGCACGGCAAGGTTTGTCGAGTCTGCCGTGCGAAACGAAGGCATCACCGCGCCGGTACTGATCATGAAGGGCGACGGCGGTGTCACTAGCATGAGCACATTTCAGAGCAAGCCGATAATCACCGTACTGTCGGGGCCGGCGGCAAGCGTCGCAGGCGCGCTGTTGCATCTGCGCGTGATCGACGGCGTTTTCATCGAAGTCGGCGGAACCTCCACCAACATCTGCGTCATAAAGGACGGCAGACCAGAGGTCCGCTACGTCACCATAATGCAGCACCCGACCTGCATCCGTTCACTTGATGTCAGGGTCGCCGGAGTCGCAGGCGGCTCGCTTGTGAGGTGGTCGGGCAGAAAGATAACCGATGTCGGCCCGAGGTCTGCACACATTGCGGGGCTGCCATATTCATGCTTTGCCTCGCCGGAAGAGCTGGAAGGAGGTCAGATAATCACGTTCAGCCCAAAGGAGGGTGATCCCATAGATTATGTCGCTATCGAGTCTGGCGGCAAGCGCTTTGCTATAACAAACACGTGTGCGGCAAATGCGCTTGGGCTCGTGCCTGAAGGCGACTATGCAAGGGCAAACCAGGCTTCTGCCCAGATGGCGCTATCGATCCTTGCAAGCAGGCTTGGCACCACTATGGAGCAGGCCGCTTCGATGATCCTTGACATTTCTGCAAAGAAGGTACTCGAAATTGTAGAGCCCATGATAAAGGAGTACAAGCTGAAAAAGGAGCGCATCATCTTTATCGGTGGCGGTGGTGGCGCCTCTGTGCTGGTCCCACAGGTAGCAAAGAAACTACAGCTGCAGTGGAAGATAGCAGAGCACGCAGAGGTCATCTCGTCGATAGGCGTAGCGGCTGCAATGATACACGAGGAGGCTGAAAAGACGATCAGCAACCCCAAGCCCGAGGACATTTCAGAGCTTGCAGAGCAGGTGAAAAAGGTGGCTCTGGAGCGCGGCGCGCTGCCGGAATCGATCACCATCCAGTCAGAATACATCAGCGAGCGCTCGATCCTCCGCGTGACTGCGATGGGCAACGTTTCGCTTGACATTGGGACTGCAAACGCGCAGGAGATAAACGAAGAAGAAGCCCACGTCCTTGCATGCGAGCTTTTCGGCATTAACGAAGGCGTGCAGCGCATTTTTGACATGAAGAACTATCACATCTTTGCTTGCGAGCTGAGCAAGAAAAAGCTCTTTTTGAAATCTAAAAGGCAGCCGGTGCTCGTACTCGACAAGTACGGCAGGGTGCGCCTGTCAGTCGACAACGCGGCAATCCTGAACGGCACCCCTGACAAAGTGGCATCAGAAGTTGAGGCAATGCTCAAAAAGCACGTGGCAGACGGCAAAGACCTGGCGCCGCAGGTGCACATACTCGACGGAGTAAAGCTTATGGACTTTTCAAGCCTCACAGCACCCGAGCATGTTTCAAAGGCAGTACGCGACGAATTGAAAAAGGCGGCAACAAAAGAAGTCGCTGCGATAGTAAGGCTTGGCTAGAATGACAAAGCAGGTTTTCAGTTGCTCAGACGACGCGGTTGCCCGGTGCGCGTCCGTGGTAAAGAACGGCGGAGTGATAGTGTTTCCGACTGACACGATCTATGGCATTGGGTGCGATCCTTACAACGACAATGCAGTCGCGCGCGTCTTT
>JBFLWZ010000263.1:0-1968 GCA_040757615.1 Thermoproteota archaeon | reverse complement strand
CTCAGGATCGCCTTGAAACTGAGAAATTGATCCGAACCTTAAAACCTGATCTCTGTGTAGTATCAGGTTGGTATTGGCTAATTAGTCAAGACACGCTCAATTTTGTTCCAAGAGGTTTCATAGGTATTCACAACTCACTTCTTCCGAAATACAGAGGAGGCTCTCCACTTGTATGGACAATGATAAATGGAGAACAGAAAGCTGGTGTAACCTTGTTTTCATTTACTACGGGAATGGACGATGGGGATATTTGGGATCAAAGGACAATAGAGATAGAATTCACAGACTATGTTTCAGATGTTCTAAAAAAGCTTGAGGATAAGGCGCTTTGTATTCTAAGAGAGAAATATCTTGACATTCTAAAGAATAAAGCGAAGGCCATTCCACAAGATAGCAGTGAAGCTACTTACTGTGCGCAGCGATTTCCCTTCGATGGTTTAATTGATTGGAAAAAAACAGCAGTAGAAGTCTATAATTTTGTAAGAGCTCAGTCTGAACCATATCCAGGCGCATTTACTATGTACGAAGGCAAGAAATTGACCATCTGGCGCGCGCACCCAGAGAATATAACATTCTATGGAACTCCCGGTCAGGTAGCAAGAATAACTGATAGTGGAGTCTATGTGATTTGTGGCAACCAAAAGCCTCTTGTTCTGGATGTAGTTGAATTGGAAGGTAAGGGCGATAAAGAGGCTGCTAACAAGGTAATCAATTCAATAAAGACTCGTTTTTGATTTTGCAATTCTGCAGATAGTCAGTGTAAGGGCAAAAAACAAAATTAACCGCAGAGCATCCTGATAGCGACCAAGCTTTTATAAACAATATGTCATAGAAAAACATAATGCAAGATTCATCGTTTACGAATTACTATGAATTTTTTCGTATCGTAGATGGTCTTTTGGAGGACGAGTAGATGACCAAGATCGTTGTTACTGGAGGCGCAGGATTTATTGGCTCTCACCTATCAAGAAGGTTATCGGAATTGGGTCATTCAGTAGTGGTTTATGATGATTTCTCTAATCCAACCGGTGTTTCGAACTTGACTAAGAATATCAAGATAGTAAAGGGCGATATTTTAGATTACGACAAGTTGAGACGTGCCATAAAAGGTGCAGAAGTAGTCTTTCATTTGGCAGTCAAAGCATTACCTATGTCGTTTACAAAACCTCGGGAAGTTGTTAGAGTGAATGATGAGGGCAGCTACTTAGCCTGCAAGGCATGTCATTCCAACAATGTTCAAAAAATGATATACGTATCATCGAGTGAAGTTTATGGTACGGCAAAGTATTTTCCTATGAACGAAGAGCATCCACTTTTGCCAACAACGATATATGCCGCTTCCAAAGCGGCAGGTGAAATGTACGCGCAGTCATTTTATCGCCAAAATAATTTGCCAGTAGTAATAGTTAGACCATTCAATAGCTACGGTCCATATATGAGGCAGGACGGGTATGCTGCAGTTATACCACGATTCGTTTCAAGGTCTCTCACCGGCTTGCCACCTATCATTTTCGGAGATGGAAAACAAACAAGGGATTTCACATATGTTGATGATACTGTTGATGGAATGGTTCTTGCCCTTGAAAAAGACGTCCCATTCGGTTTGCCAATTAATTTGGCTAGAGGCATAGAGGTTTCTGTTAACGACATGGCTTGGCGAATAATCAAGACTTGTAATGAAATACTAGATCGTAAGAACGAACTATATCCGATTCATGAAGAACCGCGACAAGCCGATGTGAGACGGCATCTTGCAGATGTCTCATTAGCACAGAAGCATCTTGGGTTTAGACCCAAAGTTAATGTCGAGGAGGGCATTATCAAATATATCAAATGGCACATATCAAGATATTCATCGAAAGCATTAAGGCATATTGCAAAGCCTTTGCTAGATAAAGCACCAGCAAAAGTGCGCAGATAAAAAATTTGTTAACGCTGTGCAAAGTCTGCCTGATAATATCAGCTGAA
>JBFLWZ010000262.1:0-2005 GCA_040757615.1 Thermoproteota archaeon | reverse complement strand
CTGCTATTGATTCGAGCTTTTCCCTGCCCACACGCTCGCCGCTTTTGATCTGCTGGAGCTCCCTCTTGGCCTCTATCCTTGCTTTCTCAAACTCGGCAGTAGCCTTGCCAAACGACCTTGCAAGCTCGGGTATCTTTTTCACGCCGAAAAAGACCACGACTATGAGGCCGATGATAATGACCCACTCCCAGCCGTTCATGCCTGCAAATTGCATTAACAGCCCTTCTGCGACCATCTTCTGCAATAGGATACCCTGTCTAAGAATTTAAGTGTTAGTTTTAAGGGCGGCTCTTCTCTCAACCACGAGCATACCGGCAAGATAGAGCGCTATCATGGGGCCTGCCACGAACCACATTGTAACTCCGCTGCCGTCAGGAGTTATTATCGCTCCAAAAACAACGAGGATTATTGCGGCGTAGCGAAAGTTCTTGCGCCAGAATTCCGGCGACACGGCGTCTGTGAGCGAAATGCCGTACATTAGTATCGGCAGCTGGAACGCTATCCCAAAGCCGAGCAGGAACTGCAGAACGAACGAGATAAAGTCGTTGATCGTCAGGAACGTCGCAACGTTGAGCGCTTCCCCATACTGGTAAAGGAAGTTGAGTGCATATGGTATGACCAGAAGGTATGAAAAAGCAATACCGGCAGCAAATAGTCCCACTGCCGGAAGGAAGACGTTCAACAGTCCGATCTTTGTCTTGCTGCTTATCGCCGGCGCGATAAACGCCGATATCTCCCGGACGATGAGCGGTATGGAGGCTGTAAGCCCGATCAGGGCAGAGACATAGATCTGCGCAAAGAATGCTTGGCCCGGAGCAGTTTGTATAAGGTCGACGCCATCTGGCAGAAGCGAGTCCTGCATGTAGAATGTCAGACGAGTAGAGATGTTGTTTACCGGGTCTGGGAACGGGTAGGCAAGTGGGATGCCAGAGACTTCTATCGGCCTGAGGTCAAAAGTCATGGCAAAGATGGTGATGATTATTATTGCCAGCGCCACCCTGAGCACCCTGACCCTGAGCTCCTCGATGTGCTCCCGGATGGACATCTCGGCCTTCAATATGGACTAGATAGGCACCCGAGAAATATAATGCTAAGCATTGTCCTATGGAGTGCCTTTTGCAAAAGTTAGCACAAACTTTCAAGCCAGAAGAACAAGAAAAAGTACTTCCGCAAATAGGTGGTTTTTAAACAGAATATTCCAGTTGAAATAATGAAAAGAAGTCAATGCTAATCAATTAAACTGTTAAACCAACAGACAAAGCATAAGTAGACGAATTCGCTGTTCTCCATAAGTTATTGGTCAAGAGAAAGTTTCGTGTTTTTGCATTTCCCGATGTTCTGGATGTTCTCAAAACGCTATCAAATAACGATCCTGTAAAGCTCAAAGTTGATCAATTACAGACGAGATGAGGCAGGACAAGAATCTTGGAGACTATATCAAGTAAAAGCCTTGGCCTGACAAATATGTCAAAACAAATGAGGTAACCAACCTCTACAGGCGCGAGATTGGCGGTAACCATAGGCTAATCTACACTATTAGGGACAGAAAATAGGACAAGATTTACCAGCTCTTGGATTTGCTCACACATAAAGAATACAATAGATTGTTTGGCTACAGCACGACATAGTTATTATCATTATAGCTCTGTTGATTCATCTAGAGTTTTCTTGCTCTTTTGCCTTCCCTGAATATCCAGACTATTGAGCCATCTCTGTTCCGGGTTATCATGTTAGACCTTTCCAGATAGGCAAGTGCCACACCCAATGTTCCGTATTGAACTCCTCTTGGTAGTGCCTTCCAGAGCTTGGTTTTTGATTCAAAATACTGCTCTTTTCTGATGGTATCTTCAATCATTTCCAAAGTGTCAAGGCGTGGCATGATCTGCCTTTGTGAACTTGAAGGTTGTAATGAAGGATGCTGTTTTCTCGCAGTGATCTTGCTACTCGAGTCCTTAGTTCGTTTTAGAATGCTCATTCTTTTGCCTCTGCAATAAGATAGATGCTA
>JBFLWZ010000261.1:0-2041 GCA_040757615.1 Thermoproteota archaeon | reverse complement strand
CAATCTGAAAATTATTCTACAGGCTTTATCATGGATTGCGGCCACATTACTGCATGAGCAATTACATGAAAAAGTGTGAAAAGCTGGAAACAGAAGCTGGCAGGATGATGAAGATTTGAGCAAGGGTGCAGAATATGAAAGGGAACACACCACCAAGAGGCCATGAGCAGGAGCGTAAAAAGCACATGTCTGATCGCAATTATACCGATCCAAACCAATCAAGCGTTGGTGCCATTGCAGAGCGCGTTGGTGACATGACCGGCAAGCCGCCGTCCAACAGGGCTGCCGACAGAGACAAGGCGGCAAAGATGGCCAATCTTCTAGAGGGACTAGAATTTCCTGCCAGCAAGGAAGAGATAAGGCAGCATGTGAACATGAAATCTCGAGAGACAGGAAACAGGATAAACGACGTTCTAGAAGCTATAGAGAACAATCTTGATGATCGCAAGAGTTATGACAACACCTATGAATTCGAAGTCGCTGCCGGTCTAGTAGAACCAATAAGTGAAAGCAACAGGAATGAGTCTCGCAGAGGGCAAGAGAGGATCAAGCCGGCGAGCGCAAGGGAAGTTTCACCTAACACCCCCACGGGGGAGGAACTGTAGTAGTTACTTCTTAGGATATTTCTCATTCCATTCTTCAAGCAGCCTTTTTGCGTTTTCCGGATCCAGCTTTTCTATTATAAAGTCAATCTTTTCCTCGGTTCTGTCGTGCTCTTCCTTTGACTGGGGCGAGCCAACATACCATAGTATCGATAGGCCTGCCACCTGCCACATAAGCTGCAGGAATTCTGACTGCCAGTTCTCCATCGTATCTCTCATCGTCTGGTTGAGGTAGCTTGAAAGCTGAACTGGCTGGCTGTGCTCGTTCGTCTCTTCAACATATGCAAACCATGCAAACACCCAGTGTGCGGAAATGCTGATCAGAAATAGCCCAAGCGTGACCCAGAGATATCCGCGCTTTTTCATCCTCTTAATCTCGAACCTGCGGTTTGTTAGCATCGAGACCATGGCAAACTTGGGATGACATTATAGTTAATGACAGCTAGGAATTATCAGGGCTTAATTTTACTAGCTAAATGCTAACTTTTTCTAGGGATAATGAAATTCTTAAATTGAATAAGCTGCCCACTAGAGTATGATAATAGAGGACTGGCAGGCCCTAGTAAACAAGCCCGTTTTTACAAGCGACGGCAAGGACGTCGGAGTGGTTTTGCAGGTCCAACCAGAAAAGCTGGTTGTGACGTATGGGCCGATAACTCCTGACAAGTATCTCATACCAAAGTCGTCGATCATGAGCATCGAAAAGGGGGTTATCTACCTCAACAAGACAGGAGACATTGTCGAGCGCAACTACAAGTACGAGTAGCTAGTCCGCCTTCAAGTCGCCCTTTAATTTGGCAAATTCCCCAACGCTTGTCAGCTGGACGTCATCGCTCTTTGTGATCACCTTTGAAAAAGTCGGATGTGCATCCTTTCCAAGCCGGACAGCCTCCTTGCCTCTCCGAAGGAATGATATGGTGACTCCGGTGTCTGACAGCTTGTGGCCAAACTCTGTTGCCGTTTTCAGCTTATCGAATAGGCCGGTCTCGTCTTCAGAAATCTTGAAAACATCGGGCGTCAAGAGATCGACTTTGATCCTGCCATCTTTTATTTCAATTTTAACAGCAGGCTGATTCGCAAAATCAATTACTAGTATGCCATTCGTGGCAGATCGCATTGCCTTGCTTATCCATTCACTAAGCTGATCGTCTGTATCTATATGGAGATGTCTGCTGGCTGACATTGTTACGCTGCAGTTGACACGGACGTTCGCTGTTCAGTCCCTTCTTCCGTCCTGTGCGCTTCTGCGGTGATGACTACTTTGCCATTTACTGTCCATTTCGCACTTCCCATATCCTGCCCTCCGGGTCCCTGTGCTTTCGGCATGTCGATGACAAGATTGTCAAACGTGTATGTAACAGAAGCCCCTTTGCCTGTCAGCCTGTCGAAAAGCTGGCCGATTATCTCTGCCCACTGGGTGCTGGTCTGTTGTATACCTC
>JBFLWZ010000260.1:0-2051 GCA_040757615.1 Thermoproteota archaeon | reverse complement strand
TGTTGTGACCTTACTGGAACCAAGCAGTCTCGACATTATTGAAAGAATGATAAGAACAATAGAAAATATATGTAGCCATGAAATGGCAGAATGCCACATATATTCTGATGCATCAGAACACCAAGAATATTCTTATATATCAGAATATATGACTCCTTTTTGGTGGATTGATTAGTCGATTGGCATATTCTGGGAGCGGCCTGTGGCCTCGCCTTAGAAAAGCCAGACAACGAAATCAATTCCAACCAAGCATGAGGAGGCGGATGTATCTCTATTGTTGCAACAACAGCCGTTTTTGATAGAGCTCTGGTCAGATGATGATGAAAGCAGTTTTGCTGTGAAACTATCTATTGATCAGGAAGACAGTTTCCGTGCAATAGTGACAAAGAACCATGATGACCGTAGTAGTCGTGATAGCAAGTTTACAAAAATAGTAGATCAGATGTACTACGACGAAAGCTTCCACTATGATTGGCCTTTCATGCTTGAAAGGTGGATAGAAGCGTGGAAGTCGGGATTTAGGCATTCTTCTTTGATCGTACCTGAATTCCCAAAATACCATCGAGTTGGCAATAATAGCAGTGACAAAGGGATATTATCCTTTGAACGGAAAGTCGATAACAATACTACAAAGAGAAAAGTACCTTCAAAAAAGAATAGTAACAATCGCAGAAGAAGAAAATGGCAAAAGCCTAGGATGAAATGCCATTATTGTAACCTTGTCTTCTATGACGATATCGAAAGGTCTGCGCATGAGGAAATATGGCATGCAAACAAGTTGAAGCCAAAATCAGACAGTACTACTACTCCCATTTGCGATTATCGCGGGTGAAAGAATCATGGTTGATGTCATTGAGGAAGAACAGTATTTCACAAGCTTTTGCTACCATATACTAAATGAACATCCTTCTATTCGGTTTGTTGGATTGACAGACCGGCTAGGTCACTTGATAACAACAGTATACAGAAAGAACTTGGTGCCTCTAATGGACATCAAAGATACTGAAAGATATGCCATTCAGACGGTAATCCGTGCATCTACGCGCGAAACATTTGCAGACAAGATTGGCAGACTGCAATTCGCTGTTGGCATATATGAGAAGTTGATTAGAGCAACGATTCCAATTGCATATGGCAGTAACAAGAATAGGAGGTTCTATCTTTTGCTGTCATTTGATTTGAATTCTAATTTTGTCCAGATAATTGAAAACAAAATTCGCCCTATCCTTAATGAGCATAAGGAGTACTTCATGTGATGGCATTAGTTGTCCATTCAATCTATGCTATGCTGCTTGGGGATTCATGTTTTAGCTTGAGGCTGCATCATAGATCATGATTTGCTTTCGAGGAAAAATAGTCGATTACATTTTGCCATGCTATAGTCAAGAAATCGGACTTTGCGTGGAGATGATGTATCAAATCAGTCGCCAGATCCTTAATGGTCAAAGCTGCAAAACCTGGGGCCTGTGCGCAGTAACCGACAGAAAGAGGCATGCTAAAGGTTTATTTCTCTAGCAGAGAGCTTTACGCTAAATTTGTCGGCCTCTTCAGGCCCAGAGTCTCAGCGCCCGCCCTCGGAACATCCACACGAGCATCAACTTGTGCGCACTCTGAGCCTTACGGACATCATAATGGTAGGCATCGCAGGTATGATAGGCGGTGCCATATTCGTACTGACAGGTCCTGCCATAGGCCTTGCCGGGAATGCGGTGATTATTGCCTTCATACTCAACGCAATAATAACGCTATTTACTGCTATGGCATACGCCGAGCTCGGCTCGGCCATGCCTGAAGCGGGCGGGGGATACCTGTGGATAAGGGAAGGCCTTCCCCGTCCAAACGCGTTTATCAGCGGGTGGATGGCGTGGTTTGCCCACATCATAGCAGGCAGCCTGTATGCCGTCGGCTTTGGGGCATTCATGTATTATCTGCTTGGTCCAACCGCGGCAGGGATATTGTCAAATGAGCCTATCCTAGGGATCATCCCGTTCGACAAAGTGCTGGCAGTCATTTCAATTGCGGCATTTACATACATCAACATCAAGGGCACG
>JBFLWZ010000259.1:0-2085 GCA_040757615.1 Thermoproteota archaeon | reverse complement strand
AGTTTGATGTTGTACTTTTCAAGGTTGTTCCTTGTCCGCGGATGCACCGGAAAGACTACCCTGTGCCCTTCTATTTCTTTCAGGTGGTTCCTAAGCATTTGCAATTTAGCAGGGTCGTCTACATTTTCCTGCCTGTGCATTGTGAGCAGCAAGAATTCGCGGGGCAATTCGTCACTTCTGTTGTATCGATCAACTCCCTTGGACAGTTTTCTGCACACGTCCACTATCAAGTTGCCTGTCACGTGGATGTCTCCCCTGACTCCTTCATATTCCAGAAATGTTTCAGATAGTTTGGACGGTGCAAAAAGATAGTCCGAGATCTCGTCTATGTATATCCGGATTACTTCTTCCGGGACATTCAAGTCAAAGTCTCTGATGCCTGCTTCGATGTGTACCAATTTGCTCCCGATTTCCTTTGCAGCCAGTGCCCCTGCCATGCTGGAGCTGGTGTCACCGTAAACCAGAACGTATTCGGGATTGGTGGCCCTCATGAAATTGGTCATACCGACTTTTAGCGCGTCAACTTGCGACGTGTCGCAACCCAGATCATAATCTGGTTTGATGCCAAGTTCATCAAAGAAAATATCCTTCATGTTGTCTGAATAGTGCTGGCCGGTATACAATAAAGCGTGCTTGCTGCCACGTCCCTTGTTTAGCAATTGCACCAACTCTGACAGCTTTATTATTTCTGGCCTTGTTCCTGCAATTGTTAATATTTCAACGTTCTCTTCTATCTGCATTCCAATCCCCTAAATGCATTCATTGTATTTCTGTGGTATAGAGTCAGGACGCGTCCGCTATCATCTTGGCTTCTTTTATGAACCCGTGCATGGTCTTGGTGTTTGCCCACGACTTGACCGTGAACGCCTTCATAAAGCTGACGAACCAATAGTGTGAAAACGGCGTGAGAGCTGGTATCTGGGCAGCGTACACCAGTCCGCGCCGGCCATACTCTTTCACCAAGACTGCCGTCTGAAGGGCAAAGAGCACGCCCGTGAGTACCAGCCAGATGCTCAAGGGTATGTATGTGTAGGTGTACGGGTAGTAGTCATATATCAGGTAGTGGATGGCTGCAAAGGCCGGCACCATCAACATGATAAGGCCACAGATCGCTGCAACAGGATTCAGCCAGTAAATGTGGCCAATGATGTCTGGACCTTCGGCCACTCTTGTGCCAAGAAGGTCGATAAATCCCCTTCCCCACCTTGCCCTCTGCCTCAGCATGAAAGAGAGCGTCGGAGGCTTTTCGTCATAGTTGACCGACAGCGGCGCAAAAGCGATGCGGTAGCCGTTCCTCAAAAGCCTGAAGCTGAGCTCATAGTCGTCCACCAAGTGGTTTGCAAACATGCCCACCTTTGTCAGTATGTCTTTTCTTACGATGTATCCGGTGCCGCCAAGCGGGGTGCGCCGGCCAAAGTGGCTTCTTATGCTCATGAACGGTGTCGACCAGAGGTCACCTTCGATCGCGAGCATCCGGGTTACAAAGTTAAAATTCCTGTTGCTTGCGATATACCTGCCCTGCACTGCAGCATAATTCTCGTCAAATAGCGGCAGCGCGTTTTCGATAAAGTCGCGGGTCAAGAGACCGTCGCTGTCAAGCACCAATATGTAGTTGCCAGACGATTTTGAGACGGCATAGTTGAGCGCGATACCCTTTCCCGCCTCTTTTGTGTCCAGCCTGAACACCTTGACCCTCGGGTCTTCTACCTTTGCTTCGTCAAAGGTCCTATCGGAGCAGTTGTGGGCCACGACTATTATTTCGATGTTTTGGTACGTTTGCTGCAGGCAGTTGAGGATGGTCCTCTTTATGACGCTCTCCTCATTTCGCGCCGGGATTACTATGCTGCAAAGCTCCGACTGTGTGCGGAACTTTTCAGTTGCGTTCTTTTTCATACGCACTTGGTATTTTCTCACCCTGCCATACGTGGCAATGTAGAGGGCAAATATGAGGATGAGCATGAAGACATAGACTAGGTTGAACCCGAGTATGGGCAACGTAAAATATGTAAGGTCAAGATCTGTGTTTACAAGAATTTCTATGCCGTAGACGTACGGATAGAGTGTTGACGTAAGAACTAGGGCCCA
>JBFLWZ010000258.1:0-2099 GCA_040757615.1 Thermoproteota archaeon | reverse complement strand
CTGACCGGCTTTAGCGGAGGTCAATTCGTTGCCATTTACATCCTTCATTATTGGAGGTGTTGGGTTAATGACGGTGGAATTAGCAGAAACATAGACAGGCACTAGAGATGAAAAAGAACTAACTGTAACAATGCCAACTGTAACAATCCCAATTAAAAAAAGATAGACTAGCATGATGTAATAATGCGTCGTTGCCACAAAAGTAAGGAATAATGGTACGATTTAACCTGTATGTCTTTTGCTCGCATTTTGTATGACAGTGATCCATTTATTTTCACCTTCAATCTTTATTCCTGATGCTTCTAGTGGCGTTTGACCATTCAACCCTTTATGTGGTGGTCATCACAATGTGGAATACACGGGAGTCGACAGGTGTTCCGAACAAACGATCAAATGAATTATCATTTTTAAACAATGTCTTCTATAATGATCCATAAAGAAATCAACAAAGAATCAGCGTAAAAAGAAAGAAATGGAGTTGCTTGACAAGGCGCGCGCAGAGGGAGAAACCAAGCCTACAATCTTGATTGCGGATACTTCGCCCTACATCCTCAATTTGCTAGCAGCCACTTTCCAGCTCAACAACTTTATCGTATATACTGCCACGTCGGCAAGGGAGTGCTTGGCGATCTACAGCGACCTAAAGGATTCTATCGACATGGTGCTGATGGACGGCGCGATTGCTGGGGACCAAGGCATAGAAGTAATCATCAACATCCGGAGGCTCAAACCTGACCAGAAAATAATGGCAGTAGTAGAAGAAGAGGATGTAAAAGCGATGGCAATGCGCGTAGGTGCAGATGTAGTTGTAATGAAGCCGATATCTCCAGATAGCGTGTTGCGCCACGTTAATGACCTGTTGATGCAAACAGATACGTTCTTGGACAAAAAGAGAGCAAAATTCCAACGTCGCCGCTAGTTATCAATAAAGGCCTCCGAAGTGGCAAAAGAAAAAAGAGGAAGTCATGACATCATGTTCTCTGGGCTGCTCTGCGTAGCGTTGTTTGTCATTTCGTCTGTCATCTTACTGTCACATTGCCCATCATTGAGTCAGTCGCGTTAGCAGTTGACGTCATGTTGCCTCCCAGTATTGTGTCAATCTCTTCCAACGCCAGGACAATATGGTTCATGGCACCTTGCGTGTCGTTTGCTTGCGCGGCGCTTCTGGCCGCATCGATGTGCATCTTTAGCTGGGTGGTGTCAACAGGCGTGGGTATGCTAGCCGGCAGAGTTCCATTGCCAATGCCCTGCCCCGTTATGGTATAATTACCCGCAGCCGTGGTGTTACTTTGCGTGTCTGTGGCATTTGGAGGTACGACTCCGCCTCCAGCCTGCCCGACTGCCGAATTCATCTGGACTGCCACGAATGCGCCTACTGCCAGTATCGCACCAATCAAAAGGAAACCGTATTTTGCACGTTCCATGATAGACACGTCCGTTTCTCAATTATAGGAATTTGCGGAACGACTTCTGACAGCAGGATTCCGATTAATCATAGCAATCCTGTTATCTTTACTGAATGCAGACACATCTTCGGTAATCCCGTTTGGAACGGCTGTCTTTGCTGAACGTCCGACTGTTTTCTAGATCACATAAGGCAGCAAAATTGCCGCCGCCACTATTGCCACCATGACAGCCGTCAATAGCATGTTTGCATTCTTTGCAATCGCCTGAGTCTTGGCGCGCTTTTCGATAAGCGCTCCGTACAGCTGGCCTCCATCCAGAGGGCCGATTGGGAGCGCGTTGAATATGCCGACGTTAAAGTTGATGAACCAGAGCCAGAAGAGCATATTGGCTATTGGCGCATATACCGCATGGCTGCCAAGAACACTCGACTCGTACTTGGGCGCCATGAGGTCGGAATATGGGACTACTCCTTGCTGTATGGTAGGCGGCAGCAAAAGCGCAAGCGGGTTTGAGCCAAACGCGCTTTGGTACCTATCGAGGACTGCCTGAGGATCGGGTGGTAGCAAAGTCACGCCGACACCGAGGATTTCCTGACCCTGCTCTACTACTGCCGGCAGCGTGGCCTGGCGGGTTACCGTCTCGCCTGCACCGTTGATCCATGTGATGTCGATAGTGTTGCCGAGATTTGCCCC
>JBFLWZ010000257.1:0-2147 GCA_040757615.1 Thermoproteota archaeon | reverse complement strand
GCGCTGGGTTGGAAGATTTCGCAGAGCAAGCGGGTCAACAAGGTGTACTTCGCCCCCGGCAACGGCGGCACGTCCGAAAACATTAACGTCAGGCACAACGACATTGCAGGCTTGGTGGCGTTTGCAAAAGGAAAGGATCTTCTTACAATAGTGGGGCCGGAAGAGCCGCTCTCGCTTGGGATTGTCGATGTCTTTGAGAAGGAAGACTTGCGCATCTTTGGCCCGACCAAGGCTGCTGCAATGCTCGAAGCCAGCAAGGCCTTTGCGAAAGAGTTTATGCGTGAAGCCGGCATCCCTACTGCGGATTTCGCCATATTCACCGACACTCAAAAGGCGCACGACTATGTTTTCAAGCAAAACAAGCCACTGGTTGTAAAGGCAGATGGGCTTGCAGCCGGTAAGGGCGTGGTCGTCTGCGACACTGCTGACGAAGCAGCTACAGCAATATACAACATGATGACCAAGAAAGAGTTTGGCACAGCCGGCAGCAAGGTCGTCATCGAAGAGCGGCTGTCCGGTGAGGAGGCGTCATTCATCGCGCTCTGCGACGGCAGGACGATAATGCCACTTGCATCAACCCAAGATCACAAGCGGGTCTTTGATGGCGACAAGGGTCCCAACACTGGCGGAATGGGTGCCTATTCCCCGGCACCAGTCGTGGACAGAGTCCTCCACGAGAAAATAGTAAAGAGGGTGATGGAGCCGGCGATAAACACCATGAAAAAGCGCGGCACCCCGTTCAAGGGCTTTCTCTATGCGGGCATCATGGTTGAGGACGGCGAACCAAAGGTGCTCGAATTCAACGCAAGGATGGGCGACCCCGAATGCCAGCCGATAATGATGAGGATGAAGTCCGATCTTTATGATTACGTCGATGCGGCAGTGGACGGCAGGCTGGACAAGATGCCTCCTATCCAATGGAAGGATCAGACTGCAGTCTGCGTGGTGATGGCTGCGCGCGGATATCCGAGCAGCTATGAAAAAGGCAAGGTAATAGAGGGACTTGACTCTAGTTTTGGTACCGATGTCACAGTCTTCCACGCAGGCACTGCACGCGATACACAAAACAGAGTAGTGACAAACGGCGGCCGCGTCCTTGGCGTCACCGCGCTTGGCAAGGATGCAAGGCAAGCGATCGACAACGCCTATTCTGCGGTAAGAAAGATTCGCTGGGGAGACAACGGACACTATTACAGAACAGACATTGCAAGAAGGGCCATCGGCCGCTAGAAATAATGAATGCCATCCTCGGTCGCTATGGCATCAAGCCTCTTGTCGTGCCCGCCTCTGGGCAAGTGCTCTATCAATTGGAACGAATAGGCTAATCCTATAGAAAATATCTTGTTCTTTTCCAGGTATCTGTCGTAATAGCCCTTGCCGTATCCAAGCCTGTGGCCCTGTCTATCAAAAGCAACCCCTGGCACCACCAGAAGGTCGATCCTGTCAACCGGGCTGTATGGCAGGGGTTCCATTATGCCAAACCTTCCCTTGACCAAGTATTTTCCGGACGACAATTCATAGAATGTCAGGTTTTCGCCTTCAACGCTAGGAAGCGCAACTGTTTTGCCCAGTGAGCGGGTCCGTTCGATTATCCTGTCAGTCTTGACTTCAGATCCAAAGGCATAATATGCACCAACCGTTTTTGCCGACCTGAATTCTTTGTTGTCTAGCAATATCTTTTGAATACGATTACTGCGCTTTGCGATCTCGGCCACTGCGAGGGCATTGCGCCGGTCCAGCATCCTCTGCCGTATGTCCTGCTTGCCTTCCAGCTATTTGCTCATCTCTTTTGAAATAGAGGCTGCAGTAACCGTGTTTTTCAGGAGCATTGCGCGGGTCATCAACCCAACTCCGCCAGGCACTGGCGTCACCCATGATGCCTTTTGCTTCACAGACTCAAAGTCTGCGTCGCCGACGAGTTTGTTGTTCAACCTAGCGGTGCCGACGTCTATCACGATCGCACCCTCCTTTATCATGTCGCCGGTGAGCGTAAAGCGCTGGCGGTTGCCAACCGCTGTCACCACAAGGTCTGCTTTTTGCAGCTTTGACTTCAGGTCTTTTGTCTTTGAATGGCAGATTGTCACCGTGGCGTTCTTTTCAAGAAGCAAAAGCGCAAGAGGTTTGCCCACTAGGTTGCTGCGGTTAAC
>JBFLWZ010000256.1:0-2159 GCA_040757615.1 Thermoproteota archaeon | reverse complement strand
GTAGTCACCACGTTCAAGGGTAAGGGCGCATTCCCCGAGAACCATCCGCTTGCAATGGGCCCAATAGGCATGCACGGTCATGCGGAGGCGAACAAGATAATCATCGAGGCAGACTGCATCGTTGCAGTAGGCGCAAGGTTCTCTGACAGGTCTGTGGGCCGCTTTGACGAATTTGGCAAAGGCATGAGCATAATCCACATGGACATCGACCCGGCCGAGATTGGTAAGAACAAGTCGGTGGACGTGGCGCTTGTAGGAGACGTAAAATCATCGCTCCGCACGCTTGTCAAGATGCTCTCAAAGAAAATAGCCAAGAGATCGCCGGACAACCCGTGGCTCAAGAGAAGAAAAGAGCTCATACAGTATTATTCTGAAACTCTCAAGGACTACCCAAGGGAGATCACAGCAAAAAAGTCATTGAAAAAGTTGCGCGAATTATTGCCTGCAAACGGCATCGTGACCACAGAAGTGGGACAGTGCCAGATGTGGGCCTCACTCCACTTTGACGTGATCTCGCCGGGCACGTTCTTTAGCTCGACAGGGCTTGGCACAATGGGCTTTGGCTTCCCCGCATCGATAGGCGCAAAGGCGGCTGCGCCGAAAGTGCCAGTAGTGGACATTGCCGGCGACGGATCGTTCAACATGACAGAGAATTCGCTTGCAGTATCGGTGCTTGAAAAGTTACCAGTAATAGTATTCCTGATGAACAACCACATGCTGGGCATGGTGGCGCAGTGGCAGCGCACGTTCTACAACAGGCGCTACAGCGGAGTGCACCAGCACAGCTGTCCAGACTATGTCAAGATAGCAGAGGCGTACGGCGCGCAGGGCATAAGGGTAGGATCGATGCAGGAGCTTGAAAAGGCGATAAAGACTGCGATAAAGAGCGACGTTGCAACGGTGATAGACATCCCGATAGACCCAGACGAAGATGTGTACCCGTTCGTGGCCCCTGGCACTGGCCTCAAGGACATGATAACAGGAGCGTAATTGGATGGCCACAACTACAGAACAGCAGAAAGGGTCGTGGTACATAGTGACTGCGCTTGTGGAGAACAAGCCCGGCGTCCTTTTCAGGGTGACCAACCTCTTCCGCGCCCGCAATTTCAATATCGAAAGCATAACGGTAGGATCGACTGAGCAGAAGGACCTTTCAAGGATGACGATCACGACCAACAGCGACGAAAAGACCCTTGACCAGCTGGTAAAACAGTTGCGCAAGCTCATAGACGTCGTCGAAGTAAAGGTGCTCGACACGGACAAGACGGTGTACCGCGAGCTTGCGCTGATAAAGATGAAGGCTGTAGACCCTACCACAAGGAGTGAGATAATCAACTATGCCACGATCTTTAGGGGCAACATCCTTGACATAGGCAAGGAGACGATAACGGTGGAGATAACAGGCACCCCTGACAAGATAGATGCGTTTAAGAATCTAGTCGAGCATTATGGTATTGCCCAGATTTCAAGGACGGGAGTCTCTGCGCTTCCAAGAGGAGTTGAGCTATGAGTAACAATAGCAATGACAAGGTGAGGATATTTGACACCACCCTCAGGGACGGCGAACAGACGCCGGGCGTCACTATTACGCCGGATCAAAAAGTCCAGATCGCGATCAAGCTCGACGAGCTTGGTGTCGACGCGATAGAGGCGGGCTTTCCGATAGTCTCGCAGGGCGAAATGCAGGCGATAAAGACGATAGCAAAGCAGGGCCTGAAGGCTGAAATTTGCGGCCTTGCACGCGCGACTGAAACGGACATTGACGCGGCGATAAAGTGCGACTTGAAGTACGTCCATACTTTCATCGCCACTTCCGATATCCACATGAAGTACAAGCTGAAAATGGAGCCACAGCAGGTGCTGGACAGGGCGGTCAAAGCAGTCGAGTACGCGAAAAAGCACGGCATGCAGGTGGAGTTCTCTGCGGAAGACGCGACCAGGTCTGATAGGCAGTTCCTGCTCAAGGTGTTCAAGGCGGTTACAGAGGCTGGCGCTGATAGAATAGACATACCCGACACGGTCGGCTACAGGACGCCTGACTATATGGCAGAGATTGTGAGGGACGTCAAGAGTGTGACGAATCTCCCGATAAGCATGCACTGCCACAACGACTTTGGGCTTGCAGTCGCCAATGCGATCGCCGGCATCAACGCCGGCGC
>JBFLWZ010000255.1:0-2166 GCA_040757615.1 Thermoproteota archaeon | reverse complement strand
GTTTTTGTCCTCGCCCCGATAAAGTCTGCACACTCCTTGTATGCGGGCCATGCAGGCTCGATGACGATGATTTCTTGCCCTGACTTTAGGAGCGAAGTGATTGCGCTGAAAACCGCAAAGCGGCCGCCCGGTGTGACCACCACCTGATCTTCTGAAACGTATTCCTTTCTTGCAATTGCTTCACGGAGCTTTGGCACACCGCGCGTGTCGGTATAGTGGTACTGCTTTTGCTTGAACGATGCGGCCATTGACTCGCCGACTGCTTCCGGCGGAGAATAGTCTGGCTCTCCGACTTCCATGTGAATTATCTTTTTTCCCGAGGCTTCAAGCTGCTTTGCCTTCATGAATATTCCAAGATGCGTCTGCCTCGGAGGCTTTTGTTGCCGGTTCTGCGCCTGTACTTGTTCCGACTCGGCAAGTAGAATGTTCAGCAATTGCAGCGCAAATTCGCGCCCCATCCCTATCTCGTCTGCAAGCGAGAGCACCATGACGCGTATGTCGTTCTCTACTTTTTCGTCCTTGACGTCGATTCCAAGCCGGTCCTTTATTTCGCCAATCTGTTTTGCCAGCTCCATCCGCTGGTGGACCTTGCGCATTATCTGGGCAGTCACGTCGCGGACCTGATTCCGCAGCGCTTCCAGATCGTCGTTTCTACCCATCGCCATCACTTGAGCACTGGCGGTACCAGGCCGGCCCGTATCGCGTGGTCGGCCAGAACCATAGAAACAGCGCATTCGACGACTGGTGGCGCCCGTGGTACGACGCAGGGGTCGTGTCTTCCAGGCACCGAAAGGCTCGTCTGCAAGCTCTTTACTATGTCAAGCGTCTCCTGCGTCTTGGCTATCGAAGCCGCCGGCTTGAAGCCGACTCTGATCACAAGTGGCATGCCGTTTGACAGGCCGCCCAGTATGCCGCCGGCGTTATTGGTCTTGGTCACGACCTTGCCGTCTTTTATCATATAGACGTCATTGTTTTCAGAGCCGCGCTTCTTGCTGCCTGCAAAGCCCGATCCAAACTCAACTGCCTTGACTGCAGGTATGCTAAAGAGCGCCTTTGAAAGATCTGATTCAAGCGACGCAAATATCGGCTCGCCGAGGCCCACAGGGAGGCTGCTTGTGGTGCATTCAATGACTCCGCCAAGCGAGTCGCCGTCCTTCCTTGCCTGAAGTATTGCATCCCTCATCTTTTCAGCGGCTGCAGGATCGGGGCACCTTACGTCATTGTTGTATCTTGTGGCAATATTGGCCGGCGTGATGTTGCCTGCCTTGACATTTCCGATTTCAGTGGTATATGCCACGGTTTCAATTCCAAGTGTTTTTTTCAAGAGCTTGCCCGCTACTGCGCCGGCCATGACAAGTGTTGCAGTAAGCCTGCCGGAGAACCTTCCGCCTCCGCGATAGTCCACAAAGCCTCCATACTTTACCATGGCAGGATAATCGGCGTGACCTGGCCTTGGAACGTTCTTTATCGCTTCGTATGCCCGCGAATCGGAATCCTTGTTCCATATCAGCATGCAGATGGGCGCGCCCGTCGTGTGGCCGTTAAAGATGCCGGAGATAATTTCGACCTTGTCTTCTTCCTTCCGCTGAGTAGTGACCACGGACTGGCCCGGCTTTCTCAAATCCAGCAGGCCCTGTATGTCTGACTCGTTTAGAGGCAGTCCTGCTGGACAGCCGTCGACTACGATTCCGACGCACCTTCCGTGGCTCTCTCCAAAGCTCATGGCGACAAAGCGCTCGCCTATAATGCTGCCACCCATCTCCAGTAGTTGCAAGTTTAGCCTGTTCTATATAAAGTGCTTTTGGAGGTTACTCTCTGTCTGGCGCCGGCGAGATCTTTGCTCCGAGATCTTTCATGTCCTGAATGAAATGGGGATACGAGACGTCCACCGACTCGGCGCCAGCGACGATCGACTTTTCAGTCATCATTGACGCGATAGTGAACGCCATAAAAAGCCGGTGGTCGTTGTAAGCCTCCAGTGACGCGTTCTTTAGCGGCTTGGCCGCGGTTATTTTCAATCCGTCTTGGAATTCCTTAATGCGGGCACCGAATTTCACGAGTTCCTGCGCAATGTTTGCGACCCTATCTGTCTCCTTTACCCTTGCGTGTGCAACGCCTGTTATCATGACCGGTGTCTTTGCCTTGAGCGCCAGTATGGACACGACG
>JBFLWZ010000254.1:0-2176 GCA_040757615.1 Thermoproteota archaeon | reverse complement strand
ATCAGCATCAGCAAGGATCTGATTACAGCTGAGGTTGGAAGCGACGAAATCCGTCAATCCATGCACAAGATCCAGTGGATTGCAAAGAATGATATAGTTGAGTACAAGGTATTGATTCCCAAGGCACTCTACATAGGTGAAGAGTACAATACGAACAGCCTCGAAATTGCGCGGGGTTTTGCAGAATCTTTCGTGTCCGACCTCAAGCCGGATGCACGGGTCCAGTTCGTGAGATTTGGGTTCTGCAGAATTGACGATAGCCAAACCGCAATAATGACTCACAGGTAATAACAAAATGAAGGTAGCAAGAATAAGGGACAGCAAGGTCAAGGAGACGTACGGTATCATCTCTGACGACGGCAAGTCAATTGTCACAAAGGTGGAGATACAGCAGCAGACAGGCATACCTGTCCCTCCAAACATCAAGGATTTCATGTTCCGGGGCTGGCTTGACGAAGTAAGGCAACACAAGAATAAGCTGAAGTATACGCACAAGGTAACAGACGTAGAACTGCTTGTGCCAATACCAAACCCCCCAAAAATAATCTGCCTTGCATTCAACTATTTCGATCATGCCCGCGATGCTGGTCTCACTCCATCCGACGAACCCGTGATATTCATGAAGCCGCGCACGGCTCTGAACGAGCCGTACAAAGATGTCATATGCCCTACGTTCGTGACGCGCCTTGATTATGAAGCCGAGCTTGCAGTGATAATCGGAAAAGAAACTAAAAAGATAGCCGAAGAAAGTGCCCTTGACAACGTTTTTGGCTACATGATAATGCACGATGTTTCGGCGCGGGACATCCAGTTTAAAGACAAGCAGTTCACGCGAGGAAAAGGGATCGACACGTTTGCGCCCTGCGGCCCTTGGATAACCACCAAAGACGAAATCCCCGATCCCCAGAATCTGCAGATAATGACAAAGATAAACGGAGAGATCCGCCAAAACTCTTCCAGTTCCAACATGGTAATCCCTGTAAGGAGAATAATATCGGCACTGAGCAGGACGATGACGCTAGAACCTGGGGATATCATATCGACAGGCACGCCTGCAGGAGTCGCGATGTCCATGAAGGAGCCGAAATACCTCAAGGATGGGGACTTGGTCGAGATAACAATCGAAAAGCTGGGCACAATAAAAAACCGTATAGTATTCCAGTAACTTTTATACAAAGTCAGGTCGCTCCCATGGCTACCTTGACGAGGATGATCGCGGCGAGGACTTTTTTTGCCCGTATGAACGAGGGCCGTCACAGCTGGATGACTGAAGCGCAGCTGGTAAAGGGGTGCGAAGAATTCTTCAAGTCAAACGGCTATGATCAGATCGAGCGAGACAAGCTCTTTGACCTAGGCGACAGGGTGTTCAATTCTCTCTTGGTGGGCTCAAAGGAAGGCGATGCAGGCAAGGAATCGATTGCGTCATACTTTAAGCCGCGAATCGACAAGTACGACATTGGCTCTTTTGGCTCTGTAGAGGCGATGCTCTACGACCTGCTGGACAACTATGAAAATACCAACCTGATGCTTGTCACAGACTCGCTGTCATATACTCCTATGACAAAGATAGAGGAGTTGAGCGTCGCACTCGAGAATCTGATGGATGAGGGCCTGTTTGTGCTCTTTATGAACGACAGATCGGGCTATGCGCTCTTTGACGAGTTCAAAAAGCTGACAGCTCCGATCCCCGTATCAGACTAGGTCTTGTTTCTGCTCAGCCTAGTTATTTCGCGCTCCAGCATCCTTGCATAGTATTCATACGACTCGGCCAGCTTGCCTCTGATGTTTGCTAGCTGCATGGAAAGGTTGAGCGCGTCAAGACATGTTTCGAGCGATCGCTCTGCCGCAAAGTCGTTCATCGCCTTGTTGAACTGGGACATGATCTTCCTCTGCTCGTCGCTGTGTTCGTTTATCGTCTTTGTAAGCTGATCTATTTCGTCGCCGGAACTTCCAAAGCCAACATTTTTGAACCAGTCCACCATAAGGAAATTTCTGCCGAAATCACATTAAAACCTGCCTATTCGATTATTACTGTTACACATCAACAATTAACAATGTATTTATTTGCCATTTTCTGACCATCTCAAGCATATGGTAGTTGACAACAAGGGCAAGATATCATATATCCAGATAATCAAGGAAGATCTTGGAATCTTCCACATTACACCGGATAATG
>JBFLWZ010000253.1:0-2276 GCA_040757615.1 Thermoproteota archaeon | reverse complement strand
GTCGTAGAGCATCTTTTCAAAGTGCGGTATGAGCCACTTTTGGTCAGTGGCATAGCGCGCAAAGCCGCCTCCAAGCTGGTCGTGTATGCCGCCTCCGGCCATCTTGTCTGCGCTGAACGCGACGAAGTCCTTGAACCTGTTGAGCCCCGAAATGTCATAGTATCTTAGCAGAAACATCAGGCTCGACGCGTTTGGGAATTTCGGAGCTTGCCCAAAGCCACCGTATATCGGGTCGCCCATCTGGAGTAGACCCAATGCCGCTTCGTCGAGAATGGAGCGCTCTAGGCTTGCCTTTTCTGCCGTGCCAGATGCAATGTCCCTTGCAGTTTGTGCAAGGGCATCCATGAACTCGCCGCTTGCAGCCTCTATCTCCTGCTTTTTGCTCTTATATGCGGTGGCAAGCTGAAGCAGTATCGTCTTGAATCCGGGCATGTTGTAGCGCCCACCTTCTTTTGGAAAGTACGTGCCTACGTAGAAGGGCTTTTGATCAGAAGTTAGAAAGACAGAAAGTGGCCAGCCACCAGTTCCTGTTGCAAGCTGGCAGACCCGCTGGTAAATGTCGTCAAGGTCAGGCCGCTCTTCCCTATCGACTTTTATGTTGATGAAATGCTCGTTCATTATTTTTGCAATTTGATCGTCTTCAAACGACTCGTGCGCCATCACATGACACCAGTGGCACGCGCTGTAGCCGACACTTAGAAAGATCGGCTTGTCTTCTTTTTTTGCGCGCTCTAGCGCTTCCTCTCCCCACGGGTACCAGTCGACAGGATTGTAGGCATGCTGCAAAAGGTATGGGCTCGTTTCTTGAAGCAGCCTGTTTGGCTTGCCGTGTTGGCTAGAGTGTTCTTGCATCTGCCGGACTTGCGGCTGAATGATATATAGACTTTGTATCCACTGGAAAATTTTCGTAACAGATTATATCTGATGTCTGCGATTACTGTGTCTAATCTAGAGATGCAAAATAATGAAAATTAGGGAACGCAAAGAACAAGACGAAAACCTGACCAACGTTGGCCCGGGCATAACAGAATCGTATGATGATTGAACTTTTTCCCTCATGTACGGCGCTTTGAGCAAAGGTTTATATCAGTAACTTGCAAAGGAAAGAAGCGAACGTAACGTTCAAGGCGGCGTCGGTGATGATGTTTGGTCTTAGCACCATTTTGTGATTCACTGACCTCCAGTTGCGCTCATAACATGGGGATCTGATGTCAACATTAGATCCGACTCGGTCACACGAATACACCCAAATGCGATCCGCACAATAACACAGTTGTCCGGCCGTACTCTTTACATAATAAAAAGGATTGACTCCGGTTGATCCTGCCGGACCCGACTGCTATCAGAGTGGGACTAAGCCATGCGAGTCAACGCCGCAAGGCGTGGCATACGGCTCAGTAACACGTAGTCAACATGCCCAGGGAACGTGGATAACCTCGGGAAACTGAGGATAAACCGCGATAGGCCAAGGTTTCTGGAATGAACCATGGCCGAAATCTATACGGTCCCTGGATTGGACTGCGGCCGATCAGGCTGTTGGTGAGGTAATGGCCCACCAAACCTGTAACCGGTACGGGCTTTGAGAGAAGGAGCCCGGAGATGGGCACTGAGACAAGGGCCCAGGCCCTATGGGGCGCAGCAGGCGCGAAACCTCTGCAATAGGCGAAAGCTTGACAGGGTTACTCTGAGTGATGCCCGCTAAGGGCATCTTTTGGCACCTCTAAAAATGGTGCAGAATAAGGGGTGGGCAAGTCTGGTGTCAGCCGCCGCGGTAATACCAGCACCCCGAGTGGTCGGGACGATTATTGGGCCTAAAGCATCCGTAGCTTGTTCTGCAAGTCCTCCGTTAAATCCACCTGCTCAACAGATGGGCTGCGGAGGATACTACAGGGCTAGGAGGCGGGAGAGGCAAGCGGTACTCAGTGGGTAGGGGTAAAATCCTCTGATCCACTGAAGACCACCAGTGGCGAAGGCGGCTTGCCAGAACGCGCTCGACGGTGAGGGATGAAAGCTGGGGGAGCAAACCGGATTAGATACCCGGGTAGTCCCAGCTGTAAACGATGCAGACTCGGTGATGGGTTGGCTTTGCGCCAACCCAGTGCCGCAGGGAAGCCGTTAAGTCTGCCGCCTGGGGAGTACGGTCGCAAGACTGAAACTTAAAGGAATTGGCGGGGGAGCACCACAAGGGGTGAAGCCTGCGGTTCAATTGGAGTCAACGCCAGAAACCTTACCCGGGGCGACAGCAGAATGAAGGTCAAGCTGAAGACTTTACCAGA
>JBFLWZ010000252.1:0-2278 GCA_040757615.1 Thermoproteota archaeon | reverse complement strand
ACCTCACGACTGGCGGAAACGAGCCCAACAAGGACATTGCGATGATAAAAGAGATTGGCCTCAAAGCATAAGACGGCCTTTGTCGACGATCGCCTTGACCTCCTGGAGAAGAGTGACCTTTACCGCCTACTGAGAAGTGTCACAATCCATGGCCCGACTGCGACAGTTGATGGCAAAGAGGCAATCCATCTATGCTCAAATGACTACCTAGGACTCTCTCAGAACAAGAGTGTCATAAAGAAGGCTGTCGAGGCTCTTCATGGCGTGTCCCAATGTAGCTCCCGGCTTATCGCCGGAAACCACCCAAGAATGACGGAACTTGAAGACATGCTTGCAGATCATCGTGGCACAGAGGCTGCACTCGTCTACCCGACCGGCTACAGTGCAAATCTAGGAGCAGTAACGGCAGTTGCCGACAAGAATTCAACCATATTTAGCGATGAACTAAATCATGCAAGCATCATCGACGCCTGCAAGTTGAGTGGCGCTACAATCAAGATCTTCAAGCATAATGACATCGACCATTTGGATGAATTGATGCATCAGTCCAAGAGCCGAAAGATAGTGATAACAGAGGGGATCTATAGTATGGACGGGGATTCTGCAAAGCTGCCAGAGATATGCGCTATCGCAAAGGAAAATGATGCCATAACGATCGTCGATGACGCGCACGGCGATTTTGTCTTTGGGTCGAATTTCTCCGGCATTCCTGCCAAATTCGATGTGGACGTAGATATCCACGTCAGTAGCATGAGCAAGGGTCTCGGATGCTTTGGAGGATACGTGGCCACTACCAGGCCCCTAAGAGAACTCTTTATCAACACTTCAAAGCAGTTCATCTACACCTCAGCACTCCCGGATCATCTGTGCGCCGCGGCCATGACGGCAATTCCTTTGGCTAAAAAAGGGAACCTGCAGAAAATACTCTACCGCAACATCGACTACTTCACAAAGGATATAAGGAAGATCGGGTTCGTCCTTGGAAACTCGTCAAGCCAGATCATTCCAATCCTTGTAGGCCAAGAAAAGACAGCCGTGGATTTCTCAAAAGAGCTGTTAAAGCAGGGCGTTTTTGCCCAGGCGATAAGATATCCTACCGTAAAGAAGGGTTCCGCACGTCTAAGAGTTTCACTTACCGCCATGCATAGCCAAAAGCACCTAGATGCTGCGATTGGTGCTTTTGAAAAAGCAGGTAAAAAAACAGGCGTCGTCTGAACATATTTCTAAATTCGAGTTTAGAAACAAAGTTAATTAACATGCATTTCCAAACATCTGCATGCCTGTAAAGGAATTTGTGTTCAAGCTAAAGCTTACAGATGAGCAGAACAGAGAACTTGCGATGTATTTGAATTCGCTTTCACCTTCTGATATTCTCTTTGGCCTGCGCTTTGCGTACAACCGCCATGCTGCAGCAAGTGGCGGCTACCTTATGCCTGGTCGCAAAAGCATGGTGAAAAGGGAAACCCACCTTCTGAGTGCCGATCAGGCAAAGTGGCGCCTCAATAACTGGAAAGCCATGATAAAGACATACAGAGAAAAGGGGTACAGCTACCCGACGATATCAAGGATAAAAAAGCAAGTTAGAAAAATTGCAAATCAAAAATAAGAAAGGAAGTGGAGGCTAGTAGCCTGTCGCTTCCAGATTCTTTGCAGGCGTGCTTGTTGTTGACGGCAGGTCTGGGAACTTGTTCTTCATATTCATCTCTACGACTGCACTTGCTTCTTCCATTATCCTTGCCGTGTCTTCGTTGAATCCTGTGACAGTTCCTATTTCGTTGTTCGGTATCTGTCCCGAGTCTGTAATGATGTTTCCAAGCAGTTCAGATATCTGACCGAATGACTGGTCTGCTTCTGGCATCATTCCTGAAAGTCCTCCCTGCAATCCCTTTATCACAGACATTGCTGGGCTCAGCGTAACGACCACGTCTCCAAGCTCTGTTATTGTGTTCAGCCTAAGTTGTATCTGTTCCAGCGCTAATTTTGCAGAAGTCACCATCTTGTTCATCTTCCGTATCTGCGACAGCTCTCCTGACAGCACTCTTGCATGCGAAGCATCGTGGCTCTGCATCGCAAGCACTACACGCTTGAAGATCACCTGATCTTTTTCCTGCATCCTTGCTGATATTGAATCCAGTTTTGCGATCTGCATCTGCAGCTTTTTCTGTGCTTCTTCTATTCTTGGCTTCAGCGGTGCCTGAGGCTTGATACCCTCGAGCAGCCTATGGCCAACACTTTCTCCTTGCGGCTTTACCCACTTGCTATCAAACGGCATACTATT
>JBFLWZ010000251.1:0-2319 GCA_040757615.1 Thermoproteota archaeon | reverse complement strand
ATTTCGAGCGAGTCGATCGCGCGGAGCTTCCAGTAGCTGGTCAGCGCGCTTTCTACGGTAGATTGAGCATCATAGACAACCTTGCCAAAGGCAGTGAGTAGGTACTTGCCGCTCTTTTTCCTGACAAGGCCCGCCTTAGTCATCCTCGACAGCCTGGAATAGTACTGCTTGCGGGTGAGCTTTGTCTTGTTCTTCAGGTTCTCACTGTCAATTGTTCCTTGGGCAATAGTTTTGAAAAGTTCCAATGATTTGTCATCGGCAATAGTCCTGAGGACAGTAGCCGGCGTCTGTGACTTAGCCATATTCTACCTCGAATGGTGATTGCGTGCTTATTATAGATTTATTATCGGTTGAGCGGGGTATTTGAAAAAAAATATCCAATTTTGGACACTCGATTAATGCATGCATGTTCAAATCATCACCGCTCCGATAATAATAGAAGGATGCATTGCCATCTGGAGTGGAAACAGTTTCTTGTGCTGGGATCTCATGAACTCGGCATTCTGAAATCCTTTCTTTATACGGGCAAGTGTCATGAAGACGATAGACACAACGATACTCGTTGTGATGGTAGAAAACAGACTGCTATGGCCGGCTGGCAACCCTGCTACATAAAATATCCAAGTTACTGTAAGAACACCTGCCGCCAGTCCCATAGTAAGCTTGATCGTGTTATCCTTGCCTATCACAATAGGTATGGTCCGCCGTCCGGCAGCCTTGTCTCCATCAACGTCGCCCATGTCGTTCAATGTTGATGATATGAACACCATTAGAGCTAGCGTCAGCAGCACGCCTATGACAAGCACCGGGTTTTTCATTGCTATATCAAGGTTGTAGGCTGAAGTCATGCCAAGGAGCGCGCACAGCATGTAGAAGCAGGCGATGGACACGGTTTTGATCACAAACCTCTTCATCAGTGCGATTTTGGGCATCGAGTATGTTATGCCAATTGCCAACATCAGTGTGACAATGACCAGGCTAATTGGCTTGCCCGTCAAAGCTACCAGCAAAATTGCCACTCCAAAAGCCAGAAGCACGAACGTCCATGCCTGTGTTTTCGAGACCTGTCCAGAAGGTATGGGCCTCTTTTTTCCATTAGCCCTGTCAAGGTCCGCGTCTTCGAGATCATTCATGATGTATGTGCCTGCGGTCACAAGCAAAGAAGCCAATGGCAGCGGCAGGGTCATCTGAAGGATGGTCACAAAATCTGGATTTGGTGAAGATGATGCATCAAGTACTCCCGGAATGCATAAGAGCCCTGTGACAGTTGCAAGGCAGTAAAGCAATGCAAACTTTTTGCGCGACTGAAAAAGGACAAGCTGCGATCTTGGAAAAGAGAGCTGTCCTTCATTTGTTGTCTGTTTTTGTTTCCCCCGTGTGGATAAAGACATCATATAGTGCAGCAAAGAGGATTTTGCCTCTTCTTTTGGCTAGAGGTGCCACTTTTGGTGAATAGCTTGCAAAATTCTTTGGTAAACGTCTTATGCCGCTATTTTTACTACCAACTGCCCCAAACCGGCTTGTATTAAAGATAGCAGATTATAGCTAAAGCTGGTGGTTTTGTCGACTTACCGTTCCCTTACACTGGCCAAAAGCGGAGAAGGCGTGATATCTTTTGTCATCATGTTATAATGTAAGATAAAGCGGTTTGCCAGATATGGATCGTCATAATGTGAAATTGCCAGCGTAAACTGTTCTGGATTTGCGTAATTGGAAGTTTCGTAACAGACCGTAGTCCCATCGACTACCATAAAGCTGGCTGTTACATTTCCTTTCTTTAGATCAAGCTTGCCAGATTTTACTATCTTGCTTACCATTTCAAATGTCTCCCTATCAGGAGGAGTCCTGAGAACTGCATTAAGTCTGTTCTCAAGGCTTATCTGATCGGGATTCCCATCATACATATGCACTGTTACGCCATCTGCTAATTTCTTGAATAGCATCTTTGCGAAATGCGGGTCGTGGTATCTGCTTGCCATATAGACTTCGTGCTGCGCGCTTTCCATGAGTTTTATTACTTCTATGACTAGGCGGTTATAGTCCTTAATCACAGAGAACCCTGAGAGATGGGTTCCATTTACTATGTTGCGCAGGTTGGTGCTTTTGATTATTTCATCGATAACCTTCTCTTTCTGATGGAGCGGAAAGTCTTCCCTTGATTTCAGAAGGTCAACTGCTTTCAAGTTCCAATAATTTGGAAGGATTTCTTCAAGAGTCCGGATCTGACCATTGTAAAGCAATGATCCAAAAGTAGTCGTCCGATAAATTGAAGCGCGTTTTTCTATCAGTCCAGCATCACGTAAGCGCTTAAGTCTCACA
>JBFLWZ010000250.1:0-2334 GCA_040757615.1 Thermoproteota archaeon | reverse complement strand
GACGGTAACTTGCCCGCTTCATCTGTCGGCGTTCAAGCTCGATTCCGGCGCGCCACAGAACCTGCCTGCAGAAGAGCCACTCAAAACTTACAAGGTTAAAATACAGGACAACGCAATTTACATTCAGTTGGGATAAAAATGATGCAAAAGGGCGCTCTCAATGTCGAAATGATAAGGGCCGACTTCCCCATCCTCAACCGCAAGGTAAGCGGAGGCAAGCCCTTGATCTATCTCGACAACGCGGCGACAACACAAAAGCCCCTTGCAGTCATTGACACTATCCATGATTATTACCTGAATTACAATTCAAACATCCACCGCGCAGTTCACCAGCTTGCTGAAGAGGCCACTATTGCCTTTGAGAAGACGAGGGAAAAGGTGGCGAAATTCATCAATGCCAAGTCGACGGAGGAGATCATTTTCACCCGCAACGCGACCGAGGCACTCAACCTTGTTGCATACTCGTGGGGCCGGGCAAATGTCAAGAAAGACGACAAGATCGTAATCACTGAAATCGAGCACCACAGCAACATCGTGCCTTGGCAGATACTGACTTCTGAGAAGGGTGCCAAGCTGGAATACATTGGCGTCGACGATAATGGCTACCTAAAGATGCACGAATACAAACAGCACCTTGACAGCAACAGGGTCAAGCTGGTGTCTGTGACGCACATGTCAAACGTCCTTGGAACGATCGTACCGGTGCAGGACATCATCAAGATGTCGCACGAGAAGGGAATCCCTGTTATGGTGGACGGCGCTCAGTCGGTGCCACACATGAAGGTGGACGTGCAAAAGATGGACTGCGACTTTATGGCGTTTTCCGCTCACAAGATGCTAGGCCCGACAGGGGTCGGCGTCCTGTATGTAAAGCGCGACTTCCTTGAAAAGATGCCACCTTTTATGGGAGGCGGCGACATGATAAAAGAGGTCCACAAGTACGAGACGAGGTACAACGACCTGCCCTACAAGTTTGAGGGCGGTACGCCGAACATTGCAGACGTAATTGGCTTTGGTGCCGCGATTGACTACCTGAACAACCTTGGCATGGACAAGGTCAGGGAGCACGAAATCGAGCTTACAAAATACGCGATTGACAGGATCACGGGTGTAAAGGGAGTGACACTGTACGGCCCGCGCGACACAAACGATAGGGGCGGCGTGGTGTCGTTCAACATCGGCGACATCCACCCGCACGACCTCGCTACCATAATGAACGACCACGGCGTAGCGATAAGGTCAGGACATCACTGCGCGCAGGTGCTCATGGAGAGGCTTGACGTGGCGGCGACTTCCAGAGCAAGTTTTTATATCTATAACACAAAAGAGGAAATCGACACATTCATTGGAGCGCTTGACGAAGCAAGGAGGCTGTTCAAGATTTGAGTGACGACATTTATCGCGAAATAATCCTCGACCACTACCGCAACCCGAGGAACAAGGGCAAGCTGTCAGACGCCGACGTGAGCATACATGACAGCAACCCGCTCTGCGGCGACGAAATCGATATCCACCTGAAGGTGGACGGAGACAAGATAAAAGACATCAGGTTCGAGGGCAGGGGCTGCGCAATCAGCCAGGCAAGCGCCTCGATGCTGACCGAGATGGTGGCCGGCAAGCCGCTCACCTCTGTCAAAGAGCTCACAAAAGACGACATACTTGAAAACATTGGTCTGATGAACCTCGGGCCTGCAAGGATCAAGTGTGCTCTGTTGTCGCTCAAGGTGCTCAAGCTGGGCATGGTCAAATACTATGCCGATAGGGATCCGGCTTCTGCCAAGAAACTGCAGGAAGACTCGAAGGGTCTGTAAATGTCCAAGGTCAACAGCCACGACATACGCAGGATCATATTCGACAATTTCAATGACACCGACACTAGGTTTTCAAACGACGAGATGCTCGGTTACTTGAACCAGATGAATCAGTACAAGTCGCTGGACGACGTGCTTGATTTTGAGGATGTGCTCCTCGACATGGAAAAGTCTGGCCTGCTCCGGCCAATAGCTCAGAACTTTAACACCCGCTACTACCGTTTGTGGAACACACTAGAGACGGCTACGTGCAAGGCGTGTGGCTTCTCAACCTACTTTGCGCCAAGCGAGGAAGGAAAGATCTGCCCAAAGTGCAGCGCCCCTATGTAAGGGAAAACAGTTAAACGGCAACAGGCACGCTCTTTTCACTGGTTGTCCACACGGGTCAGGCCGCATTGGATGATAAGGACGCGCTCGATGCACTTTGTCGCGCTCGTGGCAGCATTCATCACGTTCAGTGCTATAGTGGCATCTGGCGTTACGGCTGGAGCAGACGACGCTGCAATCCGATACTTCAGGTCAA
>JBFLWZ010000249.1:0-2353 GCA_040757615.1 Thermoproteota archaeon | reverse complement strand
GGTCTGGTGAATGAAATTATCCTATCCATTCATCCAGTTATTCTTGGCAGAGGCATTCCTCTTATGAACAACATACACAAGCAGATCGAATTGATGCTGGAGAACTCGCTGTCCTTCGACAGCGGGCTTGTCCAATTATGTTACAAAGTTTTGAACGCTATTACTCCAAGCTAACCGCCGCGCAGCGACGGCAAAATGCATCTAAGAATTTCCCTCGTCTGAAAATTCCATATGCTAACTGTCGTTGGCTAACCTTAAGGAGGCAGAAGGGTTTCAGGATGAACTGCTTCAAGATGTCTGTCCATCGCATCTTCTGTCGTAAATGACATGTCACAATAATCGCATATGTACGACCATATGCGCAAGTCATCGGAATCTGCTGGTAGCAAACATTGCAATATTAGATGCTCTTGCTTAAACGCTTTATCAACAACTTTGTCAAATTAGTGGTCATCCCATATTTTGGGGCACCAAAGTCTACATGTTCGTTCTAGCCATATACTCAAAAATCTTGTTGTGAGAGTTAATGCAAAAAGAGACGGCTATATCTCTTCCATTGATTCAGGAGGGACGTCGACCAAGTTTTCCAACTGCTCATAGATGCGAAGAAATCTCATTCCTTTACTCGTGGTCATGAATTTCGCCTGCTGCTTGTTGTATTGCAATAGCCCGTTTTCTTCCAGAATGACGAGATACTCCTTGAGTTGGGCAAACGACAGAAATGCCCTGTACATTATCTTTGTCTTGGTAGCCCCGCCCATTGCTGCTTGAAGGATACTGGCCATGACCTCTGCCCGACTTCTATATTTCATTTGGCATACAGTTCACATTGGTGATGGCACTATTTACAAAGTGTGAACTGCCAATTCGTATTTTCTGTTTTTAATTCTGAAGTATAACAAGGATGCAAACTGCATAACAATGATGCTGGACACTCTAACCCAAGGCGTCGATACCACGCCGAGTATGTCACAAAGCCTGAAAGCCGGGTTTATATCTGCATTCCAACCCGGCAAGTAGGGCTTTTCTCCAAAGTCACATTTTTTGGAAGCAATAATGCGTGATAGTCTACCTGAACAGATGATGTTGCATTTCGATTCTAGCGATGGTTGCAGCAGGTTCAGCATTCATGCTATATCAGAACCCAACAGAATAATACCCCCTGACTCTAAACAGTTTCGTGAAACCCGGCGTCCTCCTGCTCATTATAGGCGGCTCGCTGCTCGTCTCCGGCCTGCTCGTTGCAGGAATTTCCACTTTCAGCGTCACCACGCAGATTCTGGAAGGATCGACTATCATTGACAGCACGTCTTTGGAGCCTAACCTTTCAATCGCGGCCGTATCAGTGGGCCTGCCGGCCGGACAGCGACTGCTGCTTTCACTTGCGACCAACCCTCCTGACGCTACACTGCAGGCTTCAATAACTGACCCCGATGGGAACACTCTGGCGCTATACAATATTACTGAGACGCCTTTTACCGGCTCTACTACGACCAAGGTTGCAGGCGATCACACCCTTGAGATAAGAAACGTTGGCTCCAGCCCCGTTACCGTTAGCGGCGCTCTGCTGAACTCGCTGGCTTTGCCGCAAGGAGGGGGCATCAACCTCGAAGATGACCCCTCGGTCCAGACCTTGGTCACTTATGGAACAGGGATACTGGTAGGAATAGTCCTGATCATAGCCGGAATTGTCGTCTTGGTAATCGGCGGAATCGTGTATGTAAGGGGAAGGAAGGATTTCTCGTCCGCTCGGCCTGATAGCACCATGCGATAAGCACATAGTACGTTCCATGGTCTTTTTCACTTTTTTGTGAGCATAATTAACATACTTGCCTTTAATAGGAAATGCGGGTTAGAAGAGGCACCGCAAGGAATTGCGTTGTTCATTCAGGTCCGAAAGCCTGCAAGGGCGAGTAGGACTTGTTTCTCATGTATTTACACTTGAATATGTTTTTTAATTCATATTCGCAATTTCCTATTTCCAGTTTTTAACTTTCAAACTTAACAGGGCAGAGAACTACATAACTATATGGCTGGCATGATGTTGTCAAGGTTCAATGCCCTGCCTGCAAAAGCCTGAAAGCCGGGTTCTTATGCATCAGCTCCTACACGCTCCCAGCAAGTAGGGCTTTTTTCCAGTCAAGGGCAATAATATCTCTGGCATGCTCCAAAGATCCCGTCAGCAAATCGGAATAATTACTCAAAGACATTTCTGTGGCCGCTTTCGCAAATCCATTCTCCTTTCCACATGCCTCTGATCCAGTCGATCTTTGGGTCGTTCTTTTTTGCCGAGCGGATCTCACAGGCTTTGCACGGAGGAAGGGCGCACAATTGATCAAAGATCACCATGCAT
>JBFLWZ010000248.1:0-2359 GCA_040757615.1 Thermoproteota archaeon | reverse complement strand
GTAGGCAAATACACTAAGGGCGACGTTGAATCCGACCAGTGCAGACACGATCGCCGCAAGAATCACGTTTATCGGGATTATCAGTATCAAAAAGTGATCTGTAATATAGACAGTCAGCATTGGCATGTAGCCGGGTGCCGCGCAGCAAGATATCATGTCAATTGACGGGACCATCAGCCCCTCTTCGGTGAACGAGACGTCTGCGCGGTAGACAAGTATCTGCGACAAAAAGCCGAAAAATATCCCGTAGCCGATCGCTGCTACAGCCATTATCTTCCAGTAGCTTCTGTTGACAAACGCCCCGGTGACAAACGAGATCAGGCTGTTGCTTCCAGCAGATCGCATCTGCTCTGAGCGAAAGATTGTGTATGCACCGTAGAATATCGAAACCATCGAAGCCGCAGTTATCGCAATGATCGCGTAGGCGAGGTTGCTCAATTGCAGAGCCCGCACTGCAAGGGGGTCAGAAGAAGGGACGGTGAGCCTTGAGTATATCAAGAATGCGATAATGAGCGAGAACAGGCCTACGAACAGGATCCTAAAGCCGCTTTCCCTCAAGCCCTGCCAGCGCTTATCGTCCATGTCGACTGTAACTGAAACGGCCGATAGCAAATTAAATCCTATCGGATTCTGGTAAACCCTTAATTCTTGGTACGTGTAAATACACGCGATGCCAAGCAACCAGGACGAGGAATACATCCCTGCACGCATCAGCTATGTCGGGTTCGTAGACCAGGTAGGGCTAGAAGGTGTGGTCGTGCTCAAGTCAGAGGACGGGAAAGAGTTCCCGATGCGCGCATTTTCAGGCGAAGTTGCAAGGCACATTTCGCGCTTTCAGGAAGGCGACAAGGGCAGCATCCCGACGATATACAACTTGGTTGAAGAGATCGCAGTGATGCAGGACCTCTTGCTGGTAGAAGTGCATGTTTACCAGAGCGGGTCTGTCCTGCGTGCAAACCTCTACTTCAAGACAAAGGAGGGCGAGATGGTGCTTCGAAACTACCGTGCTTCGGATTCAATAGCGCTGGCAGCATACTATGACATCCCCATCAAGGTGCGGAAGAACCTGTTTGAAGAAGCGATAGAGCGCTAGGTGACAATGTCGCGCAGCTTTCTCTGCGCCGCAGCGTCCTTGATCTCCATTGCGATTCTCCGGCCTACACCCATCGTGTGACCAAAGTAGTATTTTGTGTACGGGCTGGTCGTCGCCATTATGGGGTTGCCCGGCACCCGCAGTGAAACGTCATACACGACAAAGTCCAGATCGGTCGTCACGACGCTTTGCAGCGAAATCGGCCCGATCACGCCAGGGGGATACTCTTTCCTGACCGCGACTGCAAACTTGTCGCCCATCTCGAACACTTTCTCAAGTAGCGACTCTCTGATGCTGGCCGGCGTGTGCCCGACTTCAATGTTTGAAGTCTGCAGGTCTATCTCCATTTGTTGTTTCGCCGGCATCGACACAAAGTCGTGCAGGTTGGTCTGCAACCTCCTTTCGATTCCAAGGAACTCTGTCTCACCCGTAAGTGGCGACACAAAGTAGTTCAAATTGAAATATGTGCCCGGCACGTATTCCTCTATCGTCGCCTTTTCCAGATCCTGTTTGCTGATCAGTCCCTGATCGATCTTTTGCTTCGACTTTTTCTTGTAGTCTTCGTACGACGACACAATGAAAAATGCCCGCTCCAGCTTGCGCTTTGCCTCCTGCACCTTGATCATCGCAGGCCCATCGATATCAGAAGGCTTTCGGTAGAGTTTTGGGTGACGGATGCGGGCCTTCTCCAGCAGGTAATACTGGTTCCTTGGCGCGGTGCGCTCTTCTGCGCGCAGTAACGATCTATTGCCAAATATCGGGACTTTTAGGTTGTTCTCGATGTTGTCGTAACCGAGGTATGCAGTAAATGCTCGGTGTGCCACCATTATCACGTTGAGCTCGCGCAGTTTTTCCTGGTTCTCCCTGTTCATGATGTCAGAGAACTTGTCGAGCAGAATGATCTCGTCCACAAGCCTCTTGAACCGGCGGTACGGCAGATCCCTGCCCTTCTGGCAGATGCACACCGTCTTCATGTTTTCGTCCTTGGCGCCGTCCATTATTTCAAGGGCTGAATGGCTCCCTATGGTGCCAATGGTTACGTTCTTCAGGTCGTAACGGTCGACAATCGATGAGATCTGCTGCAGGCCGATCAACGACTACAGTGAAAAAGGGATATAATAAAAAGGTTTTAAGCTACTGCTTGCTCTTGTTCAGTTCAAGCTCGATTGCAGCGCGAAGCTCATCGTCGTTTTTGTTGGTGTAGTCAATTACAAACGAGGCTGCTCTTGATTAGAGCTTTTCCCAGCCCCCACGCTCGCCGCGTTT
>JBFLWZ010000247.1:0-2367 GCA_040757615.1 Thermoproteota archaeon | reverse complement strand
AGGCTTTTTGATGGGCAAGATATCAAGCGGCTCTTTTGCCACAGGATTCAAGTATTCAATAATGCTGGTTGCGATATCGGCAATCGCTGCGGTAATGACGCAGGAATTCAACTTGGGCCCGGCGGCGTTCTTCAAGCCTCCAGAGCCCGTAACATAGTGGCTTCAATACAAGGTCTGTTTATTTGTAAAAAAGCAAAGATTACAATGTTACTTTGTAAGTATGTTCTTGATTTCTTGATTGTTTATCAAAGTCTCGATTAGTTTCTTCTTTTCTTCTTCAGGAATGCTATCCACAATTCCTAAAGAATCAACAGCCTTGATCTTCCAGTAGTCGCCGATCGCATTTTCAATCGTCGCCTGCGCGTCGTACATCACCCTGCCAAGAGTCGTGAGAATATACTGGTTGTCTTTCCTTTTTACTAGGCCGCACTTTACCAGCTTGAAGAGCCGCGAATAGTACTGCTTGCGCGTGATCTTCATGTTGCTCCTCAGAACCTGGCTCGTGCCGCCCTTCTGTGCTACCAGCTTGAATAGCTCTAGCGAAGCGTCATCGGAAATTGCATATAGTATAGAAGACATCTTCACTGGGCCCATTATATGAGATAAGTTGGTACGAGATTTTGTTATTGGTTAGTGTGTAATCCCAATGTACAACAGGTTAGGAAACTGTTTTTTTGAAAAATTTGTGGATGGACGAGCCGTACTGCAGCGCCTTTTTTGGCTTCATGGCCGACTCTTCTGGAACCCCTATCAAAAGCGCGGCCTGCCGCAGGATATGCTTTCTTGTCATGTCGTCAGGCCCCTTGATCTTTTGGTCTATTGGTATGGTCTTGGCAAACTCGATGAATTTGCGGGAAAGAAATGGCTGCCTGACAGCAACGCCAAACTGGCCTGCCACGATAGAGATCTCGCTCATCAGGGTGAATTCGTTTGCAATCTTTTCATCCATCATCTTCATTATCGCCGTTTCGCCAACGCTGTACGCCCTGCGGTACCCATCGTAGCCGCAGAACAGCTCGTCGCAGCCGTTCGCGCTCAAGACCAGATCTAGGCTGTTTTGCTTTGCAAGCTTGCTGATGTAGTAATATGCTATGCAGTTTTCAATGTGTGACGTGTTTTCGCATTTTATGGCCTGCCTGACTTGAGCCAAGTTTTTCTTGAAATCTGGATAGTCTATTTCCAGCACCTTGTGATCCATCCCCATCTTTGAAGCGATGCTCCCTGCAAAGCTAATGTCATGGGAGCCGGGAAAGCCCACTGTCAGCAGCGTGACCTCTTTGCCAAGGTCGCGGCATATCTTGGCGAGCAGCGAGCTGTCCACCCCGCCAGAAAAGGCAATCGCCACCCTAGCTTCTCGGACGTTATCAGACACCGCACCGTAAAGTGCATCCTTCAGAACGGGCAACACCTGTGCATTCTTGCAAACCCAGATAAATGCAAATCTCACGCGACGAATATACCGTTTATATATGCTGCAACATACAAGCTGGGCAGACGAGATAGAAATGACCAAAGAGAGGGTCGTTCTTGACAGCGACCTCCGCTACATTGACAAGGGCACGCTGCTCCGGAGCAGGTCGGAACTGTCTGTTGCAAAGATGCTGTCGTTTCTTGGGCGCGATTATCAGTATGATGCCGTCGTGAAACTCCCAGACGGCAAGTCGCTGAAAATAGACTTCAAGGCAGGCGACAAGTACATCGAAGTAATAGATTCCGAAGCTGATGCCGACAAGTTCAGGCAGGTGCGCGAGCAGCTTCCTGACCTTGACATCATTGCAGTTGGCCATTCAAAATACGCTAGCAAGATAGAGGAGATGGACTCGCTGTTCTTTTACGACAGCGCTGATCACATGCAGACAGGATCTATCTTTATCGAGGACCCGTCGCTTGCGTTTGACTATGCGCACATTCTGCCACTGGTTGAAAAGTGCTCAGTCCTGCACGGCCACACGTCAACAGTCATGGTCGAGATAATCGGCAGCATGAAAAACAACCTTGTCATAGACTTTGGCGAGGCAAAGAGAATCATCAAGGAGACGCTCAACGCTATCGATCACAAGTTCTTTATCAACAAGAAATACCTGCAAAAGGAGGACGACCAGCACTACCATGTCGCGTTCGAAGGCCCGAAGGGGTATTTCAGCCTGCAGCTTCCAAAAATGACCACATACATGCTTTCAGGCGAAGCGACGGTGGAGAACCTCTCTTCAGAGATAATCAGGCTCCTTGCGCCCAAGATGCCACAGAACGTACAGGCCCTTGGCGTTTACATATATGAAGGGGTCAACAAGGGCGCCCATATCATTGCTGGAGTAAAAAAAGAAGATTAGATGGCCAATAAGGCTCTCGTTATGCTGTCCGGCGGAC
>JBFLWZ010000246.1:0-2382 GCA_040757615.1 Thermoproteota archaeon | reverse complement strand
AAGGATTGAAGCGGCTCTCTATTCTGCCGGCAGGCCGCTGGCAGTCGACGAGCTGATACGGGCGTCAGGCACCAATTCTAAAGAAAAGACCTTGCGCATCGTAAACGATCTAATGAAAAAGACCAAGGCCACCTTCAAGGCGATCGAGATAGCACAGCTGGAAGATGGCACATATGTTCTGCAGCTCCGTCCCGAGTACACGCCGCTTGTAAGAAAGTTTGCCCAGCACCCGCTCATACCGTCGGCCGCGCTCAAGACATTATCCTATATCGCATACGAGCAGCCGGTCACTTCAAAGAGGCTGGTCCAGATCAGGGGGAGCCAGGTTTATTCACACGTCAAGATACTAGAGCAGTTGCAGTTCGTGGAGCATGAAAATCTGGGCAGGCTCAAGGTATACCGCACAACACCCAAGTTCCAGAGCTACTTTGGCATAACCGACCTGAATGCAATGAAGAGCAAGCTGGTGGCCGCCAGCAACAAACAATCGCCCCCTGCCACACGTGCCGCCGCAAGCCCACCTCAGCCTCCAGAAAAGTCTTAATTAGAGTGGGAAATTACCTACTGCACTGATATGCGAAAATCGATAGAGAACCTCGCGGGCCGCAAACTGACTGGCGGACGGAAGGTCGCCATGAGGGGAAGACGCAAGTTTGAGATCGACAGGTATCCAAATGAAGCCGTAGTGGGCACAACCCAGATTGTTGTCAGAAGGGCGCGGGGAGGAAACGTCAAGACAGCTTTCAAGACCGCCGAATTTGCAAACGTCGTCGACAAGGAAGCTAAGAAGGTCAGCAAGGTCAAGATACTGAAGGTCAGCAAGAACCCTGCAAATAGGGACTATGAAAGAAGAGGCGTGATCAGTAAGGGCGCAGTAATTGAGACAGAAAGCGGCCCTGCAGTGGTCATGTCACGCCCCGGACAGGACGGAGTCGTCAACGCCGTCTTGGTCAAGGAAGCTCCCAAGGCTTCGTAATTCTTCGATAACTGTTAAGAGACATTTGCGTCTCTGTTTCTCGTGGATGCGTTGTGGGACGGCCCAGATCCGACAGACAGGAGCTGGTGTCCTTACCCAGTCAACTTTGAATGCACGCCGGCGCCAGCCGACACTCTCAATTCGCTAGAATCCGGAAGACTCTTGCTCGAGGTCATGCTAGGACGTGGAATAAAATCCGTCTCTGCCAAGATTGTCAACAATGCAAAGATGGAAAACCTTGGCAAGATTGAGGGCACAAGCGATCTGAAGCACATGACCGTCCTCTTGGCAAAACTTGTTCCAGACGGCCAGCAGCCGGGCCGATGGAGCGGCGAGTTGCGCATCCCTGTAAGCTGGGTGGAAGGAGGAACCAGAACCTATGAGAGGACAGGCGCGGCGAACCCAAAGAGCGAAAGGAACCTCTACACTCTGGAGATTACATACGCGCTTGAAAATGGTAACAATTGCACCGCGCGGTTTTTCTCAGAGGACGTGTTCCATTGGCAGCCTCAACAGAGGTCTGCTGTGTAGTGCCCTCAACATTGTTTATAAAAGCCTCAGAACATACGGCCATTTGAACTTGAAAGACTACGACCACGTCGTGCTCTGGCTCGACTACTTTAACAAAAACCTCAAGAGGCGGCAGGGCCGCAAGGTGAACCGCGAGCAGGCGGTGTTTGACCCGACTGTGCAGGAACTTGCAGAGGCGGCGAGGGCTGCCGGTCTGCAGTTCTCTGATCAAGAGATGAACAGCGAGGCAAAGTTCCCCCGGAGGTCTTTTGTCAAGTCCGGCTATATCATGGTGGCTAAGAAGGAAGGGATGAAAAAGTCACAAATGATTGATGTGGTTGCCGACAAGATGCTGCAGAAAAGGAACAAGCAAAAAACCGGCAAAAAATAGAAAATTTTGTCTTCAAAAATTTCCGGGCAGTGATGCCAGAATCTTGTTTATCGAAATACAAACAATTATTGACAGAAGCTTATGATAGCAAGTGCATAGCTTATGCCTCTTACCAAAGTGGGGGAGATCGGGGAAGTTATGCATCTGGCAAAAAGTGGAAGGTTAATAGTCAAACTCAATGCTGCAGGCGCTGGCGTCAAGGCCGGCGAGCTGCTCGTTGACGGATCGGGCAAGAGGGTGGGCAAGGTGGCAGAGTTGATAGGTCCGGTGAGCACGCCATACGCGTCGGTCATTCCAATGACTGACAGGACTAGCAGGCTCGTCGGCACCAAGGTTTTCAGCGGGGGATTTGCTAAACCATTCCGCAGCCAGGGCAAGGGCTCTGGCAAAAGGGCGAGATAAGGGGCCATGACCGCTGCAGAATATTATACGGAATGCTCAGAGTGTGGGGCCAACCTCATCCAGGACCCGAACAAGGGCGAATATATCTGTGAGAGGTGCGGAT
>JBFLWZ010000245.1:0-2401 GCA_040757615.1 Thermoproteota archaeon | reverse complement strand
GCCCCCATTGCTATCACGTATTTTGGCTCCGGCATCTGGTCATATACGAGCCTCAACCTAGGCGCCATCTTTCTGTTCACAGTTCCAAGAACCAGCAGCAGGTCGCATTGCCTTAGCGAGCCAAACGCCTCGAGCATGCCAAACCTTTCAACGTCATATCTTGGGCTCGATGCCGCGCCGAGCTCTATGCTGCAACAACCAGTCTCTAGGTGGACCGGCCATAGCGAATAAAGCCTTCCCCAGTTGACGGCATATCCGAGAGGTTTGTCCAGAGCCCTGACAAGCAGGTCGCCTAGCTTGCCTACAAACGCATTGAATTCGGCGCCGGTTTCAACCATCGGTGGGAATTTCATTTCGATGTTTAAACTTTGCATTCTAAACGATAAAAGACGTTGGACAAGCAGGGTCTGCTACTGTATTACATACCTCTTTTCATTCGTCTTTATTCAGCTACCTTTCAATTTCAATTGGCCAGATGTTCAGGCTCCAGTATATCACCGGCAGGTCTGCGAGCTTGGCTCCTTCAAGCAGGTGAGGCAGTGCAAGCAGGTTCCTCAGAGAAGGTACGCTTATCTTGTGTCTGTATGCCTTTGAAGTACCATCACTTACGATATAGTGTCCTAGTGCGCCTCTTCCAGATTCGACCCTTCGGTAGGCTTCGCCCGGCGGTCCCCTTGGATTTGGCTGCAACTTTGCTCTGATATTCCCCTGCTTTGGCATCTTGTCCAGACACTGCCTGATAATGCCCAGGCTCTGCCTGATGTCATACATCGGCAGGATGCTCCTTGCAAAGGAGTCGCCGGCCTTTGCTGTCGGCACCTCGAAATCAATGTCGCCGTAGACTTCATATGGTTCTTTTTTCCTGACGTCGTAATTTACCCCTGACGCCCTGAGCACCGACCCTGTCACCCCGATGTCGATGGCGTCCTGGGCGCTCAGAACGCCGACTCCTTCGCTTCTCTGGCGGAAAAGGGGGTTGTTGTAAAATATCTTGTCATATTCGGACAGCCTCTTTTTTTCAAAATAATCGATAAACTTGATTGCCTTGTCTTCAAAGCCATCTGGCAGGTCATTTCTGACACCGCCTGGCACAAGCCACGCGTGTGTTATCCTGTTGCCTGATGCCATGTCTGCCAGCTCTACAAAGAGCTCTCTGTCACCTGTCGGCCACATGAACATTGTCGAGTGGCCGGTAAAGATACCGAGAATGGCTAGCCAGTACAACGTATAATGGATCCTGTCGATCTCTGCCATTATTGCCCGGAGATACTTGGCCCTCTCCGGCACCTGAATGCCGATCAGATCTTCCACAGCTAAGCAATAGGAGTATAGTATGTTGCTAGAGTCGTGTATGACTGGCCTTTCAATGTGCGGAACGTTCTGGATGAACGTCCTGTATTCGGACATCTTTTCCTCGCCGCGATGGACATAGCCGACGTCGGGATCCGCGTGCACAATGATGTCGCCGTCAACAACCACTATTATCCTCATATGGCCGGCGCCCGGATGCTGTGGTCCAATGCTCAGCGTCATGTACTTGTCGGTGTCTTGCAGCCTTTCTATTTTCAGCCCAGGCGGCGCACTATCTGCGTCTTGAATGTGATCTGCACTTGCGGCCATGAAGAACCCTTTGCAACATAGGATAAATCGATTGTAAAGCCAATATTCTGCAACTCATAATAGACATTTTTACCCAATCTTGTCGATGGTAAGATTTGGCATTCAGGCTGCACAAGAACAGATCAACCCATCCGATCTTTTGAATGACGTTGTAGCAATGGATAGATATGGCATCGAAAGATGCTGGTCAAGCGACCATTATATGCCTTGGTGGCATACGGGCGCTGCAGGAGGCGCAGCATGGCCGTGGCTTGGAGCAGCACTTGCAAGGACGAATAGGATAGCGATAGGCACCGGCGTTACCGCGCCTATATTACGCTACAACCCTGCGATCGTCGCCCAAGTTTTTGCGACGCTTGGACAAATGTTTCCAGGCAGAATTTTTCTTGGGCTTGGGACGGGAGAATCTCTGAACGAAGTGCCTTCAGGAAACGATTGGCCTGCCAGCCAAGAGAGGCTGGAGCGGTTGGAAGAAGCGATCAAACTTATCAAGCTGCTCTGGACCGAGGAATGGGTGACTTTTCATGGCAAATATTATCAGATCAAGGATTCTAACCTCTATACCAAGCCGGCGCAACCGATCCCAATCTATGTAGCCGGGCTTGGCAGGAATGCTGCCATCTTGGCAGGACGGGAAGCAGACGGCTTTGTGACAAACGAGGCCAATCCGGAGCTCATAAAGGACAGACTGTTGCCTGCATTCAGGGACGGCGCAAGAAAGGCCGGCAAGGATCCAGAGTCTCTTGTTAGAGCATTATTCCTGCCTGCGTCGTACGACCCT
>JBFLWZ010000244.1:0-2418 GCA_040757615.1 Thermoproteota archaeon | reverse complement strand
CAACGCCCTTCTTGCACAGCTGTACTCCGAGCTTTACCAGATCACAAAGGCGGACAAATACGCGCAGGTGACAAGGAAGACCCTCGACTTTGTGATCCGGGAATTGACGCACCCCGACGGCGGGTTCTATTCTGCACTGGACGCCGATTCTGAAGGGGAAGAGGGCAAGTTCTACATCTGGAGCAAAAAAGAGATCGCTTCTGTAATCGGTGATCAAGTTGCGACAGACATTTTCTGTGAACACTATGGCGTGACAGAGGGTGGCAACTTTGAAGGCCACAACATCCTCAATGTGAGAGTGCCGATATCAAATGTCGGCCTCCGGTACGGCAAGACGCCCGAGCAGGCCGCCCAGATGATCGCCGATGCGTCCGCCAAACTCTTTGCGGCAAGGGAGAAAAGGATCAGACCGGGAACGGACGAAAAGATCCTGACTTCGTGGAACGGGCTGATGATATCTGGATTTGCCAAGGGCTATGGCATCACCAGCGACGCAAAGTACCTGCAGGCAGCAAAGAAGGCAGTCGATTTCATTGAAAACAAAATCGCGGCCGCAGACGGAAGGCTGCTGCGCACATTCAAAGACGGGCATGCAAAACTGAATGCATACCTTGACGACTATGCATTCTATGTCGGCGGCCTGCTCGACCTGTTTGCAGTCGAGTCAAAGCAGGCTTATCTTGACAAGGCCATCAAGTACACGGACTTTATGCTCAAGCATTTCTGGGACGAAAAGGAGGGCAACCTTTTCTTCACATCAGACGACCATGAAAAGCTGATAGTGAGGACAAAGAGCTTTTACGACCTTGCGATCCCGAGCGGCAACTCTGTTGCTGCCGCAAATCTGCTGAAGCTCTATCACTATACACAGAACAGCGACTACCTCGACCGCGCGGTAAAAACGATGAAGGCCGGCGCAGGGCCCGCGGCCGAAAACCCATTTGGTTTTGGCCAGATGCTCAATTCGATCTACCTGTATGTGAAAAAGCCCGTGGAGGTGACCGTCATTGTTGATGGAGGTTCAAAGATGGCAGAATGGCTCAATAGACAGTTCCTGCCTGACGGGATAAACGCAATAGCGAACGCTGGCGAGCTAGCGTCACTGCAAAAATACGCCTACTTTAAAGGCCGCGAAGGAAAGCCCGAGACCGCGTTTGTGTGCAGGAACTTTACATGTTCGTTGCCTCTCAAGTCCCAACAAGAGCTCGAAAGGCAACTCATGCCTTCCTGATGTCGATCAAGAGCTTATCTCCGACGCGCGGGCTGCCCATCTTCTCATAGCGCTTTTTAGGCATGGTTATCTGGATGACGGTCTGCGAGTAGGTCTTTACAACGGTCTGCGGCTGGGATCTCAAGATCGCTTCAAGAATTGGTCTTATCTGTTCCTTGACCTCTTTGTCCGTGACCGCCCTATCGATCGCTTCAAGCATCATTTGTTGTTGCGACACTATCTCGAGCTCGACATCTTCGCTTAGCGAAAGGTTGACGGTGGTCCCGGTGTCTGTCATCTGATTGATGCGGTATCTAATACGCTCTTCCTGCATGGAAGTGTATCGCAAGCGGCCACTAAAATTTGCTCCGGTCAGTCCCTGAAGAGCTCTTCTTCCTCGAGATCCCTGTCCCTCTTTGTAAGGTATATCAAAAGACCCGCAATGCCTGCAAAGGCAATGACGTTGACAACAAGTATCGATGCATCGACGCGCTGAGCCAAGACAAACAGCCGGACTATCGCATAAACGACCGCAGCCGCAAGCGCGATTATGCAGCCTACTATGGCGTAGCGAATCGTACGGCGGTTCACAGCTCTATGATGGGCGGCCCATAGTATAACTTTTGACAATCGCTGCGCGAACAGCTTACCCGCAAATCTAATCTATGTGATGGTTGTGTTGTTGCTTGTTTGGGAATCAACTGTCTACTTGTGCTCGTTGGCCTCATAGCCGGCATTTCGGCCGCCGGTCAGATACATATCGCCTATGGTCATGGGTGCCAAGCACAGGGCGGTTGCTGCATTGTTGGCAGCGCATGCGTTGACATTAGCGCCAGCAGCCCGATCTACATGATGTTTGCAGTCATGGGCTTGGGCGCAATAGCAATGTTTGCATTCTATGGCAGACCGGAACCAAGAAAAAGGATTGGCGCCGTTTTTAATATCTTTACCTGAGCTAGAAAAAGTAGTTTTACTCGCCATAGGCTAACTGGTATTAAAAATTAATTTGCGATGTTTATCATTTCCCTCTGTCAGAAGAACCTTGTTTTCTTTAATTAGAGCTTGGTTCTCTTTTATTCTATTGATCTTAACAGCTCAATTACCTGCTTCTTATAGGTAGTAGGCGCCTCAACGCTTTGAGCCATATCAAATAATCCGACATTCTAGTATAAAAGTAGATTACTAATTTACTGGTGTTGAAACTGAAA
>JBFLWZ010000243.1:0-2433 GCA_040757615.1 Thermoproteota archaeon | reverse complement strand
CAAACGGCGGGACGAAAATGACTGCCAAGGGTGAGGGCATATGCAAGGGGCTATTGGAGGCGATGCCGGCAGAGATGAGTTTGCCGAAATGCTCTGTCGCACTTGGCAAGTTCAACTATGCAATTCTTGTCAGAGAATTTGGATTTGCAGTCAGGTCGGGCATAGAGCAGCGTGATGCAGCCATAAAGATGGGCGCAACTGGCGCAACTACCCTCATCTTCAAGGACGGCAAGTTCGCCATGCCGGCCAGCAGCCAAGATTCGCTCAAGAAAGATCCTGCCGTGCGCAAGATGCTGGCGGGAAACCTAAGACCACAGGAAGGTGATGTGATAATAATAGGGAGCGCCGAAAGCGAAAAAACCGCAGAGTTGGCGGCCAAAAACGCCGCGCTCCTGACGATATTCAGCCACGAGAAGCATCACTGAACTTGTTTCTGCGTGCCCTTACTGTAGACATAGTGTGGAGCACGAGGCTTGGACAGCAAATAAACTTAACAGTGGTCTTGCACTTACCCAGTTTTTGCTCTCACTAGCTCGTGACTGCGTCTGGATGCAGGTCCCGCCGATGTACCTCCATCTCATCAACATTGTCAAATTTCTTGCCGCAGACATCGCATTTTTTTCTGGCTCGCCGGCCGTAAATATAGTCTGCAAACCGCATCAGATAGATGCCAAAGCCCCACATCAACTATCGATACCCTCTATTTCATTAAAGGCTAACGATACTTTTTTCAATCCTTATATCACTCATGATACAATCCGAACTATTGGCATTTGCAAAAATACTGGTGTGTGTTGACGGTTCAGGGTCCTCTGCAAAAGCCGCTGATTACGCGATCGAGATGGCTGAAAAGCACGATGCCCAATTGATTGCTCTCAACGTACTCGTATCGCAGTTGGGCTATGCATATTCTTCAGGGGCGTTTGGCCTTACAGCCACTCCGAGCGCGATAAACCAGATACTGGATTCAGCAAAGAAGGAATCAAGAAAATGGTTTGACCAAATCGAGAGCAAGGCCGCCGCTCAAAGAGTCAAGGTGAAGACAGAGATGGTCGCCAGCCAGACTTCGATCGTGCAGGCAATAGTGGATTATGCAGAAAAGAACGAGATTGACCTGATAGTGACAGGGACGAGGGGCAGGTCAGGATTTACAAAGTTGCTTCTTGGCAGCGTCGCGTCCGGCGTGGCCACGTATGCCAGCTGCCCCGTGATGATTGTAAAATAGCCTCCCTCTACTTTATTACGTGTCTTCCCTTTATCCGGTCGTGGGTGCTTGACTCAGCATTGTCCGGCACAGGCACAGAAGTGTTGCTCACCTTGCGCGTAGGCCGGGGCATTTCGTCAAGCTCTAGATCCTTGACATGCTCGACTTTCATCGGCTCCTCGATCTCTTTCTTGTAGTTCATGTAAATCCCAGTCCAGTATGCGCTAAAAATGTTGCCGGCCATGGCATTGCCAGTCGAATAGCTCGCCATGCAACCGTAAAAAGTGATAATGTGTTGCAGCTTGCATGCAAGATACTACTGCCCATTCGGAATCTGAGCAGAATGCTCAGGAAAGGCTGCAAATGATTGACACTTTAAAGGCACCGATAATCCAGATGGGCCGCGACCTTGGATATGAAGTGATAGAGAATCATGACCTTGGCGCAGGGCCGGTGCAAGTCGCATGGGTCTTCAAACCAGAAGAGTCACTACCTGACATGCGGCTTGGGTTCATTTGCCTTACAGAGTTTTCAAACTCATCAGTGAATGAGGCTATTGCAAGGGCGCTGCTGAACTTGATTGACAAGCTAGTTTTCGTCGTCCCGACAGAAACAATGACGGGCCAAATCAAACATGCGATAGAATCCATGCCAGACAAGAGCATACTTCAGCTGCGCAAGTATATGACTGTCCTTACGCCATCGACGCTGATTTCAAAGACATGGGTCTCTGGAGCATATGAACGCGATACTGTACAGGCTGGAGAGATGGTATAGATGGCGCAAAATCTCGACAGGCTGATTGAAGCCGGCGAAGAGAAAGGCTTTGCGATTGAGCAAGACATCGACTGTGGAGCCGGCCCGATCGACGTTGTATGGAACATCAACGTGCATCCTGCACTTCCCAACATAAAGTGCGGTTTTGTAAAGCTCGAGGCAGAAGAGGGCGGCAACCAAGACACTGAGGACAACCAGCTTTCACTTCGCAAGATAGAGGAGGCTGCAATCAGGGGCGTGCGGAGCGGCCTTGACAAGGTCTACCTAGTCGCCGACAACGAAGAGATGGCAAGATCTGTAAGCGGAAAAATAGAGTGGTTGGCGTCGCATGGGAGCCTCTTGAGGCTTGATGCCATATCGCTTGGACTTGCACCGGACCAGATCGAATCAGCAGTGATAACGCCGAGCCAGAAGAGGGTGCCAGAGGGCGAAAAGATAAGGAAGCGAGCAAT
>JBFLWZ010000242.1:0-2436 GCA_040757615.1 Thermoproteota archaeon | reverse complement strand
ATTTCACTTTTTTTCCAATGATCTTGTCCCACGGCATCTGGACCATGCCAGTAGGTATCCTTGACCCAATCTCCGGGTACCTTTCAGTGACGGTCGTTCTTCGTTCTTTGTACTCTGGCGTCTCCAGCTCTGCCGGCTCGGGCTCTTTTTCTTTTTCAAATCTTGACTTTACCTCGTCCTTTGCCAGCGAGACCCACAGATTGTCGCCGTCAAAGCCGGTCAGGTAATATTTCGGTATGAAATAATAACTCTTTGAGACAGTGCCCTCCTTTGTCTGTATATAGTCGTGGGTTATGCTCTGCACCTTGCCTAGATCCTTGTCGTCACTAGACTTGACCTTCCTTCCAATGGCCTTATCCCATGAAATGATATCACTCATACCTAACACTTTGGCGCATGCAATTTATCAGTTGCAGACCAATCTTATGTGAACCACCCACCAACAAATCCGTGGTCTTCTTTTGCTTCTTGGACTGCGTTCCGCTGAACAAGTTTGTGGTATATTATGAAAAATATGGCAATCCCATCTGACCGTCTAAACCTTCGTCAACAGTATCTGTGATCTTGGACACACCAAATAACAATAACAATAACAATAGCTAAGGATACGAGCCAAAGGTCCAAACAGGGAAAGCTATATACCACAAGTTGGCCGTAAGAAAACCTTATCTTCGACACTTGCCTAATAATGATATGGCAGATTCAATGATGAGTTATGCCATAACCGCGGGGATTTTTGCATTCCTTACTGCCATCCTCTTTGGCACGAGGGGAGCAAGAAAGCGCTCGCATGGTGAGATGTCTTCAGAAAGCAGGCATTCAGAGGCAGCCTGATTCGGTCACTGCGTCGCATCGGTTCTACGCGCTTTGCAGCAGTGATTATGCTGTACAAAATGGTGGGGTCGGCCGGATTCGAACCAGCGGCCTCCAGCGCCCAAGGCTGGCATCATACCAAGCTAGACAACGACCCCGGTGAAGAGCTTGCCTGCCATGTGCAATTTTAACCTAATGAACGAACTGGAAGGGGTTCTTTCTTGCCTTGCGGAGCTTGCCTATTATTGGTATAGGATAGCCACAGTTCTTGCAGCAGTTGTTGCCATCCAAATTCCATGATTCGATTGCATAGCCGTAGCGGCCGATAACGACATTTTTGCATTCTGGGCAATACGTGTCCTCTAGCGGATGGCCCGGCACATTTCCAAGGTACGCATATTTCAGGCCTTCCTGCTTGGCTATTGCGTGATGTCTTTCCAGCGTCTCCACAGGAGTGCTGTCAAAATCCATCATCTTGTAGTCAGGGTGGAATCGCAAAAAGTGTATCGGAGTGTCTGGCCCAAGCTCGTCGTGCACGAATCTGCAGAGCTTTCTTGCAGCGTCCAAGTCATCGCCTGCCTGCGGCACGATAAGGTCTGTTATCTCTACATGGATCTTTGTTTTGTCGCGGATTTCTTTGAGCGTCTGGAAAATCGGGTTTGCGTCAGGTATCCCAATGTAGCGCCTGACAAATTTCTGCTCGCCGCTTCCCTTAAAGTCGACGGTGATGCAGTCCAGAAACTGGCCCATCATGCCTACAGATTCGGGTGTGTCGTAGCCGTTTGACACAAAGATGTTAAAGATGCCCCGCTTGTGGGCCTCGATGCCACAGTCGCGGGCAAACTCGATAAAGATAGAAGGCTCGTTGTAGGTGTATGCGATCCCTTGCGAGCCATAGCGTGCAGCAGTCTCAGCAACCTGTTCCGGCGTCATCTCTGCGCCTTCCACCTTGCGCCTCTGCGAAATGTCATAGTTCTGGCAATACTGGCAATTGTGAACCAGGATGCCGTCGGCCACATAGTTGTGGTTGGGAATACATTCTAGGCTATAGACTTGCTCAACTCTGTCTGTGGGCTTGACTGACTTGACTGTAAGCCAAGTGCGCTTGTTCTTCCTGATGATAGGAGTGATACGCTCGATAATCAGCGCCTTTACCTCCTCGGGATGGTTACGTATGTAGCCTTCAGATATCCTTAACACCTTCCAACCATTAAGTTCAAGGGTTTTATCCCTGATAACGTCGCTTAATGCAACCTGCTCAGAATTGTAGTGCCACCGTCTGTCAATTTCAATATCAAGTTTTGATTCCTCTATCGCAGCATCTGCTATGTAATAGGACTTTGAGCCTTCAACCTTTTGTTCAATTTTGATCCGGTACTCTGGCAGGTATCTCGCGCCAATCTCTTCAAGAATTTTGTAAAGAAGCTTTTGGCTCTCAGATGGATGTTTGTCTAACCCTATTTGCAGTCTTTCAATATTCTTGTGCCAAGGGTGGTTTGGATCCGCAAGAAAGCGTGCTTTGCTAATTTCAGACACTTTATTGGCTATCTCTGCGTTTTTCATTGGATTGTTAGTTAGCATGCGATTTCTGATTGCCGCCAAGTGATGATCTGTCCATTTCAA
>JBFLWZ010000241.1:0-2467 GCA_040757615.1 Thermoproteota archaeon | reverse complement strand
ACAGGGGCACTTAGTTCCATTCCACCTGATGAATCAATATGGCTGCTGTAGCTATTGCAGCAAGGCGATAAATAAAAGCGACACTATCGTAAGCAAGGTATATTCTCGCAAATCAAAGTATTTTCATCAAAATTGTGCTGCATGAACAAAGATAATCTAGGCAAATTCAAGCATGACGCCTGTCTCTGGAGAATAGTTGAACTTGTAATTCTCTTTTGGGTCCAAAGGAAAACTCTCTAGGTCGTGTCCATAGCAAGAAGGACATTTCTTCGGATCAGAATATGTAGTGAGTATTGACGCACACCAAAAGCACGAGTTGCATATCACGAATTTCACTTTACTCATGCAAGTCTTGACACCTGTTCCGTTAATTAAGATGAATTAACCATGTTAATTGACTAGCTGGTAGAAGCATGTATTAGAGAAAAATCCTCTTCCTTCAAGCGTCATAATCCTATTAGTATTGAATAACACATTATCAAGGTTAAATCGATCTTGTTGCTAGTGACTGGCTGTTATTGGACATGGTTATTGCAGGGGAGCCGGGCCGGGAAAATGATGATCCTTCTGACCTACATGAACTTGAACAAGCGATATATGTCCTAGAAGAACTGTGTGACGGCAAAGAGAAAAGCGAAATAATAAGAAAGATTCACAGCGACAAACAGCTTTTGTTGGCAGGTGGGCGAGCTTTCTGCGACACAATCACGGGATTGGCTATGACCAACTTTTAGGAGTGTGAACGTTGACAGATAAGGGAAAGCAATGGATTAAGCGAATCGGAGATGTACTACCATTACGCCAGCCATTTCGGCAGTAACTGAATCCAATGCTGATTCTAAATCACGGTGAACTGCTTGTTTCATTTGCTTGTGTTATATTCCTCAATGATGGAGGAGTCTCTAGCAAATTCTGTGGAACTGGAGGTTGTGGAGGCAGTCCATACTGTTCCCTCAACTCCGCCTGTTGTTGCAATAACCTCTCAGACGAGAAGCTAGGCCCTATCCTGCCAAACCAAGCCCACATGACAATGATCAATGCAATCGAAACGCCCATTACAAGGATTGCCAAAGCCACGGTCTTCATATAGGGGCTGTATCCGGTGCCGCCTGCACTGGCATCCTTGGGCTCGTGAGTCACGATACCATATCTATAAACTTGTATGAAAGGGTTTCGCCACTTGACGAATTATAGGTATCTTCTTTTGTTTGTTCTGCGAGTATTAAAAACGGTTGTAGATTTTCGGTAGTTATGTTATGTATCACGAATCTTGCCAACTCTTCAGAATCTGCAGATCTATGGTTCACGACAAATAACACTGTTCCCGCGATACCAGACCTTATCCCAATTGGAGGAAAGAGGTAAGCAAACATTTTCGTCAATCCGCTGTTTGTGTAGATAATATTGATTTTAGAACAAAGATAGATCGGCGACCCTCTTGAACCTTCATCTTAAGATTCAAGTATACGCTGGACACATTCTTCATAAGCTCTCAAATCGGCAGCATATGCCTGAAATAGCATCAGTAATGACAGTAGCAAAACTGCACTGCCCAAAGATAGGATTATTGTAGCAAGCAATAGCGCATGCATATGATGGATCGTGCAATCAAGTACTGTAATAAACAAGAGAGAGCTCCGTTTTATGTACTACTACCCTGCCTAGACGTTTCAAGCATACTTGGCAAAGCCAAACATGAAGAAGCTTTGGCAAATGGCACATTAGATTGATGACATAAAAAAATTATTCGATCGACCTGTTTCATTATTGTTAATGGTTAGTATCGACATAGAAGGGCTCAAAGAGCAATACAGAATTAACGAGTCGATAGAATTTTCAATAATCAGCATGGTATTCTCATAAGCAATGGTTTTCCTCATGTAACTATAACAAAAGAGAACGACCCGAAAAACAAGATTTATGGAATGGCTTTCATGTCGCCAGATCCGCCAACGGCCCCCGCGAAATACATTGAACAAAAGTTAGGCTCCCCTCGAGAAGACGATCCACAAGCACCCATTCATGTAAAAGAAGCGGGAATTTACAAATTAACAATAACTGTCAACACAGACGATCTTGAAAAGCCATACGAAGTGAATAGAAGAATTGGGGTTGCTGAAAAATGATTAGTTTGTAATGTCGAATTGCTTTTCTGTCGTAATATCTTCAAGCGAAGCAATGACTGTATAGGAACCAACTTTGTCTAGAATAATTTCGCTTTCGGCATCATCTCCAAACGTCCAATGCATGGCTATTGGCTCTGGTCCGGGACAACCCATAGCATAATAAAGAGCGAATGGATTAGGCCAGTAGATCGTTTTGCCACTATCGTTATCGCGCATTACTACGTTTGGAGAATTGATGTTGCAAGCATTATCCGAGACACCTTTTGCACTTACAGTAAAGATAATGTGCTCACCAGCCTTGTAGGTGCTTTGTAAACCTACTATAGTTAAATTGATCCGAG
>JBFLWZ010000240.1:0-2488 GCA_040757615.1 Thermoproteota archaeon | reverse complement strand
CCTTGCTCGAAGCCTGCATCAGCCTGACAAAGTCGACATAGCCTACGGGTTGGATGATCTGGACGTTTCTGCAGCGTCCGAGCCGCTCCATCAAACCGGTTTCCTTTAGCACGCCTGCAGTCCTCGGGTGGATTGGAAAGACAATTCTTATCTCTGGCAGTTGCTCAAATGCCCTTATCACCGAAGCAAGGTTTGCCTTGGAATCGGTGTTCTCTGCTCTGTGCATCGTAAAGAGCACATAGGATTGCGGTTCCAAGCCAAGCTCTATCAGTATCCGCGATTTTGAAGCAAATCGCGCCGCCTTTCTGACCATCTCGACCGAGACATCGCCAGTGTAGACTATCTTGCCGAATGCGTGTTCTTGCTCTAAATTCTTTACGGCGGTGCGGGTAGGTGCAAAAAGATAGTCGGCGACGTGATCCGTCAGAACGCGGTTTGCCTCTTCGGGCATGCGCCGGTCAAAGCTCCTCAGTCCCGACTCTACGTGTGCTACCTTTAGTCCAAGCCGGCTTGCTGCAAGCGCGCCTGCAAAGGTCGAATTCGTGTCGCCGTATACAATGACCAGATCAAAGTGCGTCTTTAGCAAGATAGATTCTAGGCGCCGGATCATTTCGGCGATCTGGTAGGTCGGCTTGCCAGAGCCCACCTCAAGATTGTGGTCAGGCGCAGGTAGGTCGAACTCTTTGAAAAAGATCTCGGACAGCTCGTAATCATAATGCTGTCCCGTATGTACGATGGTGTGGTCGGCAAACCTGCTGACTGCTTGGTGGACAGGTGCCATCTTGATGAAATTTGGCCGGGCGCCTACTATTGAAGCGACCTTCAACAGCTAGCAAGCGCTAGCTGGTTCCTTAATACCTTTGTCATGTAAATCTTCAGGTCTATTCTATAGTTATCTTCCTAAAGAAAATATACCTATTATAGTCATGCAGTAGCATTGAAGATCCTCCACCTTTCTCATAGCAGCCTGCCCGACTGGAGGATCGAAAAGTCTGCCATGACCGCACAAAAGAACGGCCACGAAGCTTTCTTTGCCGGCGAAAGACCACGGGACGGTTATGCTAGCAGCTCCTTTTCAAAGATATTTGAGGTCGGCTGGATGATTGGATTTAGAGTCGACAGGGTTTCTGCCGGTATGCTCGGGATCCAGCCTTATTGGAACCAGATCAAAAAGCAAGTGCAGAGAGCGATAGACGAGATAAGGCCTGACATTATCCACGCCCACGACATCTACCCCGCCAAGATGGCGCTTGAGCTTGGCTTGCCGTTTGTATATGACGATCATGAATACTGGTCCAGGCATACGTCCCTAGTCCGGACGGATCGCAGCGGATCTTCGCTAAAGAACCTTGTAAAAAAAGTCGGCAAGCGCATCGTCGGAACAAAATTTCCGGAATGGGAGAAGGATATAGTGTCGGCAGCGCCAGTGATCACCGTATCAGACACGATAATCAGGGATTTCCGCGACATGTATCACAGCAATCGACTATTTCTGGTGCCCAATTATCCGATGCTGCAAGAAGTCCGCGACTTTCAGAGGCCAAAGCAGCATCCTGAACTTACTTCGGTCTATGCAGGAACCGATGATTTGAGCAGGATGACTCCGCACAGGAACATTCATGGCTTCCCCGAGCTGTTCGAATCTAACGACCTCGGCAATCTGGTTATGATAGGCCCCAAGGGACAGTCTTCGCTCAGAGTAAGATATACGGGCTTCGTAAACAGGGACCAGATGTATTCTGAAATGGCCAGTGCATCGGTAGGAATCCTCCCGTGGCAGAGCCACTGGTTCCACAAGTATTCCAACCCGAACAAGGCTTACGAGTACGCTCACGCGGGACTCTTTGTGATGTGCACGTCGTCATTTGAGGCGGTCGCAAATACTCTGAGAGAGAATTGCACAACGTTTGACGATTATGATTCGTTGGTGTCGCAGCTTGCGGGCATGAAAAACGACATGGACGAACTCTATAACAAGAGGCTCAAAGTGTTCGAATTCGCCCGCTCAAAGCTGATATGGGAAAACAATGAAAAGAACATCCTGGCCGCGTACCAGGCATGCTAGCTTACTCGCGGTTCAGGACCTGGACTGGGCAGACTGTAACGAGCTGCTTGAACCTTATCGCATCTTGCTCGCTCCCTACAATTGACCCATAGTGCATGGGGATCGCAAGTTTCTTTGGCTTTATCTTTTCGTTTATGGCCTTGGCAGCTTCTTCTGCAGTCATGACGTACGTTCCTGATACTGGCACGAGCGCGACATCAGGTTTGGCCGTGCTCATCTCTGGAATGTCGTCAGCATCGCCTGTGTGATAGATTCGCATGTCGTTGATGGTGATGACAAATCCCACCTTTTTGTCTGCCTTTGGATGGAACTTTTTGTTGGTATTGTAGGCCGCTATGGCTTCCACGGGCATTCCCTGCACGGTTACCTTGTCGCCAGGCGCAACGCCCTTTACTTCTGCAGCTCCGGCATCCTTTAGCTGGT
>JBFLWZ010000239.1:0-2493 GCA_040757615.1 Thermoproteota archaeon | reverse complement strand
CTGTCTGCCTTGACATGTGGCTCCATGCGCGCAGATCATAGATGGTTTTATCGCTGAAAATAATGTCACGCGTCCTGTCTATTACTTCGGACCTGTTAGCCGGGAGCCTGTCGATTATTCGCGGATAATTTTCAACGATGTATACGTTCTTGTCATTTCTTGGAGATGCCTCGATTATTTCTTTGAGAGGGGTGTTGCTCAAGAGGCTGCCATCCCAGGCATAGATGTCGTTTTCGAGCTTTATCCACGGAAAGCCATAGGCAGAATAGGCACTGCTTGCCAGTATGTGCTTGGGCCCGATCTCCATCTTTGCACTGTCAAACACAAGTGCCTCGGCGGTTAAGACGTTGACGGCAGTCATGATCAACCTAGGACTGTCAGGAGCCGGCTTTTTCTCTGTGTTATTCTTTATCGAGCGGCTGGAGGATAGCTTGGCGTAATCAATGTACTTGTCCAGCGTTTTCGCCAGCGGGGAATGGTCATAATAGTAGGTCCAGTCCAGCGGCCAAGTAAGCAAGTCTTCCGCTGTCTCGTCGCTCATCGTAAAGCTTGGCGCGGTCCATCGGGGGACAAACAACTTGGGGACGCCAAACAACACAGAGTTAAGTGCTCCGGTAGGCATCCTTCTTGTGCCAAACGCGCTCTTGATGAAATCGTAATACATCAGGAACATGTCAGGTATCAGCTGGTAGCTACTATCTGCGATCTCTAACCAGAAATTCTCTAGATCCTGCGCGGGGTTTCCACTCTTGTTTCCACAGATAATTGCAGCATTTACAGCGCCTATGGATGTGCCGCCCACCAGGTCCAGACTGATCCCATTGTTATGTAGTGCCTTAAAGACGCCGCACCCAAAGGCTCCAAGAGAGCCTCCGCCCTGAAGCACCAGAACATTTTCAATGGCCCTTGATGATTTGTGTCGCTGTGTTGTTTCTGACGTCATGTTGTTGTCAGTATAATAGCGCCCACTATGGTAAATGCATTCTTGTTGCTACATGAAATGAGAGAGGCTTTCCGCTTTCTTCATCTCTCTCTGCGTCCTGATTTTCTGGATTGCGTCTTCAAAGTCGGCTGAGCTTATCTCTGCTTCTGATGCGTGTTTTGCGGCCTCTTCTGGCGTTGGATACTTTGCAAGGTATCTGTGAAGCACAATTGACGCGGCCGTGTTGGCGATTGCTGCCATGTCGGCCCCGCTAAACCCGTCTGTCATCTCGGCAATCCTTTTCAGATCGATGTCATCTTTGAGCGGTTTTCCAACTGAATGGATTTCAAGTATCTTTACTCGGGTCTCCTTGTCGGGGTTTGGCACAAAGATTATCCTGTCAAACCTGCCAGGGCGCATGAGTGCCGGATCTACCATTTCAGGCCGGTTGGTTGCGCCAAGCACGACTACTCCGTGCAGCGAGCTTATGCCGTCCATTTCAGTCAAGAGCTGGGATACAATTCTCTCAGATGCACCTCCGCCTCCGCCTTCGCTCATACCCCTTACAGGTGCTACCGAGTCCAATTCGTCAAAGAAAATGACGCACGGCGCAGCCTGCCTAGCTCTTCGGAAGATTTCTCGGATTCCGCGCTCTGACTCTCCAATCCATTTTGACAAAAGCTCCGGTCCCTTGACGCTGATGAAATTGGCTTCAGACTCTGTCGCTACCGCCTTTGCAAGCAGTGTCTTACCAGTGCCGGACGGACCGTGCAGCAATATGCCCTTTGGAACGGTGTGACCTATCTTTGAATAAAGGTCGGGATACTTTAGTGGCCATTCGACTGCTTCCTGCAGCTGCCTCTTAACTTCCTCGAGGCCGCCGATGTCACTCCACTGCACATCTGGAGATTCAAGAAATACCTCCCTCATGGCTGATGGCATGACTTCCTTTATCGCTTGGTCAAAGTCGCTCTGTGTGATCACGAGCTTGTCCAGAGCTTCAGGAGAAACCTTTTCCTCTTCCAGATTCATCTCTGGCAGCATCCTCCTTAAGCACCTCATCGCAGCTTCTTTGCAGAGGTATTCAAGGTCGGCTCCGACAAATCCGTGCGTCACGGACGCGATCCTAGACTGGTCGACGTCAGCTTCAAGCGGCATGTTGCGGGTGTGGATCTGAAGTATCTCCAACCTGCCGTGCTTGTCAGGTACCCTGATCTCTATTTCTCTGTCGAACCTGCCGGGGCGCCTTAATGCCGGGTCTATGGCATTTGGCCTGTTGGTTGCAGCAATTATCACGACTTTTCCTCTTGCTTCCAGGCCGTCCAATAGCGAAAGCAGCTGCGACACGACCCTCCTTTCGACTTCGCCGGTCACTTCTTCCCTCTTTGGAGCGATCGAGTCGATCTCGTCAATAAACATCACAGTCGGGGCCTTTTCACGCGCCTCTTTGAACAGTTCCCTGAGCCGGGCTTCTGACTCGCCATAGAACTTGCTCATTATCTCCGGGCCGGAGATGCTGATAAAGTGGGCGTTGCTTTCGTTGGCCACCGCCTTTGCAAGCAGAGTCTTGC
>JBFLWZ010000238.1:0-2520 GCA_040757615.1 Thermoproteota archaeon | reverse complement strand
CAAAGTTCTGACAGTGGAAGACTTTTTAAACGTTTAACGTCAAGTTGCTGCATTCATGGATCTAGACGATCAGGCTAGTGCCGACGATGACTTTAAGGTCACGCCTTGGGAGGTAGAGGGCGAAGTCGACTATGGTAAGCTGATCGAAAAGTTTGGCACACAGCCGATAACCCCTGAGCTCCTGCAGAAGGTCAAGAGCATGACCGGCGAGGTCCACCCAATGCTAAAGCTGGGCTACTTTTTCTCACACCGCGACTTTGACTGGGTCCTTGACAAAAAGAGCAAGGGCGAAAATTTCTATCTTTACACCGGGAGGGGGCCGTCTGGCATGGTCCACATGGGACATCTTATGCCATGGATATTCACAAAATACCTGCAGGACAAGTTTGACGCTAAACTGTTGTTTCAGCTGACCGACGACGAAAAGTTTCTCTACGGCCAGGACAGGACAAGGGAAGAGATTGAGCGGTATACCTACGAAAACATACTTGACATTATTGCGATAGGGTTCAACCCGAAAAAAACCAAGATCATTGTTGACACAAAGCACATCCAATACCTCTACCCGATTGCGACCGAGGTTGCAAAGAGGATAACATTTTCCACCGCTAGGGCTGTCTTTGGATTTTCAAATTCAACCAACATTGGAATGATCGGCTTTCCGCCGATACAGGCGGCGCCATGCTTTTTGCCTTCTGTAATAGAAGGCAAGCCTACGCCGGTGCTGATACCTGCCGCTATAGACCAGGACCCGTACTGGAGGATGACAAGGGACGTCGCAGACAGGATGGGCTACTACAAGCCAGCCCAGATACACAGCAAGTTCCTGCCCGGCCTCGGCATGCTGGGCAAGATGTCGTCGTCCAAACCAGAGACTGCCATCTTTACAACGGACGAGCCCGAAGTGGTGGAAAAGAAAGTATCGACCGCGTTCACGGGCGGCCAGCCGACGGTGGCGCTGCAGCGTCAGCTTGGAGCCAACGCCCTTGGCTGCCCCGTCTTTTGGTACTTGCGCTACTTTTTCGATACCGAAAAGCAGTCCGACGAGCGCATGCTGAAATGCAAGAGCGGCAACCTCCTGTGCGGCGAATGCAAGGCCGACCTTGCAAAAGGAGCCAAGCCCTTTGTCGTGGAGTTCAAGAAGCGACGTGAAAAGGCAAGGGATGTAGTTGACAGGTTCATGTACGACGAAAAGCCATTTTCGAAATGAAGTCCGTGAAATTCGAATGCGAAGACCGCTACGAAGCAGAAAAGCTCGCCGGCTTGGTGTCTGTACAAAAAGATGATACGGTATACGTCGATGGCGTTGCCGCAGTCATTGGCAACGAGATCGTGATAAAACTAAAGGACAAGTCGTCGCATGCGGTTCTGCTCAAAGATAAAGAGAACGTCGATAGGCTCAGGTCGCTCCTGCTCGATGTGGTGAAGGGCAAGGCAAAGATCCTATCAAGCGACTTTTCCGGCTCGACTGCCGAGATGATGCTTGCCTAGCGCAGCTCCTTGTTCATCTCGTCGGTCAGTATTTCCTGAACCTTTCTGAAATACAGACCCGTCGAGTATGGCATCATGGGGATGTATTCCTCTATCACCTGCATGACGTACGGTACCGCCCTCTTTGAGACGTCCATCTTGAACTTCATCCACAATATCCTGTCCTGCTCAAAGTGGATCTTGTCCTTGAGGTGCGGCGGCACCACATCTCTGGACTGGTCCTCGATCCGCTTGTACCAGTATGCCAGTATGTCTGGGTCGAGTCCTTCGCGCAGGTTTTTGACGCCCGATATTATCTTGCTCGAAGCATAATCAATTGGTGTTTCCGGATACACACCTAGTTGCAGATAAATCCGAATAAAATCCAGATAATCAAAGATTGTTTACCTGCGTTTTAACAACCTGCCCTTACTGTCAATCTCGCCAGCCCTGATGCGCGTGGAGGAAATGGGCGAGCCGTCTTCTGCTTTGACCAACTCGACCGCGATTACTTCTACCGGTTTCAGGCCGCTCTTGGCGCGCATCTCGTTGAGGAGCCTGCCCTTGAACTGAGTCTCGCTGCTTGCCACCAGCGCCCTGACGTTGCCCGTGGTCACTGCCGGCCCAAAATCGCCGTCGAGCTTGGCGATTTCATAGTCCACGTCGCCAAACTCTTTTTTTATCATCTTTTTCAAGTTTTCAACGCGCTGGTTATAGTTGTGGTTGAGCCTCTTGCCTCTCTTTATTGCGAATTCGTCGCTTGAAACCCCAATTATCACTTTCTCGCCTATCTGAAATGCCCTTGACAAGAGCGCGACATGGCCGATGTGCATTTCGTCAAATGTGCCGCCCGTGGCCACGACAGGAAATTTAGCCAACGCTAGTAATCAAGCCATGTGCAATATTAATTGCTAGTCTAGCCACCCTTCTTGAATATCTTTACAGCCTGCGGCGGACACACGTTCTCGCATGCCATGCAGAATATGCAGTCCTTCTCCCGGATCATGAACGCCTTTTTCTCAGATGCTGGGTGTCCAGGAGTCTGCAGCC
>JBFLWZ010000237.1:0-2615 GCA_040757615.1 Thermoproteota archaeon | reverse complement strand
CTGAAGAAAAGAAGCACTTCCGCGAAGGAGAGGCAAGGATGCAGGCGCGCTTGAAGGAAGCCGGCAAGATCTAAGGAAAAATGATCCTCAACCCCAACTAAATTTTCGAGATCACATAAATCCGTTGTTATCCTTTGCTTGGTATATGCATTCCAAGGAATGTGAAGAGGGATACTGGTTCAACGAACTTGATTCGCTTGGAATCCATCCGAAGAAGAAAAATGAATTGAACGACAAGAAAGAGATGGAAGACCTTGTAGAAAACGTGAAACAGACAATGCTGCAAGAATATCGAAGTGCTTATGAATAATTATTCGTAATCTTCCAATTCTTCGTCATCTGATCCAATGTCAGATAGGACATCCGCTTCTGCCAGCAAAGGGCCGGATTTGATGCTTGCAATGTTTGCATTCAGCGTTTGTAACTCGGCGAGGATTTTCTTTAGCAGTTTTAACTGCTCTTCTTGAATGTTTGCTTTTCTGGCTTTCTTTCTAGGAGGCAATAACCAAGAAAAAGCATGTTGGGCTATTATTACTAAACGCTGAAAGACGTCCTTTTAGGTTGAATAATAAGCTCTGTTGCCAATAATCAACTGTCAGTTAAACGGTGTCACTTGAGAGTGATAAGGGGGCTGAACTTGCTAGCGCTTTAACATTGTTCCCCTTCTCACAAGCATCTGATCAAAAATGGATCGCAAGAATTCTTCTTATGTTCAGAAAAATAGTATATACGGTCTTTTTGATGAGAATTCGGTTATTTGTTGTAATTGAAATTTAGTGTATGTTTGTCTTCTCTTACTGTTCAAGCTAATTTTATCCTTAGTCTTACGGCATTGTCTTATTTTTTTATAGACCTATTACACCGTGAGTTTAATGTTCCTGAAAAAGAGTTCAATAGTACAGTTCTTAGGGGTAGCCACCCTTTTGGTAGTTCTGGCATCTGCTGGTGAGTTGGGCAGTAGTGCTTTTGCTTATACTGCAGATGATCCTGCAGTCAGATATCATTGCTTTGTTGATCAAAATGGGGATGGGTCAATAACAGCCACTGATGATGTAACTGATGAAGAAGGAAACAGAGCTCTCGTTCCATGTGAAATAAACCCCGGAGATAATGCATGGATGCTGACATCTGCTGCGCTAGTGCTCATGATGACTCCTGCAGGCCTGGCAATGTTCTATGGTGGCCTGGCAAGACAAAAGAACGCTGTCAATACACTCCACATGGTGTTCATAACTACAGGTGTGATTGCAATTCAATATGTGCTGTGGGGATACAGCCTTGCCTTTGGACCTGATGCAGGCGGATATGGATTTATTGGAACTCTGGATTGGGTTGGGCTGAACAATGTGCTGCATGACGTTCCATCAAACGCCTATGGTGGTATCACAGGATATACTATACCACATGCAACATACATGATATTCCAGATGATGTTCGCCATCATCACACCTGCACTGATTGTGGCGTCGGTGGCAGAGAGGATGAAGTTCAGCGCGTTCATCATCTTCATCATCATCTGGGCGACATTCGTCTATGACTTTGCAGCACACTGGACATGGGAAATCACAGCAGCCAATAACTATGGCATGACTCCAGGCTACTGTGGATTTGGATGGGGTGGCTGCCTTGGTGCGCTTGACTTTGCAGGCGGAACAGTCATCCACATCACATCCGGCTGGTCAGGTCTCGTGGTTGCTCTCATGCTTGGTCGCAGGATAGGATACGGGAAAGTGCCAATGGAGCCACACAACATCTCGTTGGTGGTGCTCGGTGCAGCGCTACTGTGGACTGGCTGGTTTGGTTTTAACGCTGGTTCAGCAGCAGCTGCAGCTACCAACGCGACAAGCGCTTTCGTGGCAACACAGATTGCGACAGGCATGGCAGCTGTGACATGGGCCCTGATATCGTGGGGACACACCGGAAGACCCTCTACAGTCGGTGCAGCATCGGGTGCTGTAGCCGGACTTGTGGCCATCACGCCAGCAGCGGGATTCGTATCTCCGATGTCGTCAATAGTAATTGGTATCCTTGCATCCATTTGTTGCTACACAGCAGTTGCGTTCAAGAATCGCAGAAAGTGGGACGACGCGCTCGACACATGGGGCGTGCACGGCATCGGCGGTCTTACTGGCGCGCTCTTAACTGGAGTGTTTGCAGAAAGGAGATTTACACCGTGGGGCGACAACGGTCTTGCCTTTGGCAACCCTGCCCAGCTGTATGAAAACACAATAGGGGCGTTTGCAGCTCTGGCATGGTCATTGGGCGTCACTGCAATCATTATCAAGGTAATGGATGTAGTGTGGCCTGGAGGCATAAGGGTCACTCCAAAGGAAGAAGAGATAGGTCTTGACCTCTCGCAACATGGAGAACGGGCATATGTCACAGGATAATGAGAAAAACCTTCCACACGTCTTTTTAGGATTCGCCAGTAAAGTATTTTCATGAGAGAATGAATGCAGACTCGAACCAAGCCTTACAGGAGTTGCCTTTTTCCTCGAAGCAAACCGCAAAAGATCTCAAAACGTGGACTTTATCAAAGATACATTGTTTCATTATTGGCTTTTCAGATCTCTACGATGACTAGACGAGCAATCGCCAAGCCTTTTTCTATCAAG
>JBFLWZ010000236.1:0-2619 GCA_040757615.1 Thermoproteota archaeon | reverse complement strand
CAATGATTCAAAAGCCGAGCAGCTTGCAGCGGCCACCGGCCTTTCAATCGATCAGGTGAGGCGTGGCATCGAGTGGCTCAAATTCAAGAACCTGATTTCGATAAACGAGTCGTCCCGCTCTACTGCCCGTCTTGCATCAGAAGGCAAGGCAGCTGCTTCCAAGGGGCTACCTGAACGGAGACTTGTAAACGCGGTAAAGGAAGGCAAGAACACAATAGGCGAAGTGCTTGCAAGCGGCGAGATAAAAAGTGAAGAAGTAAATGCTGCCATTGCAGGAGCAAGGCGCAACCAGTGGATCCAGCTGGTCGAAGGAAAGATGCTTGCAACGCCGGACGCAGAAAAAAAATCTGCAGAAGAGCTTTTGCTTGCAAAACTACAGAATGTCATTGATGTTTCCCAGCTGAATCAGGAAGAAAAGAAGACTCTTGATCAGATGAAAAAAAGGCCCAACTATATAGAAGTCAGGGAAGTAAAAGAGTCGACCATTTCGCTGACAGAGGCAGGCAAGGTGCTGCTTCCCTCACTTGACGAAGAACAGGTAGAGCGCCGTCTCACCACAGAAATGATTACATCTGGCAAGTGGAGGCAGGCAAAGTTTTCCGCACTTGACGTTGAAGCACCTGCACCAGCAGTCTATCCCGGAAGGCGCCATCCGCTTGTCGACATTATCGAGGAGGTCAAGGAGATTTTTGTCGGGCTCGGGTTTTCAGAAATTGACGGCTCGATGGTGCAGTCAGGGTTCTGGAACTTTGACGCGCTGTTTACTCCGCAGGATCATCCTGCAAGGGAGATGCAGGACACATTCTACCTTTCAGGGCAGAGGCAGCCGATACCGGCTAGCAGGGATCAGATCAGCAAGATTGCAGAGGTTCACAAAAAGGGATGGAGCAGCAAGTGGGATACCAAGGAAGCAGAGCGCGTTGTCCTGCGGACGCATACCACTCCAGTGACATTACAACACCTAGCAAAGGTAAAGCCAGAAGTTGGCCGCTACTTTTCAGTAGGGAGGGTCTTCAGGAATGAAAAAGTTTCTTACAAACACCTTGTCGAGTTCCACCAAGTAGAAGGAGTGGCCACTGCTCCCAAGGCGTCGCTTCGAGACCTGATGGGTCTGCAGAAAGAGTTCTATGCTAAGATGGGGATAAAGAAAGTAAAGTTCTGGCCCACGTTCTTTCCGTACACCGAGCCGTCACTTCAGAGCATGGTCTACAACGAAAAATTGGAAAAGTGGGTCGAGCTCTTTGGTATGGGCATCTTTCGGCCAGAGGTCACTCAGCCTCTTGGTATCAAAAACCCGGTGCTTGCATGGGGTGGCGGCCTCGAGAGAATTGCAATGTTGCGTTTCAGCCTGAACGATGTTCGCGACCTTTACGGCAACAAACTTGCGTGGCTCAGGAGCGTGCCAAGATGCCAGTTGTAAACGTGACTGTTGACCGGCTGAGAAAGTTCGTTCCTGGTGTAAAGGTCGATAAAGCATTAGAGATGCTGCCGTTCGTCGCACTTGATATCGAAGGCATTGACGATAACGTGATCAGGGTCGAGTACAACCCAAACAGGCCGGACTTTTCTTCCGACTATGGCATAGCAAGGGCGCTCCGCGGCCTTCTAGAGATCGAAACAGGCATCCCGAAATTCAAGACTGCAGGAAAAAGTGGAATGGTAGTAAGGATCGATCCGTCTGTGAAAAAGACAAGACCATACATTGTTGCGCTTGTTGCAAGAAACGGCAGACTTGACGACGAAACGATCAAGCAATTGATTGCAATGCAAGAAGACCTCCACAATGGCGTTGGAAGGAGGCGCAAAAAGGCATCGATCGGCATCCATAACCTAGATGCCATCAAGTTCCCGGTGACCTACAAGACGGTCAGCGGAAACTATGCTTTTGAGCCGCTCGGCGAAACATCAAACCGATCAGTTGATCAGATCCTGAAAGAATCGGACATTGGCAGGCAATATGGCCACATTCTGTCAGGATTTGACAGGTATCCAATCATTGTCGACAGCGCTGGCACAGTCCTTTCGTTTCCGCCGATAATCAACGGCAACGCCACGAAGGTGGATGAGAAATGCCGAAACCTCTTTGTCGAAGTCACTGCGACTGACCAAAAAGCCGCGGATGACACGCTTGCAATAATCGCAATCACGCTCTATGACGCCGGCTTTGAAATAAGGACTGTGACCACGGATTCTGGCAAGAAGGTTGATACGCCGCAGATGAAGCCAAAGACAATAGTTGCAGATGTCGATTACGTCAACAGCATCCTTGGCCTGAGGCTTGATGCAAAACACATGATCAAGTGTCTGAAAAAGAGCAGGCTTGATGCAAAGGCAACGAACAATAAAATCATCTGCACAGTCCCGCGCTACCGGACAGATATCGGCCACGCAATAGACATTGCCGAAGAAGTCGCGATAGGATATGGCATATTCAACATGGAGCCGGCATTCCCGGCATCGCCGACGGCAGGACAAAGAAACTTGCTTTCCACACACTTTGGCGCGATAAGGGAATCGCTTGCAGGGCTTGGCATGCTCGAATCGCTCAGCTTTTCTCTGACAAGCAAGGAAGTGCAGTACGACGCGTTTGGCATCTCTGGAAAGGACTTGCTTTCAGTA
>JBFLWZ010000235.1:0-2673 GCA_040757615.1 Thermoproteota archaeon | reverse complement strand
GAGGGCGCCTCAATATAACCTGTAATCGATTAACAAGGTTAAGTCACGATTTAATAATTCAACCTGCTCTTAAAACATACAGAATTTGAGTAGGTCCCTGTCCCATCGTGTCAATCGACTGCCCCGCTGATTTGGGACAGGGATCTTGCTAGTGCAATGCGGCAGTATTGGTAGCTAATATTAGGAACCGTTTTTCAAGTTCTGCTGATGTCTGAAATAATGGACAACGTGCATCGGTACTTTGCAACCACCGTCGGCCTGATCACAACAAAGGGCAGCAGGGGGAGAAACGTCATGGCGGCCGAGTGGACGATGCACATTTCCTACGAGCCGATGCTCATTGCTGTATTTATCCACGACTCGCCGACGTACTGGAACATACAGGAGACGCAAGTGTTCGGGGTCAATATCGCGTCAGACGACCAGACAGAGCTTGTCAACATCGCCGGCGGCTATTCCAGCACAGAGATAGATAAGCTGGGGATACCCGGCATCTTCAAGACCTACGACGCCAAGCACATCGACGTCCCGATGATTAAGGGGTGTGCCCTGAACGCCGAGTGTAAAGTTGCCATGATCGAAAAGATAGGCGACCACATCATGGTCGTGGGCGAAGCGGTCAGCGCCACGTTTGACGAGAAAAAGTTCCCGCTGATATACACGAGGGGCAACTACCGCAGGCTATCGGCGTCAAAGCTCCCGTCGGGTAGAAAGGTCGTCAACGTGACGGCGAAGCAAATGTCCCGATTCAAGGAAATGTCCGCAGGCCAGTTTGTGCTAAAGACAGCCGCCGCAGTGGTGAAAAAGGACAAAAAGACGCTCCTGCAAAAGTCCGGAGACTGGTGGACGCTACCTATTGTCGTCGTTCCAAAAGGTGCGAACTACAAGGATGTGCTTGGCAAGCACCTGTCTTCAATCGGAACAGCCGCGGCAGTCTGGGGGACCCGTGGGATCCTGCGGGCGACATTGAAATCAGGCAGGGAAGAGCTGCGCGCCAACTTTATCCTGTTTGACTGCAATGTCGAGTCGCTTGTCAGCGAAAGCGCGGCATGGTTTTCCAGAATGCCCAAGAATGTAGCATTAAGAGGGTTGCTTGAAAAGTCCTGACTCTACTATTTTTTCTGTGGCTGCAAGCATCTGCTTTACGTCAGCCTCGTCGTGGGCATACGAGAACGCGCCCATCTTGCCGGGCAGGAAGAATATGCCATGATCCGCCATCAGCGCAAGATGGTATCTTGCTAAGAGCGCCCTGTCAGACGTCGCGACATCGGCCGCGTCCCTTACCATGTCTTTGCCAAAGTGCGTCATGAATATGGATTCAAGGCCGGTCACTTGGCACGGGATTCCTGCGTCGGCAAATATCGTGCTCAGGCCCTTCCTTGCCATGCCACCTAGCCTGCCTATCTTTGTGTAGACGTTCTTGTTCTTTCTCAAAAAGTTCAGCGTGGCAAGTCCTGCAGTCATTGTGACCGGATTTGCAGAGAACGTGCCCCCTCCAATTGCACAGCGCGCCTCCTTGTCTCTCCTTGACACAGGGTCTGCAAGCGACATTATCTCTTTGTTCCCACACACTACGCCGATAGGCATCCCTCCGCCGCAGATCTTGCCAAGTGTAAACATATCGGGTTCGAGCTTGTATGTGTGCATCGCGCCGTACAACGAAAGCCTAAAGCCCGTGACGATCTCGTCGAGAATGAAAAGGCTGTCGTTCTTTCTTGCAAATTCTTGCAGGCCTTGCAGGTAGCCGTCAGCCGGCGGGATGCACCCAGCGCCTCCAAGCACCGGCTCGATAATGATGCATGAAAGGTCGTCTTTGATGGTCTCAAGGACCTTGAGAGATGCTTCCAGATTGTTGAACGGTATCGACTCAACATACTGCCCCTCGTCCTGCACTAGGCCAGGGCCCTCCTCGGCTTCAAAGGGGTAGTTGACAGTCTGCATGAGCGTGGTGTTAAATCCGTGCCAGCCGCCTATCGCCTTTGCAATAACGCGCCTGCCGGTCTTTGCGCGGGCGAGCCTGACGGCATACATCGTGGCTTCCGAGCCTGTAGAGCTAAAGCGCATCATCTCTGCCCTTGGCATCAGCTTTTGGATGGTTTCTGCAAGCTCGACGCTCACGTCGTTGACCGTCCCGTAGAGAGTGCCGTTCTTTACCTGCGCAGCAAGCGCGTCTGCCACCGGCTTGGGCGAATGTCCAAGAATGAGCGCCCAATGTCCCATCCAATAATCAGTATATCGATTGCCGTCAATGTCGCGCAGCTGCTTGCCCTTTGCAGCATTTACAAAGAACGGATACGGCTCAAAATACCGGATGTTGTGGCTGATGCCGCCGGGGAAAACCTTTGCAGAGCGGGAATAGAGGCGCTTTGACCTGCTGGTCTTGCACTCGTAGTTCTTTACGTAATCGCGCATTAACATGAATGCGTGAAGCAGATTCCTCTATAATCTTTTGTTTTCTGGCAGGAAGAAAAAGGAAGCTAGGATGCAACTCTCGCCAAGATATTCATTGCCTTTGTAGCCACAGGTTTTAATTATCCTGCTGGCAGATGTTGTTAGCATCCTATGAACTGCCTGAAATGCTTCCACCCACACCAAGCCCATGAATTCAACAAGGGTGGGGACAGCTCGCTTTTACGCGTCGGGCGCTGCCTTGTGCCAGACTGTGGATGCGCT
>JBFLWZ010000234.1:0-2731 GCA_040757615.1 Thermoproteota archaeon | reverse complement strand
AAAGTAGTTTTACTCGCCATAGGCTAACTGGTATTAAAAATTAATTTGCGATGTTTATCATTTCCCTCTGTCAAAAGAACCTTGTTTTCTTTAATTAGAGCTTGGTTCTCTTTTATTCTAATGATCTTAACAGCTCAATTACCTGCTTCTTATAGGTAGTAGGCGCCTCAACGCTTTGAGCCATATCAAATAATCCGACATTCTAGTATAAAAGTAGATTACTAATTTACTGGTGTTGAAACTGAAATTATATAATAGAATTTTTTGCAACTATAGATTTGAATGCTCTTGTTGAACCGGCTTTCGCAAATAATCAAATTACAAGATACTTATCATACAGAATGCAATTTTACTTGAATGAAACCTCTTTAAGCAATATTGTACCAAATGATATGAAGCGAAGGCAATTCGCTTGTGCCCGAGAGCCGGCGAAGCATCTGATACCAAGCGCCGGCTTTTGGGCTTTGATACCAAGTACATGATGTAAAAATGACGTGGCTTAAACGCGTTGTACCTTATTTTTCACAATCATAATTTGTGACTAAAATATACTTCTTAAGGTCAGATAGTAGGTCTGATTGTTTGCTTTCAATACATTTTTCTAATTCATATTTTCGGTTTTTAATTCTCAAATCTAAAAAGGTGGAGAATTGCATAACTGTTTAACATGCATATAATTCTCAAGGCCTACACGTTGCCTGCAAAAGCCCGAGAGCCGGGTTGTATCAGCTCTCTCGTGCGCACTGGTCCGGCTACTTGGGCTTTTACAATTTTTCAGCCAGCCGTATAACTTTTAACGGCATGGCAGCTTTACAACAATGCAGTGCAGCTGGTTAAAAGGTACGAGATACAGTCAAGGCAAAAGATCATCGATTTTCTAAACAGCCAACCTGTAGGCAGGGTGGCGTCGATTGATAAGGACGGATACCCGCAGGTGATCCCGATGAACTTTGTCTGGTACGACAATGCTATCTATATGCACTCGCACCCGTTTGGCGAAAAGCTCGACAACATCCGGCGGAACCCAAATGTCGGTTTTGAAGTAGACCAACACGTCTGCTTTCTGCCTTCGTATTATTTCCACCCGACAGACGCGTCGCAGGCAGACACCCTCTACATCAGCGTGGTCATAAAGGGCAAGGCGGAACTCGTTACTGATTCGGAGGAAAAGGCAATGGCGCTCAACGCGCTCATGGAAAAGTACCAGAAGGAGGGCAGGTACAAAACGCTTGATGCGGAGATGCCTGTTGTCGAAGAAGTCGCGATAATCAAGGTCGTCCCGACAGACATGCGTGGCAAGTACAAGATAGGGCAGCACTGGGCAAAGCCCTACAGGCTAAAGATAGCAAAGAATATCATCGGGCGCGAAGGGTTGGAAAATGCAAAACCTGTCCTTGCGATCATGGGAATAGAAGTCAAGCCGGACGGAAGCCTAGATATCACACAAGACCCGGTGATGTAGTACGGCAAAATGCACTATACATACCGACTTTTTCGACGATTCTTGTGACGCCTGCAAGCAGGAATATCTAGAGATGAAAGGCGCCGGCGAGCCTGCTCCGGAAACCAAGAAATACAAAGAGTTTACCGAGGAGCGAGCCAAAAAGCTGTACGAAGAACTCTTGTTGCAGTACTTGCAAAGTGGGCTGAGCGAAGTTGGGGCCGACAAGAAGGCAAAGGCGATAATAAGAAAACAGTGCAGCATAAGGAGGATGCCGCTCTGGCCGTGGGTTTGATCACTTTTTCTTGGAAGAGTTTGGGAATATCATCTGGCCGACGTCTTTGTACATCTTTAGGAACTGCTTGCCCTTCTCTGTCGTGCGGTACTCGCGGTCGATGGGGATATAATCAAGCAGCCCTTTCTCTTCCAGAACAGAGAGGTATTCTTTAAGCTGCGGAAATGACAGAAAGGCTTTGTACATTATCCTAGTCTTGATGGCGCCGTCAAGGGCTATTTCAAGAATCGCAGCAGCAATGTCTGTTCTGCTCCTGTATTTCACGCTGAAGTGTAAAGAGTCGTACAATAAAAACTTCTCGAATAAAAAACTAGTACATATTTACAGTCACTGGGCTTCTTGCGTTCCGATGAGCGCATAAACATTCTGTAAATGTTTGGATAGGTCGCTTAGCACTTCGATCTTTCTTTTTGGATAGTTTGCAAAGCGGATGACGTTGTCGATGAATTCGGGTATCTGTACGGTCTTTTCGCCGGGCACTTCGATGCCCCTGCGAGTGAGCAGGTACGACTTGACAACCGAGCCCGCCTGCACGCCGTTCAGAAAGTAGCTCTTGTCTTCAGGCATGGCGGCTGCCGCCTTTGAATATTGATCCTTGATCGATTCAACTTCCTCAGCTATCTGGATCTCCAGTCTGTTCATCACTCCGATCAGATTCCTGATCCGGTCATCTGCAGGTTCGATCACGCTAACACAATGCCAGTCCAACATTAATAACTTGCACCATAAAAGACATATCAAAACTATAGAAAAATCGAATAGCAAATTATTGAAGCAAGGTTATATACACATCAACTAACCAATCTGCAATGACAGATTTAGTGCTGGAGACGCGTGACAGGTTCGTCGTTCTCTACGATCTTGCCCTACTGGTACAAGACGGTGTCGCCGGTGAAGGTGCACTAGCCTCATCGACTCAGCTTTCGCGCAGTGTCGCCGGCGAGATTCTGGCGTTGATGCTTGCGCAGGGCTACGTAAAAACTGGAAAGAGCGAC
>JBFLWZ010000233.1:0-2793 GCA_040757615.1 Thermoproteota archaeon | reverse complement strand
CAAATGCTATGAAATAACAAAGCGCGTAGAAGACGCAACGCAGGACTGGATGAAAAAGAACAAAGGGCAGGTGATCTACCCAAACGTCGACCTCTACAGCGCATCGCTCTACTACAGCATGGGGATCCCGATGGATCTGAACACGCCTATATTTGCGGTGTCGAGGATAGCCGGCTGGTCAGCTCACATCATTGAAGAAAAGTTTGCTGAAGCAGCGCCAAAGCCTGCGCTCTATAGACCAAAGGCGGTCTATGTCGGCAAGTACTGTGGGCCGATGGGCTGCGAGTACACGCCGATCTCAAGCAGACAAGAGCAGCACACTTCTTAAAGAGGCTGCGGGCAGAGACTGCAGAATCAATGACAACCTTGCAGCAGAAAGACAAAAAGAGATCGCACAATCCCAGAAAGGTCACTCTGGGAAAGGAGGCGCTTGAGCTGCACAGGCGCCTGCGAGGCAAGATTGAAATCAAGAGCAAGGTCTCTGCAAGATCGCCGCATGACATTAGCATCGCCTATACGCCGGGCGTGGCCGAAGTCTGCATGGAAATTGCGGCTGACCGACAAAAGGCTTACGAATACACAAGCAAGTGGAACAATGTAGCAATAGTGACAGATGGCACTAGGACGCTTGGCCTCGGATCTCTTGGGCCGGAGGCCGCGCTTCCCGTGATGGAAGGCAAGGCTCTGCTGTACAAAGAGTTTGGCAAGGTCGACGCTTTTCCCTTATGCCTGCAAACCACTGATGCCGACGAGATCGTGAGGACCATCAAGAACATCGCCCCGGTGTTTGGCGGCATAAACGTCGAAGACATTGAGACGCCAAAGGTCCTAGAAATAGTGGACAGGCTCACGGAGGAGCTGGACATCCCAGTCTTCCACGACGACCAGCATGGCACCGCCGTCGTTACACTTGCGGCGCTCTTGAACGCGCTCCACTTTACAAAGAGAAAGCTGGAGGACACGAGCGTGATAGTGGCGGGCGCTGGCTCTGCCGGGTATGGGATTGCCAAGATCCTCTATGCAGTAGGAATACACGACATGGTGGTAACTGACTCTCATGGAGTCATTTCAAAGTCAAGAGCGCCTGAAACAATGAACAAGTACAAGCAAGAGCTCGCCTCGATAACCCGACCAAAAGAGGGCATAACCACGCTTGCAGACGCGGTAAGAGGCAGAGACGTCTTCATAGGCGTCTCAGGCGTCAAGAACCTCATGACAGCCTCCATGGTAAAATCGATGAACACTGATTCAATAATATTCCCGCTCACAAACCCTGATCCAGAGATACACCCGAAAGAGGCGTTAAAGGCCGGGGCAAAGGTGATAGCGACCGGCAGCTACAAGTTTGAGAACCGGGCAAACAACGCTCTGGTGTTCCCGTTCACCATGAGGGCCATACTCGACAATCGCATACGCAAGGTAAGCCAGCAGCTTCTCGTCAGTGTTGCTTACGCGCTGGCAGGCCTCGTACCAGAGGGCAAGCTGAGCCCGTTCAACATCATCCCGGATGTGACCGATCCAAGAATCCAGGAAGCGGTAAACAAGGCAGTGCGCTCGGCTACTGGCTGAGCCTGTTTTTGAGCCAGTCCTTGGCCCTTCTCTCGGCCATGTGCTTTCTCAGGATCATCATGGCCATCTCGTAAAAAGTGATGCCGTTCTTTTGCGACTGGGCATCAATCCACTTGAGGCCCTCGGCAAGCTCGGAGTCGTTCTCGGACATGACCACAAGGTCGTCTATAATCCCCATGAATTGTTCGTCGACGCCATCCTTGCTGCCTAGCATTTGGAGAGGGATTGCGCACTATGGATTTTACATGGTAATTCAAGCACTGTTGACAGTTTGAATATATTATGTTGACAAACTGAGCGTGAGAAGATCGGTTCCGGCATTCAAAGACTTAAAATACAGCGTCCGGATTGTTTTAGTGTCAAATGGGTATTGATGGCTATCTCGTATTCGGAGGATTTGCACTTTGAAGGTAAAATTCGGCTTTACGCAGGGGCTTAACGTCGCCCGCCTCGGGCTGGACGAGCAGCAGATCATGACTGCAGCCCAGATGGCAGACAGGCTTGGATATGACTCGATATGGGCCATGGACCACTCTAACGTGCCCCAGTGGAAGAACGCGGTCGTCAATGACGCGTGGCTGATGCTCGCGGCTCTTGGAGCCATTACAAGGAACGTCGAGCTTGGGACGTGTGTCACAGACGCGATCCGCAGGCACCCGTCAGCGATTGCATTATCTGCGATTACGCTTGACCGCATCACCATGGGCAGGGGCATACTCGGCATCGGAGCCGGGGAGGCCCAGAACGTCGTCGACTTTGGCATCGAGTTTTCAAAACCAGTGACAAAGTTCAAGGAGCAACTTGAAGTAATCGAACGGTTGTTCGAGTCCGACCCGGACAACCGCGTCAATTACAACGGCGAATACTACAAGCTGATCAACGCGTGCCTCCAAGCAAAGAGCATCCGAAAACCAAGGCCGCCGGTCTATATCGCAGCAGGAGCTCCAAAGACACTCGAGCTGTGCGCCACGTATGGCGACGGCTGGATCCCGATAGGCTACACGCCCGAGCTCTTCAAGCACCACGCAAACGTCATTCGAGAGCACGCCAAAAAACAGGGCAGGGATCTTTCAGACTTCCAGTTTGCAAACGATGTAGACATTTACTTTACAGATGATGGCGAAGAGGCGTGGAACAAGATGAAGAATGCAGTCAAGGTGAGCCTCTTCAAGCCTGAGCTTCTCAAAGTTCACAACATTGAACAGGATTCCGAGTTTGACTTTC
>JBFLWZ010000232.1:0-2828 GCA_040757615.1 Thermoproteota archaeon | reverse complement strand
CGGGCCAGCCACTCATCATTGGCGCGTTTGTCCTGCCAGCAAGCCAGTATCTGGGCGGCAACCAGCAAATGGCCACATTTGTGATGCCACCAAAGAAACACTAACCACGTACTGGGGATTGGCATTTGCGAATGAGAATGCCATTCCCTCAATTATTTTTTGAATGACGGTTAAATGATAATAGCAGAATTCGAAAAGCCAAACAAATTTCAAAGCCACTATAGATATTACTTTTCATGATTGCCTTGCTTCTCTGTTAGCTGCTGTAATCGCAGATAGTAATAGAGGTATTCTCGTCCTTTTTCATTTGTCTTGAAGATTTGCTTTGATTCATTGATGCTAGTTTCCAGCAATCCACACAGCCGCAAATTGCTTAGGTACGATGTTGTCATTGCATGGCTTATGTTGGTCTTGTACATTATCTGCGTCTTCAAGAGTCCACCATCCAAGCATATTTCCAAAATGCGAGCGTTGATTGCCATTGGACACCTTTTTCGGTCCTTAGCTTTCTGCCCATCACTATGCGCCATAAATGGAGATAATAAAGCTGTTATGTCCTTCATTGGTGCATCGATTAGTACAGCCTATATTAATAAAATAGGTAGTTTAAATCTATAACAATCATACATTGCTTGTAAGCTACTAGCGATCATCCAATAAGAGATCACCCCACGTAGAATCCTGACATCATTGTTCTCTACATAGAAAATTGTCATAAGATATTACTATAATAACACGAAGATCGACTGCAGAAATTTGAAGCTCAAATACAAAGTGAATATGATACTTCAAATCAACACTTTGAGTAACAATATAACAGGGCAATGCGAAAAATGCTCGTATTCCTTTAGATCTTATAAGGCGCTTCTAACCCATAAGCAGGGCCTGCATTCGTACTAGATTTAATTCTGCTTTTTCGAATGCAAAAGCTATGATAGCGCGCCTTAGTGCGGGCGCTAGCGCCTTCAGGTAAGAATCTCAATATGAGAGGTTGACGTCAAGAATAAGAATAGTTCAAAAATCAAGCCGGAATATTCAAAGTAGTAGTCTTGCCGCTTTCAATGGTCACTTCATACGTTCCCTGACGGGTCACGGTCATATAGTCTCCAACGTTTAGAAGCAGGCCATAGTTTCCATTTGCATCTGTCTGAACAACTTTGATTAAAGCACCGCTATCCTTATGGTAGATTATGGGCTTGAAATTGGGAGCTGGTATACCATCCGACGTAAAGACTGACCTTGTGAGATACCCCTCAGTGGTCATTTTTAGGAAAAGCTTGGGATAATAAGCCATCATGGAAGGCAGATCAGAAATAACAAAGTGAAGAAAGGCAAGGCCTGCAGTGATCGCTATCAGAACTAGCTCGATGCTTTCTTTCTGCATTGTACAAAAATTAATTTTCTTTCAAGACATGGCTAGATTCTGGTGATAAGCTCTACAAAAGCCAGACAGAATTAGTTCAAGTTTATTCTAGGCTTACACATATGTTTGGCTATTCATGTTCTCTTTGAAGAGAATCAAAACTAAATTAAAATCACAGAATTAAAATTTTGTCTAAAAAATGGAATCTAAAACCGAATTCAAAATGGATAGAAAGTTTTTGATGGGTCTTTTGCTTGAGCTAGCAATTGCAGTAGCGGCAATATATGCTTGGGAGGCAAAATTGCACTTTCTATACATGGAAGGCGTATTCTTCCTGACTGTTGCTTTCCTATATGTGCCGGTCGCATTGTGGGCGATAAGAAAAAAGTCCAATATGGCCTTTGCCATATTGCTAGTCAGCACCATCGCAATAATTACCATCTATGGAATAAGCAGATCCTAGTTTGCTTCTCTGGTGGGAAGAGACGAGCCCGGTGGATTTGGAAGCTTGGGGATAATCATCAAGGCGTACCAAGCTGGCATTATTATCATATCTGGCTGGGCGACACTACATAATGTGAAAATGAAGAAGGAGGCTCAAACTCCAAGCACTCGCTAGACATAATGGGAACGTAAGTGGAGGTTGAGGAGAAATCTTGCTTTTCCTTCACCTTTCTTTTAAGCAGTCGCAAGTATCTTAGATCAACGGAAAATCTGAAAAATCTGCTAATATGCTGAACGTGTTTATTGATTTTGTGAAAAGAGGTACAACATAGTTTTTGAGCTAGATGATATTTTCGGTCGGTTGACCCGGGATTAGAAGTGCACTTGTGTCGCAATCTATGCGAGTGAGTGGGGTAAATGGGTCTAACCAAAGCTTGTGTAGTTTGGAGACCATATCCATCAACGGTACAAACATCAGGGTCGTTATTCTGGCCTTGCCACGCTTCAAAGTATGGAATGCTCATGATTAACGGTACGATGCGCCCTTTTGTCTTGCCACCGCGCCCTATCGACTTATCCGAATATCCTGTCGTTATTCTGCTTGATTCTCACGTTGCTAAACCTCTTTGCAAGTATCTCACGGGGTCTGCTGCTCGTATCGTCTGCCATTGCGTGGTATAATTGCAGCCTAACATCAGGGCAGTACTTCAAAAACACGTTATCCTCTACCGGCAACCATAGATCAGTTGCTTCGATGTTTGTCTTTTCCTTCTTTCTGTACAGCGGCAAGTCCTTGACTACATCTGGCTTTTCCTTTTTGTTTCGCTGCTCCCGGTCAAGCTTTGGATATTACAGCCACTTGAAGAGATTTAGAGCAGTTATCGTTTTTCGATTGACTGTGTTTACCCACCTTTCTTTAAGGTCTGCCGCGGGTGTCTTTCTGTAGCTCTGCAGGAACGTCATAACGTCATCCCGGGTAAACTCGCGCCACTGCTTCTTAGGTCAAAATAGCGCAACAGCA
>JBFLWZ010000231.1:0-2830 GCA_040757615.1 Thermoproteota archaeon | reverse complement strand
CAAGTGCAAAATGCTGTCATACATGCAGGGCGAGATCCTGTGGGAAAGCAGGATGCAGGGAGTAAAGAAGAGAAAGTGGAAAGCGTAAATTATTCCAGCGGGAACTCGCGCGTTTCTCTGTGCCCAGCAGACTCGCAGTGGAATTGCACGTCTGACCTGAACAAGAACGATGCGCCGCACTTTATGCAGACGTAAACCCTGTCCAGCTTTTCTACCGGGATTTTCATTACATTCTGTGACATGCTGGGAGGTTTGCGCCGGCCATTTAAAAAGAAGGACGAAACTAAACTGCTAAAAGTGATTACATTGTATTACAAGTGATGTCGTCAGGGCGCTCATTGAAAAAAAGAGAGAGGATGGTGACCCTCCGGGTGAACGATCGGTCGTTCAACATCATAAGGGACTTTGCGGCAAACCGCGGCCTGAGCGTCAACGCGTATCTCAATTCGGTCATTGACTCGCAGGCAGAGTGGTTCATTCCAACAAGCTCATACGCGGCAGTCACGGTCCCAAAGGCGATGCTTGGGACCCTGTTCAGCATGATAGATCGGCAGAATATCGAAGTGCTGGCTAAAAAATGGGCCGCAGAGGCGAGGAACATAATCATGCTTTCCGGCGAAGAGCCAAGCGTGGAATCGGCCCTTGACTTCGTGCGGAAAGTGTCGAAATACTTTATGGGGACGGATGCAAGGATAAACCTGACCGACAAGGTTGTCTCGATCGCGATAAGGCACGACGGAGGAGCGAATTTTTCGTACTTTACGGCCCAGTCGTATGTCTACCTCTTCCAGAGGATTGAGGTTCGCGCTTTTGTAGATCACGACGAGACCACCGTCTTTATCAGGATGGAAAAGCCCTAGCCAGACGAACACAACTGCGCAGTCAGGAGCTCGAACTCTTTTCCGTATCTTCTGGCTATTTTCTTGGCTCTTTCCTCGTACGCATCGGCCGCCTTTGCAGCCATCCTGATAGCCATGACTTTGGCCAGCAGAGGATTCTGGCGCATAAGGACTGCGGGGTAGTTCAGCTTGCCAATAGCAATGTCCTTGTCTTCGGTTTCTGCATCCTTGATGTCGTTTCTGATCTGGTACGCCAGGCAAGTCAGATTGCCATACTCTGCAAGGGCTTTGTCAATCTCGCTGCCTATTGCAAGAGCGGCGCACTCTATTCTGCCGGTAAACCACGGGCCCGTCTTCAAGAGCACCATTCTGTTGTAATGAGAACCTGACAGACGCCTTTTTGCAAGCTGCAAATCTTCCACTTCTCCCTTGCAGGTCATGCTCATCAGCTCGAAGAATTTCCTTGCAGTCCTGAGCCATGCCTCTGCCGAAACCGAAGGAGGCAGGTTCTGCACGCTGCTGCACAGTCGAAACACCTGCTGCAGCACCTGCAGCCACTTTAGGTCGGAAGAAGCGGAATAGTCCATCAGGTCATCGGCCTTTCTTGCAAGCTGCCAGAACGTCGTAAAGATCGATTCCACTTGGTAGCCTGCCTTTTCGTCGCCGCCATGCAGCTTGGCTATTGTCGGGGCGAGCGTCTGCCTTGCCCGCTCGCTAGCATTAAGCCTGACTACACTGCACGCAGCCATGAATTATCGATGCTAACAATCTATACTAAAATCATTGTGAGACATTTTTATGAAGATGCTATATAGAAAAATTATTCGATTCTATTAAATGCTCGATTATACTATAACTATCGCTGATACAGATATTTAGCAAGTTTCTAGCAGAACTAAGAACAACTATTTCACTCTGCCCAGATGTTGTAAGGGAAACAGATTTTGAAGAAAGATAAATCTACATTCGTTATTTGCTAGGTTTTGCCTGCTGGAGAGTAAACAGAATAGCCATTGCAACGATGGTTTAAATAAAGGGAATTAGGTAAGCCTAACTGCGTCTGCGCGGCGCAACTATTGGATTTGAATTGAGATGGCGATATCTGCGCTGAAAAATCCTTCAATCGTGCTCGTTTTCGCACTTGTACTGTCACCGCTTGCCGCCTTTGCGCAGTCCGATGATGCCGATGCGCTGATAATCATGGTAAACTTGGAAAGGATGAGGGCGCAACTGCAGCTTGTAGACCAGAGCCTGGCCACCGGCGACACCGAAGCGGCATTTGCGCACGCGTTCATCCCGCACACGACGACCTTTCCTTCGATAAAGAAGCAGCTGAAAGAGCTTGACGACCAGTCCGCAACTGAGCTGGAGGCACGCCTGACTGACCTACCGATCGACATCCGAACGGGCGATCTGCCTGTAGATTCACTGCGGCAAGCAATTACAGGAATAAACGCGCTGCTTGACACCCTCCTCGCCAAGCTGGGACCGCTTGCCTCTGACAAGGACATGGTATCCCAGACGGTTGTGTTTCTTCTGAGAGATGCGGTCCAGTCGTACCAGATGTCCAACAGAGGCTCTAGCCAAGTTGAACATGAAAACGCGATTGGACTTGTCAATGTCGCCGAGTCGAAATACCAGTCGATAGCAGACTCGTTTGACGGGCGGCGGAGCGCAGAAATTGATTCATTCTTTGCCGATCTGAAGGGTTTGCTTGAACAAAAGGCGGCCAACGAATCACTAGTGAGACTTGCAACTGCTCTAGAGCGCGATTTTGCAGAAGAGTTATCGCTTAGCGCTGGCAGCGGGAGCGCAAGCGAACATACCACCTACTTCTCCAACATCAGGAGGCTGCTGGCAAACGTCGTGACCGAAGTCAACAACGGCAACTATGAACAGGCTGACCAACACGCCATCACAGCCTATCTTGACAACTATGAATACCTTGAAGCACCGATAGAGAAGCATGATCCTGATCTCATGCTTGGACT
>JBFLWZ010000230.1:0-2841 GCA_040757615.1 Thermoproteota archaeon | reverse complement strand
AGCTCGATCACCTGATCCGACCCGCTTCCGGCCGCGACGCATTTTTCGTTGACGCCGGCATACCTCGCAAGCTGCGAATACAGCTCATCCAGCTGGTCAAGCGGATATTCCCTCAGATCCACCTGCCGCGCAGCTTCAGAGGCGACGCCGGCGACAAACTCTCTGTCAAGCGCGAAATTCTCATTAGAATCAAGCTTTATCGCGCCCTCTACCTTTTCCGGCTTGGTATAGTGACCAAGCTTGGCGATCTTTTTCACCGATTCTTCAAAGCTATTCTTCATCTTTCCTCGCTCTCACAGCTTCATAGTGGTTCAATAGTCCCTCTGCAGACGCCATCTCCTTGACCGCATTGTCGACTCTTGCCAGCCCTGCTTTTGTCACCTTGACCTTGTTCACTATCTTGACAAAGTCAAGCACCGACAGCGATGCGCGGGATTTGCCAAAGCCGAGCGTCGGCAACACGTGGTTTGATCCAAGGGAATAGTCGCTTGCAGACGACGGCGCGTACTGGCCTATCAGCACAAGACCTGCAGAATTGACCTTCTCTGCAATAGAATTCGCGTTCTTGCTCATTATCTCAAGGTGCTCTGGCGCAAACTCGTTGACAAAGTCGACGCAGGCTTTTTCGTTCTTACAAATAGCAACAAAGCCGTTGTTCTCTAGGCTGGATTTTACAATATCTGCGCGGGTGATCCTTTCGGTCATCCTCTGCACCTGCTCCTGCACCTGCGACGCAAGCTTGTCCGATGTTGTAACCAGCCCGCAAACAGTGTCGGCGCCGTGCTCTGCCTGCGAAATCAGGTCAGTTGCAACTAAGCGCGGGTCGGCCATGCCGTCAGCATAGATCAACAATTCTGTCGGGCCGGCCACCATGTCAGTCGAAACAGAGCCGGACGCAATCAGTTTCGCAGCAGTGACAAACATGCCGCCTGGGCCGACTATCTTGCTCACTGGTTTTATCGACTGCGTGCCGTACGCAAGAGCGGCGACACCCTGCGCGCCGCCGGCCTTGTAAAACTCATCGACGCCACAAATGTCTGCTGCAACTAATGTCAACGGATCGATGGTGCCGTCCTTTCTCGGGGGCGATACAGCCACCACCCTCTTTACTCCTGCAGCCTTGGCTGGCACTGCGCACATTACAACAGTACTTGGGTAACGGGCCTTGCCGCCGGGGATGTAGCAGCCGACACTTGCCACCGGCTTTACCATTCTGTCTATCTTTACTCCGTCAGACGATACTGCGATTCCCTTCAGGCGCCTGAGCACTACAAGCTCGCTCTTTAGTAGCCTCTCTTTCATTAGCTTCACTGCCTTGACCTGCTCCTTTGTGACCTGTCCGTATGCCTGCTTTACCTCCTGCCTGCCCACCAAAAGCGATTCTGGCCGCACCCCGTCGAATTTTACGGTGTAGTCAAGAACTGCTTGGTCACCATGTTGCGCGACATCCTTCATTATGACCATCGCGTCTGCAAAAAGCGATTCTGGGATTGCGCTTGCCTTGCGGAGCCGTGCGGCCTCGGCCGCCGGGTCTGCAACGTCGAGAATCTTCATCAGGAATATCCGTCCAAGTTTATCTCGTCAAGCGGCAGTATCTGCTTTGGCTCCAGCACCACCAGACCCTGCGCCAGCTTCCTCATCTTGGGTACCACTCTGATAAACTCGTTCTTGTCGATTACCGTGTTGACGCCGTACCAGCCTTCTTCTGAAAGCGGGCTTACAGTCGGCCTCTTGAGGGCCGGCAGCTCTTTTAGCAATTTCTGGAGGTTCTCCTTTTTCACATTTACAAAGATGTGCAGCTTTTTCCTGCCGTCGACAACGCCCCTCAGGAGCGCTATCATATCTGCAATCTTCTCTCGCTTGGCCGGGTCCTTCAGTGCCTTCTTGTTTGCCACTAGAACGGCAGTCGATTCGGCCACCGTGTCGATTATCTTGAGGTTGTTCTGCGCAAGCGTCGTACCTGTTTCGGTGATATCGAAAATAGCGTCGACGTCCTCTGGCGGCTTGGCCTCTGTTGCTCCAAACGAAAGGAATATCTCCACCTTCTTGTTCTCGCCCACTCTCAGCCACGGCGTGATTATCATTGGGTCTGCATCGCCAAACGCCTTCTTGTAGGCCACGTTTGATTTGAAGTGTCTCGAGGTGGTGGTCAAGTATTCGGATGAAACCCTTAGAGTCCTTCCCGTCTTGGCAAAGTCGGCAATCATCTCGTCAAGGTTCTTGTAGGGAAAGCTTGAAGGGACCGCTATCACCTGCTTGACGCGCCCGATCTCCAAGTCGAGCATTATCTCCACATCTGCTTTTGCCTCGAGTATCCAGTCCCTGCCCGTGATGCCTACGTCGTAGAAGCCTTCCTGCACATAGGTCGGGATTTCCTGCGGCCTCAATATCTTGACATCGATCTCGGGGTCGCCAAGTTTCACTCTGTATGTGCGACCTCGGCCGCTCACGTGCTGCCACGCCTGCTCTAGCAGCTTGAACGTGACTTCCTCAACGCTACCCTTTGGGACTGCAAATTTGACAGTAGGCATCGATAACTATCAGCAAGGCGTTTTACAGGATATATATCTATGTGGATAGTTGGGAGGGTCGTGTTAAGTTAGGGGTTTTGGTTGTTGATTGATGGAACTACAGATGTGGTTGTTCTTCCACATTCTACATTGCCATGTACGAACGCGAAAGAACACCCACAGAACTGATAATGTATTCTCTGTATTTGTACTTTCTAGGACTATCCTTCAGGAACACAGCCAAGGCAATAGAACCGTTTGCTGACAGGACGCATGTGGCCATCTGGTACTGGGTTCAGGAGTTTTGTCCAAAGAGAATATACCCATGCAA
>JBFLWZ010000229.1:0-2868 GCA_040757615.1 Thermoproteota archaeon | reverse complement strand
CAAAAAGGACAGCTTTGCATTTAACAGGATGGGCAGTTATTTCCTGTTTTTGTATAAAAGAGAAAGTTCGCGGGGCAGACTTGACAGGTCTTTTTATCAGATCGTTGGTACAAGATACGACTTGAAAGCCGCCAATCGTTACGCTATACCGGTCCCAAAGGATGCATCGCCGAAAATAGACAGGACAGCATCTCCTGCCCATATTGGAAAACTGAAGAATGCGATTGATTTCATAGTAGATGCCGGCACGCCGGTTCTCGCGGCTGCCGACGGTGTGGTCACATACGTCAGAGACGATTCGTACACGGGCGGTCCAAGCATAGAGTACTGGCATGACAGCAACTTTATAGTTATACATCACGAAAGAGGCGAATATACCCGCTACGACCATCTAGCGCACAAGAGCACCATGGTATGGCCACGTCAGCATGTAAAGGCCGGCCAGATCATAGCAAAGGTCGGAACGACCGGATTTACCTATGCGCCTCATCTACACTTTCAGGTCTTTGTCTTTACAGGTAGCAACATCTGGACGGATTTTGAAACCTTGGTGGTGGACGATTTTTTGTAATACAACCGTTAATAGAAATAGTTTCCAGTCATTGGACATGACCGGCGGACCAACTGCCAATGCTTCAGCGTTGAGACAAGATTATGCGACTTTTCTGCACAATGCATCAACGCTATTTCCAAAAATCGACCAAAAGTTGCTTTTGACAATACTCCAGTACCAAACGGTTTACAGTGACTGGGAGGGAAGCGTAATGCTAAAGGTTGTATATCCTGCCGGCACGGACATGGAGAAGAAAAAAGAGTGGATATACCAAAGGTTCCAGCGCATGGGCTCGATTGAAGAGAACAAGACTATCCGGTTCAAGGCCATCCACATTTACGTAGAGGACCTTGACAGGCTCTTGAGCGAAGACCCGGACATCGAGTTTGTCACCGGATCGGCCACTATGGCCCCGACCGAGGCATATTCTGCTTAAGGTCGACGCCTCTCTTCAGCCCTCATCGTCTCATGATAGCTCCTCGACGCCTCTTCAAAGGTTCTGACGGCGTTGACCCCAATCCTGTTGAGCTCTTTTATGTTGTCTCTTGTGTACTGTATTGATGCCTTTGACGCCTCCATGTTTGCAAACATCATGTTGTTTGTCACACGGACAGCTGCTATGGCGTTGTCTGAAAAGTTCCTCGCCATCCTTGCATAAATTTCAGTCATCTTTCTTGGAGACATCCAGCCCGCCCAATACATGCCGTACATATTCTCGATATACGGCACCCATGACGACTGCATAGAATTAACCACTTCCTTTTGCGATTCCAGATAGTTCTCCGCGATGTCCCTTGCAGCGTTGATCGTCTGCTCTTGGTAATCGTTAAATGATGCGGTGTGTGCAGAAATGTCCCGCCTAGCTTCCTCCATAGCCCTCCTAGTGTTGTCCTTGGCCTCGTCAAGCGTCCTGTTTACGATCTCTTGTTGCTCGATTTGGCGCTGTGTTGTAGTTGTTTCGGCTTGGCGTGTACCTGTTTCTTCTTTCCGCTCATCCTTTCTAGATGCCATGGAAACGTAAAAGCGACCATTCCACATAATAGTTAGCTCGATCGGTTCTGGCATTTGATTCCACATGGAACGATGATACCAAGCTTTTTACGGACATTATAATAAATAAAAGCAGGGAATAATTGCCATGTCTGGAGCCGTACAAAAGCTAGTAGGATTCTGGAGGAGGTACGAGAGCCTCAACCTCAGGATAGCGTTTATCCTGATCTCGCTCCAGCTGGTGCATCTTTACTGGCTTACGGCCGACGTTGTCATCAAGCGCATAACCGGCGACAGCGCCAGGGGCCTGACAGTCGGTGGCCCGCTGCTTGTTTTCTTTATAATCATAGACTATATCGAGGTGCCAGCGCTAGTTGCCGGCCTTACTTATTATGGGCTGAGCATATACAAGCGCGAAAAGACGGCCAAGAACGCGCTGCTGTTTGTCATGCTGGTCGTGCAGGTGTTCCACATATTCTGGATAACCGACGAAGTCGTGTACGACACACTCTTTGGAGCCTCAAGCGCAGTCGAGATCCCCTATTACGCTGCCTGGATAGCGATACTGATCGACTATCTTGAGCTGCCGGTTATTGCAGATCTGTTTTACCGGACAATAGTAAAGGGAGAGCGCAGGTCTTCATAAATTGCTTGTTGCGCCATAAGGCACATGCTTGTATTGCTGGCATTTTTTGCTGATCACTGGAGCATACGCGCAGGATACAAACAACACCATTGAGCAAAAGCCGACTGAAGAAAAACAAGGTGGAGAATACAGTGGCTTTGATGAAGCTCAAGAACAGTCCAGAGGCCTACCAAACTAAGAAGCAAATCCCACATCGCAGGCTCCAATAAGCGAGCTTAACATCCAACAGGAAAATAGGACTTCAGCTGCGGCTACTGCAGCAGAGCCATAAAGCCCTTACGACAAGACTCTGCGCAGTGATGGGTGTAGTAGCCGCCGGAGCCATAATCGCTGCGACCTGGTACTTTAAAAAGTACAAATTTAGATGGCGCTGGCAGCCTTTGAACCCCGAGATGCAGGCGCTACTTCCTTTGATAGCAGCCTGACAAAGCTTTCACGGTCAGGGCTCGAATTTATCAGCACAATGTCGGTAAAGCCTAGTCTGACATACGTGTCCAGCTTTTTTATTGCCTCCTCGGCGCTTGACACGACAAGCGTCATCTTTTCCATTGTGTCCATCCCGACCACCTGTGCGCTTTCCTCAATCTTGCGCGGATCGGGATAATTTGCATCAAAGAACGCCTTTATCATTGCGCCTCTCCAGTAACCTATCGACTCCAGCGCCTTTTGCTTGTCAGGG
>JBFLWZ010000228.1:0-2891 GCA_040757615.1 Thermoproteota archaeon | reverse complement strand
TATCAGTATATGATGCTGGTTCATGAGGGCCACGCAAGCGCAAGGAGGTTCTTCACCCCTGCCAATGCTGATAGCTACGACAGCATCGTCCGCCTGACGACCTTTGGTCAGGATTCTGCTTGGAAGCACGAGATTGTAAAGGCGATCGGTGGCAAGAATTCTGTGCTCGAACTTGCCTGCGGAACCGGCATCCTTTCCTTGATGCTGGCAAGAGCGGGCAAGAGTGTGACTGGCATCGACCTTGTCTTTGAATACCTTCGCGCGTCAAGGCACAAAGTTTGCACAGATGTTGCGCAGGGCACAGCCGAAGTTCTGCCTTATAGAAATGAGTCATTCGATGCCGTGGTATCGTCATATCTGGCAAAATATGTTGACATCCAAACGGTGGTCAAAGAGTGCTGGCGGGCGCTTATGCCTGGGGGCGTGGTGGTGTTCCACGATTTTACTTATCCAGACGGCATTATGCGTAGTTTGTGGAATACCCACTTTGCATTATTGGGAGCAGCTGGCAGAATTGTCACCTCATGGAAAACAGTTTTTGATCAGCTGGATGACATCATCAAGCATTCTGACTGGGTCGAAAAAACAACAAGCGCACTTTACGACAGCGGATTTCATCATGTCAGTTGCAGGTACTACACTGCAGGCACAGTAGCTATAGTATCTGCGGAAAAGCCATGACAACAACTAATGAAACGCGCATCAATGAATGGTTCGTCCCCAAGTTCGGCCCTGCAAGATTTCGCGTTTTTGTAGGCCTGCTTTTTCTACCCTATACTGGCATGTGTATATCGTTTACGATAATCGGCTCGATGCTTGCCGACGAGATCATATGGGACAGGGTAGGTGCAATCGCACTCATCTATGCACTAGCTTTGGGGATTTCGGCTCATGTGGCAGATACCCTTGGATCAAAGAAGATCAAGCCATGGGGCAGCTACTTTACCAGAACACAGCTGCTCGCCCTAATGATAGGGACCCTTGCAGCAGCTTATGTCATCGGCGTATACTATATCATCCTCTTTGTCCCGCTACTGGCGGCAATCGCCGTGCTTGAAGGCTTTTTCCTGTTCGCGTACAACTTTGAAACATTCGGCGGCCGGTTTCATAACAATTTTTGGTTTGCAGTGTCATGGGGGGCGCTGCCGCTGCTTGCTGGATATATCATGCAAACAAATTCCATAGGCATAGTTGCTCTGGCTTCGGCTGGCGCGGGCAGCCTCGTCAGCTATGCTGAGATCAGGATGTCCAGGCCGTACAAGCAGATAAAACGAAACGGAGGCGATCAGCAACATGTCAAGAAGCTAGAAAACGGCTTAAAGGCTGTCAGTCTCGGCACCATAGCATTTGCACTGGCAGTGCTAGCATATAGGATAATCTTTTCATGATCCTTGCAGATACTCGTTGTATGGCACGCACTGTCCTGAAAAAGGGTGACTTTGGCAGCCTCATGTTGCAGAAAATAGCAGAGCTTGAAGCAAAAACAGGCGTACGGTTAGGATTGGCTCAAAAGATTCTGCTTGCAGAGACAGGCACCGTCGAGCAGGTCCTTAGCATACTTGCAGGCTCTGTGATAAAGGTCAAGGTGATAGAGCAAAAAGAAAATTCCAAGACAATCACGAGGCAGTCGCTTATCATGAATGATTCTGGCAAGACGCTCATCAGGGCGCGAAGCAAGGTTTTCGTCCATAACCTGTCGGCAAGGATAGTGAGCCAGATAAGGCGCCAAGAGTCCGGCATTGGCACGATAATTGCGAATTCAAGGCTTGAAACATACAGAAAGATAGTCGAAATCGGCTATGACCCTGAGATCGAGGCTTTTTTCAGAAAATACCAGATCATCAGCAGGAAAAAAATCATTTTCGAGATAGCTGAAGAGTTGGTAGGAATGAAGAGTGGACCGGGTGGGATTTGAACCCACGACCTCAGCAATGCCAATGCCGTATCCTACCGGACTAGACGACCGGCCCTGTAAGAGTTCAGGGTTCTGGAACGATATTAATACCTTTAAGCAGAAAAACAATATTATAATTGCCACAGGCTAGTCGATATAGCGTGGCTCTTGAACAATCTATAGGCGCAGTCATCAAGTATCAGAATTCCCGTCAAGGCGATGACGCGTCATCTGAATTCTTGCTACTGAAGAATAGGCGCGGTTTCTGGGGCTTTCCGCAAGGCCACAAGGAAAAGGGAGAAAGCGAGATTCAGACGCTCATCCGAGAAGTGTTTGAAGAGACCGGGATCAAGGTGCTTGACATCCACTCGTATATTGGCAAGATAAGCTACTCGTATTTTAGGGGGGACGGAATGAAGTCTGAAAAAGAGGTTACGTTCTACTTTGCCACGACTCCTACGCGCGAAGTAAAGATATCCGAAGAGCATGCTGACTTTAGGTGGGTCACCTTGGCAGACGCCCTCAATATGCTTGACCATGCCAAGCTCAAGCTCGTACTCTCAAAAGGCCACAGAAAGGGCCTATACTGATCCATCAATAGTCCTAAGTTTAGAAAAATAAAAAATATCGTCATGGACAATTACAGATTGATATCACAGCGCGCCCATGACATATGCTACAGATTACGGGGCAAGGCCGTATGGCGCTGTTGGATCCGTAGCAGTATTGTTTGTCGAGTTGCCAGTAGCAGAGGTTTCTCCTGCAGTCATAGTCGTCTCGTCTTGTGGCGAGACGAGCGTCGTATCAGCTCCTGCAATTCCTGCTTCTGAACTAGAGGCGCTGGGGCCGAACATGAAGTCAGGATATAGCAAGAAAAGTGCCCCAAGGATTGCGGCACCTACTGCCACTGAACCTCCTATGAATATTGCCTCTGATTTAGCCATGCCCGGAGCCGCGGGACATGGTAATTAACAAGATTAGAAGAAACAACTAGGAT
>JBFLWZ010000227.1:0-2896 GCA_040757615.1 Thermoproteota archaeon | reverse complement strand
TATTATGTCAAGGATCTCGTCTGCATCTGTTGCTTCCGGATTTATCTCTAGGTAAGAGTTAAGCACTTTGAGCGCCTCGGATGCATTTCCGTTTTTCAAAAACATCAACCCTTTGTCCCTTATAGCGTCAGGATTGTACTGGTCGATGGAAAGGACCATTTCGTTTGCCAGATGATACCTGTCCATGTCCTGAGCTTCATAGTAGCTCCCCTTCAGGTTATTGAGCATCCTTATTATCACCTGCGCCGGAGTCGCCCTTTCCACCAGCGCATGAGTCAGAGGGATGTTCTGCCGCGGGTATGTTTGATCCAATAACGTCTTAAGCGAATAATCGTCCATTATCCTCCCGCCGTTGAAAGGGTCGACGATTATCTCGCCACTATTGTCTTCGAGCACGTGTTTGAGCAAAAAGTGTCCCGGAAAGTTTACCGGCTGCATCTTGAAATTCACCGCCCGGGCTATGCGAAGGTACAATATTGAAAGCGTAATCGGGATCCCCGTCTTGCGTTCGATTACTATATTCAGATAGCTGTTCAGCGGGTTGTAATAATCGTCTGTGTTTGCCTTGAACTTCTGAATGTTGAACAGGTAGTCATTTATCTTTTCTATTATCTGGGTAGGTCGTCGAGAAGAGCCAAGGTTCTTTTTCACCAGTTCGGTCACTGCCTGCCCCATCGAATCTATCTTTACCAGGACCGCTAACACATCGAGATCCGGGTAGGCAAGAATTCTTGCGAGGTGCAGGGCATATTCGGCTAGCCTATCAGTATCGTCAGACGACGTGATGTCTCTGACAACGTTCTTCCAGTCCTTGATAAAGTGATCAATGTTGGCGCCCACTTGTATCTCTCTCAAGACCCGGGCATATATTTATGTCAGTCAGGGTGGGCTGAACCCGAAAACGAGTTAATAAGGCTCATTATCATAAAATTCCAATTTTGCGCTATTATGCATGGTTTTACAATGGACCAAAATACTGCTGCATTGGCAAAAATTAACCTAAATGCTTTTATTCAAACTTCCTAGCCTTCACCTCCATGGCAGACGGTAAAGTGAAAACTCTGCTGAGTTCGAAGATCGCTCTGCTGGGTCTAGCTTCGGTATTGGCTGCGCTTGTCGCCATTAATTTCTCTGGCACAGCGTTTGCTTACACACCCGACAGCCCAGAGGCGAAATATAATTTGTTTGAAGTGGACGAAAACGGCAACTATGTGCTGGACGAAGAAGGGAACCTGATACCTGCAGCCATTGACACTGGTGACCATGCATGGATGCTGACATCTGCTGCGCTAGTGCTAATGATGACTCCTGCAGGCCTAGCGATGTTCTATGGTGGCCTGGCAAGACAAAAGAACGCTGTCAACACACTCCACATGGTGTTCATAACCACAGGTGTAATTGCAGTTCAGTTCACACTGTGGGGTTACAGTCTGGCCTTTGGACCTGATGCAGGCGGATATGGATTTATTGGAACTCTTGACTGGGCAGGACTTCAAGGAGTAATCCACGACGCACCATCAAGCCAGTATGCTATCACCATACCGCACACGTCATTCATGGTGTTCCAGATGATGTTCGCCATCATCACGCCCGCACTGATTGTGGCGTCGGTGGCAGAGAGGATGAAGTTCAGCGCGTTCATCATCTTCATTGTCATCTGGGCGACATTCGTCTATGACTTTGCAGCGCACTGGACATGGCAGATTGCCTTGCCTGACAACTATGGCATGAACCCTGGCTACTGTGGCTTTGGGTGGACTGGATGTTTGGGATCGCTTGACTTTGCAGGCGGAACGGTCATCCACATCACATCAGGCTGGTCAGGTCTTGTGATCGCGCTCATGCTCGGCCGCAGGCTGGGATACGGCAAGGTGCCGATGGAGCCACACAACATCTCCTTGGTGGTGCTCGGTGCAGCGCTACTGTGGGTCGGTTGGTTCGGCTTTAACGCTGGTTCAGCCGGTGCAGCAGCTACCAACGCTAGCAGCGCATTTGTGGCAACACAGATTGCGACAGGCATGGCAGCCGTGACATGGGCCCTGATATCGTGGGGACACACCGGAAGACCCTCTACAGTCGGTGCAGCGTCAGGTGCAGTAGCCGGACTTGTGGCCATCACGCCAGCAGCGGGATTCGTATCTCCGATGTCGTCAATAGTAATTGGTATCTTGGCGTCAATTGTCTGCTACGCAGCAGTTGCGTTCAAGAACCGCAGAAAGTGGGACGACGCGCTGGACACATGGGGCGTACATGGCATCGGTGGTCTTGCAGGAGCTATCCTGACAGGTGTGTTTGCAGAAAAGAGGTTCACCTCGTGGGGAGACAACGGCATTGCCTTTGGCAACCCTGCACAGCTGTATGAAAATTCGGTCGGCGCATTCGCAGCGCTTGCGTGGGCAATGGGCATCACTGCAATCATTATCAAGATAATGGATGTAGTGTGGCCTGGAGGCATAAGGGTCACTCCAAAGGAAGAAGAGATAGGCCTCGACCTTGCACAGCACGGCGAAAGAGCATACGTAACCGGTTAGGGAATCCTCCCTTTTTCTTCTTTTTATTTTCGTCAAGTATTAACGCAAAGTATCGACTATAGCTTGAGACAACAAATATTATATCTCAGTATTCGTAATTGCTTTCAGCATGAGTGCTCGGGGCAAGTTCACAACCGGCCAAACATGGGGTGCTTTGAAGAAGGCTTGGAAGGGCTACAAGATCGCCAAGGTGCAGAGCGACAAAGCCAAGATGACAGAGTACGCAAGAAAGATCAAGACACTGCAGAGCGAGCTTGGAATCAAGCAGTCTTCGTTCCCAGAAGTAGGCGTCTGATTACTCGTAGACTGCGACGACCCTGCTCCCAAGCTTTACAAGCATGGGACCAATGAACGTCGTCAGAGCT
>JBFLWZ010000226.1:0-2899 GCA_040757615.1 Thermoproteota archaeon | reverse complement strand
GCAGGTCCGGCATGTCTCCCAAGTTAAAGTCGCCACCGTCCAGCTCCTCTGCTCCCTCGACAACCACTTCGCCCTTTTTCTTGTCCACCTTTATCGTGCAGCCCATCTGCTTCAAGATGTCGACTATCTGCGAATCTGCCTGGGGCAGCGAAAAGTTGAGACCTTTGATCTTTAGCTTGTCTCCGACGAGCGCGCCCGCTGCCATTATAAGGGCTGCCGTTGAAAAGTCGCTTGGCACGTCAAACTTTGCCCCGCGGTATTCTGCATTCTTGATTTCATATTCCAGCATGTCGGAGCTGTGGTCTATTGTTACGCCAAACTGCTTCATTGTTGCAAGTGTCGCGCTGACGTACGGCTTTGAAACGAGGTTGCCCTTGATCCTCATGATAATTTCAGAATCAGCATAAATGCCGGCGATAAGTAGCCCGGAAATAAACTGGCTTGAAACGCTGCCGTCCACCACGGTCGTGCCGCCCCGGATGCCACCACCCCTTACCACAAGCGGAGGAGTGCCGTTCCCTTTTGTGGAATAGGCCTCGACTCCGAGCTGGCCAAGCGCGTCCAGTATGGGCTGCATCGGCCGCTTGCGCAGGCTCTCATCCCCAGTCAGCACCGCATATCCCGTCTTTACGAGGCCTGACATGGCAGTCATTATCCTGATGGTGGTGCCGGAATTCTCTGCATTGATCACGTTTTCTGGCGGCTCAAAAGAGTGTAGCCCTTTTACCTGCACTGTGGTGCCTTCATGCTTTATGTCTGCACCGAGGGCGCGGCAGCCTGCAAGAGTAGCAAGGGTGTCGCGGGCCAGCAGCGCATTGCTTATTGTCGACTTGCTTTCTGCAAGCGACGCTATCGCAATCGCCCGGTGGCTGTAGCTCTTGCTGGATGGGCACCTGATATTTCCAGCTATTTTGGATTTTCTGACCAGTATGCTAACCATTCACTATCTCCACACTTGCCTTCTGGTTATTAACTTTAGAAATTATTATCCTCCCTTCAAACTTTGACAGCGCCGACTTTATCTCGTCTATCTCATCCTCGTACGCCACTGCTGCCATCGATGGTCCATTGCCCGATATGCCAGCCGCTAGCGCGCCACGCTCCAGCATGACCATTATCGGCGCATACCTAGAAGACAGAGCTGCGGAAGCAAGCACACCATTGAGCTTCATGGCCTTCCAGTACTCTCCGGCTTCGGCCAGCTTGAAAGCGTCGGTGAACAGGTCAGACAGGTTGCTCAGCTTGCGCACGTCACCCCTTGGAGTGTTCCGCGGAAGGAAAATGATCGCGTAGACGTTCTCGGGTGCTTCTTCCCTACGGATGAGGCGCCTTGCATAGTTGTCAGTTACGGTAAAGCCGCCAAAGTAGCAGGCGGTAGCGTCATCGTACGCTCCGGTTATCGACACCTTGGCGTCTAAGGATGCACGGACTGCCGCATCAAGTACCGCATAGTCATCGATGTCTTCCCTTGCAAGCCCGCTGCATGCGAGCGCGACTGCGTTTGAAACTGCGCTGGAGCTCTTTAGCCCATAGCCTATCGGGATTTCCGACTTGACTCTTATTATGATCTGGTTGTTGTCGATCATTTCTTTTGGCATCGTATTGCGCACGATGTTGTTGACGAGCCGGTCTTCGTTCTTGCCCGTCAGGAACCTTACTCCCCTGCCGCGACTCAGCTCCACTTCTGCAATTACTTTGAGCGAAATGCCCAGCGACGAGCCGTTGCCCGTAGCAATGGCGTTCACTATAGATACTGCCCCGTGCATCGTCGCCCTTGCCTTTCTCATACCGGCTCCCCAAAGACCCCAAGGAGATTCTTTTTCATCGCTTCACGCGGAGCCGGCAGGCCAGTCCATATCTCAAATGCCTTTGCGCCCTGCTCGATTAGCATTTCGTAGCCGTATACAACGGTCGCCTGTGCATATTTGGCGTTTTCGATCAGATCCGTGACTATTGGCCGGTAGACGATGTCATAGACTATGCTGCCTTTCTTGATATGTTCGTGATCTATCGGACTTGGCTCGTTGTTCAGACCGAGGGTCGTCGCGTTGACTATTAAATCACATTCCGGCGACACATCCGATGCCTGCGCAAGTGGCAGGGTTTCGCATTTCAGCCCAAGGTCCGACCCGATCTTGGCAAGCTCGACTGCTCTTTGCATGTCGCGGTTTGCGATAATCACTTTTGCTATGCCTTTCTCCTGAGCAAGCGCGGCCACGATTGCGCGGGCTGCGCCACCTGCTCCAAGCAGCAGCACCTGCATATTATGAAAATCCACTTTGTGTCTGCGCAGCGGCTCGATAAAGCCGTCGATATCAGTATTGTAGCCCCTGAATATTCCTTCAATGTTGTTGACCGTGTTCACCGCAGCTGCCTTTTTTGCAGAAGGATCCAGCTCGTCAAGGTACTTCATTACTTGGACCTTGTGGGGTACGGTCACGTTGAACCCTGCAATGTTTATGCTTCGCAACGATTCGATCGATTCCTTCAATTCGTTTGCTGGGACTCGAAAGGCAATGTACGTGCAGTTGAGTCCGAGCTCGGCAAACGCAGCATTCTGCATCCCCGGGGAGAGCGAATGCTGGATCGGATCGCCTATGATGCAGTATGTCTTTGTCGAGCCTTGCATTTGCCTAGACGCGAATATCTGCGTCTGCCATATATAACCTCAAAGAAACGAGACGTGAGAAAGGATGTAGCCCCCGATCTGAATGGTCTGGTCTACCAAAGGGATATGACGGAAGGCGTACACCCTGCACCAGAATGGTGCAACATCAGATAAAAGGCTAGGCGTGTCTGGACTGACTACACTTTCATACGATCATACAGCTTTCTCATCTGCCTTATTGTGAGCTGGCCGGGCGCAACCGCCTTCTCAAGGCTCGCATAGGTGAACGGC
>JBFLWZ010000225.1:0-2968 GCA_040757615.1 Thermoproteota archaeon | reverse complement strand
ATTCCATTCGGGGTGGAACTGCGCTGATACGTCAATAACGCCCAGGCGGACGCCTTGCGTTTGCCAGTTATCAATAGGCAGCCCTCCTGTTGTTGATTTAGGCCGAGTGCATTGAAGTCAGAATCTTCAATAAATGCACTTTTCTGCTCTCTAGACCTTCCATAGTATGGAAGGACCTTGCGAGATAGCTTATTCTCACTCAACATGAAGTTGAAGAAAATTTCAGGAACTTAAGGTTTCTGATCCATCTCTACTAACCGTAATACCATCGTCGGAATTGCCTGCTGCCAATAATCAGTGTTGACGCAAGACTACATCCACCAAGAAGGATTGCCTCAACAGGGATTGTAGTCGGCTTTCCAAGCAGGAGATACAAGAACGAGCCTATCGTTACGACCAAAGATGCCAAGAACCCATACAATGTAATGCCCATCAGTCATAACCTCTGACGATAATCAAAATGACTCCGACGACCGCAGCTATAGCTCCAACCGCAAAAAGAACACTGAAGGTATCTGGCGCAACCACCGCGTCACCTATGGCAGCTGCCGCCATTAGCACAAAGCCGAATAGTATGAGTCTACCCTTAATGCCGATATCAAAGCCAACATCAAGATCAAATCTACTCATGCGTATCACACTTCACCTATTAGACAGGCACCACCACTGCCTCTGCATGCATGGTAATCATCATTTTCATGCGTCTGCGTGGAACCAATAGCGCTGCGTCAGTGTCAAAATCTGACAAAATTGGACTTTTATCGGACATTATCAGGTCGATTGGAAAGAATCCTGGCCTTTGAGCGCCAGTGTGCTCATAGGACTCTATCGAAACAAGTAGGCAAGGGGCGAACTTGTGACCCTTTTTGTATAGTGCAAATGCCCGGTGGTAGCCATTTTTCAGGAGATAAAGGCCCTTGTAATTAACAACAGACAATGCTGGTAGCCCAAAGCCATATTGAAATCCTGCGAACTTGCGACCGGTGGCAGTGTCCTCGCCTTCTGCTGTGCCGAGTATTCTCATGTCAAGATTGTCAGAAATGTATGCGTATGTGTTGCTGTTAGAGTTGAACGCCTTCAAGACAGGGGTCTTTGACTTTTCGTCTTTCAGAGGCAAGCAGAACTTGACAGTCGCATCCAGATCATCAGGAGATGGAGCCTGATCAACTAGGCTGTCAACGAACTCTGTGTTCAGATGCTGCTGGAAACAGTGTAACTTTGCCAGCTCGACAAGTGCAAACCGATGGGATGTTTGTCCAATCAAATACTCTGCAAAAAGAGGTTCTGATTTTAGTTTCTCCAGCCTACTTTCGAATCGCCGATCTAGCTCTCTGATTTCGGGCGACATGTTTGCCCTGTTAGAAATGTTCCTAACAACATCGTTTGCCTTCTTGATTCTTGATAGCCAGTATTGCTTGCCGGCATCGGTCTTGATAGCCTCGCTCTGAATATACTGCAGAGCTTGTTGTTCTGGAATAAAGCCTACGAGCGCTCGCCAGTTTGTATAGTGGACCGGATCGTCTATTGCTTCATTCTTTATCGACAGTACGTCACGGATTTCCTTTACGTTAGTTGCTTTTGCAATCACTGCGTCATCTGTGGCAGCTGCGATTGTTGGACTTTGCTTGATATCGTCCATTGCTGCCTGTATGCCTGGCAGCCCGATCAGATAAAGAATTTTTTCGCCGCCCGGCGCAAAATTAGCCTTGTCTATTTTTAATTTGTGCGGGAATTATCTCCAAACGGAGAAAAATATAGCTATATTTCGACATAGTTTTATTTTAGCAATGGCTGTTAGCTCCTCAATAAAATCATGGCATAGTGGCACAGATGGAAACTACTGTTACCGCTTCAAACAGGAGGATTAATGGCTTTGTCAGGAAACACCTTGGTGCGCTCATGCAAGATCTTGGCATTTCAGAAATTGACGTTCAAGTCTTCTTTTATCTCTTTGATAATCGCGTCTATGGTCCTGCACCAGCTCATTCATCACACGATACCTACAAGGCTCTTCATGCCAATCAGGTCGCAAATGGGATCGGCGGGGTCACTAGCAAAGGATCAGCTCGTCGGATTTCTGAGAAAAATATCGACAAATCCATCAGGAATCTGATTGCGATGGGACTTGTTAAGGTAGTTCATGAAAAAAGCAAGAAAAGAGGCAGACATGCAAAGGAGCTATTTGAGCTTAGAAGCATTCATGAAATCATGCAGATAGTTCAATCCAAGATAGATGAGCGTAAGAAATCACTTATGATAGTGTTTACAGATTTAGCTGATATAGAAGAGGCCCGTGCGTTAGGCAAGGAGGATAAAGGATGACAAACATAACGCCACAAGAAGAATTGATTCTTCCATTATATTTGATTCATCTATCAAAGGATAGCCTCAGAGGAAGAACCCGACTCCAAAAGCTAATTTTCCTGTCACAGAAAGCACTAAAGGATAAGGTGAATTACAATTTTGACAAAGCGCCATTTGGACCGTTGTCCTACCACTTGAATTCCATAATGGAGGACTTGATCGGAATGGGACTTGTTTTGCAAGATAGGGATTTTACACCATCAGGAAATGAGGTAGTAATCTATAATCTCACCGACAAAGGTAAGGAGTTCCTTGACTTTTCGTTGCAAAGAAACATCATAAGCAAATCAGATACAACATCTGTAGACCAAGTGTATGACGAATATGGTGATATGCCATATGTCGATCTATTGGATAGAGTTCACCGTGACTATCCTGAATATGTAGAGCAGAGTGACGACTTCGGCTTCTAGCCGTAGTGAAATATCACTACTCAGGTGTAGTAAATACGCGTAGCCGATCTTAACGCGGATGGCGCTATAGATTACCAGTATTTGGTCTGATCAAGTTATTTGAGATCGAATTGATGCCTGAGTTTGTCAGCCGTCATATCGTCAAGATAGCACCAAGTTCGCCCACTTGGTTTTGACTTTCTTTTTCCATT
>JBFLWZ010000224.1:0-2973 GCA_040757615.1 Thermoproteota archaeon | reverse complement strand
GTATGTCGGCAAGCCCATTGATGTAAAAGCTTACCCACCCAGATTCCGGGATAAAGTGATGTGGCGAGACCTTGCCATTGGAAATGAGCTTTTTGCCCACATCTTTTGGAAACGGCAAGTCTGCCAGCTCGTTTCCGTGTATGTGGCCCATTTCCCTCCCGTTTACGCGAAATTCAAGCCCTCCAAAGCGATGATCATGCACCGTCACCCCTGGCCAGCTCAAGAGCTCGCTCTTGACCACTTCGCTTGCAGATTCCATCATTTTTGATTGCATTGCCAGATACTTAAGAATGACAGTAATTTTCTGGTGCGTTGGTTGCTTGTGCCTTACCTATAGGACGAAATATTCGGCTTCTGGATGGTGCACGACTATTGCAGCCGTCGACTGATCTGGCACTATCTGCCCCGACTCCGTAAGAGTCATGCCGGACTTTGCCGGGTCAAGTATCTGCCACACTAGATGATGCTGCGAGATGTCTGGGCAGCTCGGGTAGCCCCAGCTGTAGCGGAGCCCCCTCTTTGGCCCGATCTTGAGCTCATACCGGATCTTGGCGTTGACCCACTCGGCCATCGCTTCGGCTGTTTCTACTGCAAGCCCGTGCAAATAGTAGGTGTCGGTATACTTGTCTTGCTTGTTCCACCTGTCAATGACCTCTGTCACCTTGCTTCCTGCAGTCACGGACTGGAACGCTACAACATCGTCCTTGTCGAAATAGTCTGCAAGGCACAGGTGTTTTTCTTTAGACGAGCGCGGAAACTCAAATACTACCTGCCTTCCATCTGGCAGGTCGACTGCGAGCCTGCCTGCTCCGCCCTGATTTGGAGTAAGGTTGTGGCACCTGTAGTAGCCATAGACTGCGCGGGGTTCAAACAGTTTATCCTTTATTACGCGCTCTTTCCATTGCTGGAACAGTTCCTCTGGGTCTTGGTCTGAAGCCCCCTTGCCCCTCATTCCCCATTGGAGAACAAATAGCGACTTTTTGTTGAGATATTTCCAGACCTCTTCAAGGTTCACTTGCGATGGTTCGATCCTTATCGGCCTGTTGAGGTGGGGCGGGATCGGCGGCTCCACTGCCTTGATGCCGCTATGCGGAAGCTGTGACTGGTCTACCACAGCCGCCTGCTTTTCATCCCACTTTTCCAGCTTTTGCTGCCAGTCGCTGACAAACTGCTTGCGCTCTGGCGACATCAGCTTGTTCATCACCTTCAGGCCATCAAAAGCGGTCTTGCAGTAGAATGCCCCTGGCGTGTATATGCCTCCTTCCTTTGCTATCCTGTTGATGTAGCTGCTGTTGATGGCGGCACCTCCACAGAGCACCGGCACGGCCATGTTGTTCTGCCGCGCATGTTCGACGAAATACTGCATCTGCTTTGAAGTGGACACAAGCAGCGCAGATAGCCCTACTGCGTCGGCCTTGACCTCTTCTATCTTTTCCAGTATTTTTTGCATCGGCACCTGCTTGCCAAGGTCATAGACAGTGTATCCGTTATTTACGAAAATTGTCTTTACAAGGTTCTTGCCGATGTCGTGCACATCGCCATACACAGTGCAGAGCACCAGCTTGCCCTTGCTAACTCCTTCCTGCTTGATCAGGTACTTTTCAAGCTCTGCGACTGCAGCCTTCATGCATTCGGCAGACTTGAGCACAAACGGCAGTATAAGCTCGCCGGTGCCAAACTTGTCTCCCACTTCTTTCATGGCAGGGAGCAGGACTTCGTTGAGCGTCTCAACCGCCGCTTGGTGCGCAGCCTCTTTTGTAAGCCCTTGCAATACAAGCCGGCCGTCCCTCTTTTCCACCTTGGCACCCTTGGCGCGGTCGGCTATGGCCTGCACGACATCGTCTTCTATCCCTTCTTTTAACCGGTTGACAATCCTAAAGTAGCTGCGCTTGTCAGCTGGCCAGCTCGGGTCAACCGCCACCCTCGTGGTCGGCCCGGTGGCGACTGCCTTGGCTCCCTCGAAATGGGCGATTAGTTCTGCAAGCGCGTTTTGGTGCCTGTTGAATATCAGATCTTCGGCCAGCTTTTTCTGCTGCCCATCGATCTCTGGGTAAGGTATGATGTCACGTGCGTTGATTATGACTGTGTCAAGCCCGGCCTTTAGCGCGTGGAAGAGGAATACCGAGTTTACCACCTTCCTTGCGTTTGCCGGAAGCCCAAAGCTCACGTTGCTCAGGCCAAGCGTGGTGAACGATTCCGGGAACTTTTCCTTGACCAACCTGATCCCTTCAAGGGTGTTCTTTGCGGAGTCGGCAAACTCGGCCTCTCCCGTCGCTAGCGTGAATGTCAGGACGTCAAATATGAACTGCCAGCCTTGCAGTCCGTACTTTTTGCCGGTGTCGTAAAGCAGCTGCGCCGTTTCCACCTTTTCCCGCGCCGTCTTGGCCATCCCCTTTGGCCCGATGCACATCGCAATGGCAGGCAGACCATACTTGGCCATCAGCGGCGCTAGCGCGTGAAAGCGCGACCCGTCGCCTTCCAGGTTTATCGAGTTGATTATAGGCCTGCCCGGTATCTGCCTTATTGCAGCTTCTACTACCTTTGGGTCTGTCGAGTCTATAACCAAAGGGGCGTCTATCTCTAGGCTGATGCGCTTGACCAGTTTCGTCATAAACTCTAGCTCGTCAGACCTTTCAGTGGTCGCAACGCACACGTCAAGGCAATGCGCTCCGTCTTCCACTTGCGCCTTGGCAAGGTCGACCAGCCCGTCAAAGTCGTTATTCAGCACCAGCTCCTTGGCCCTTTTAGACCCCTGGGTGTTGAGGCGCTCGCCTATTATCAATGGCGGAGGCTCCTGCCTCAGGTCTACTGCTTTTAAAGCCGAACTTACCCTCGGGACCAAGTGCTGCTTTATTTATTAATCCAGTATATTTGCTATACAGAAAGTCAAAAAAAGTAAACAGTGTACCGAAAATTCTACCTTACCTGTTTTATATCAAAAAAGCAAGTAAGAAACATGGCTACGATTCAACA
>JBFLWZ010000223.1:0-2999 GCA_040757615.1 Thermoproteota archaeon | reverse complement strand
ATGTTGCCACCGGCAACGGCAACAGAAACCTTGACGACGTTCTAAAAGAGATCAAGACAGGTCTTGACGCTGATGCAGATGGAGTGTTCCTCGACGAAGTCGCCATGCTTCATTCTGACAGGCAAGTTGACCACTACAAAGAGATCTATGACTATGTCAAGTCATCTGGAAGCGACAGGATCGTCATCGCCAACCCTGGCAGCATATTGGTCAATGAAAAGGTCATGACGGTGAGCGACATCGTTTCGTTCGAGCACCAGTGGCGCCTTGCATCCCAAATCGACTGGTTCTCTGCATACCCTGCGACACGCTTTATGGGGATTTCAAGCAACGACATTGAAAACGTGATGGGCTACAAGGTGGATGGAGAGGCAGCTCTTCGGGACACGATAGATGCTTGGCAGGGAGGCATCGGTTACCATTATTCTACCAACACATACACCGCGCTTGCACCTTGGTTCGAGGACTATCAGAAGGCGCTTGAAGACTATGAGTCATCTGGCACGGCCCTGCGCGAGCTGTGGGTGAAAACGGTTGATTCTGAGGGCAGCGAGATAAAGGGGCTGTGGATAGAAGTGAAAAAGGACGATAGGGTAGTGATAACAGGCTTTAGCCCAACTAGGTTCCTGCTGCCTGACGGCGATTACAGTGTTGGCGCAGGGAGCTACCAGAGCTTTGCCTTTTCAAGATGGCAGGACGGCGAAACATCCCCGTACCACAAGGTGTCGTTGGCCGGAGACGCCGAGCTCGTGGCGATCTACAAGAGCGAGCATGCGAACCTGCGAATCGAGAGCTATGACAACCTTGGCAATGCTATCAAGGGAATGCATGTGATGGTCCGGGGTAGTGATGATGGCAAGGTGGATGAGGGCTTTACACCATTGAGCCTGCGACTCCCGTTAGGCCAGTATTCAATAGAGGCGTCAAGCAATGAATATTACGACTTTAAAAACTGGGACGACGGCTCACAAACAAGGCAGGTTGGACTGCAGGAAGATGCAAGGATTTCCGCCTATTACGATAATTTGGTTGCAGCCAAGCTTGGCACTGACATATTCGCCAACTGCCAAGGCTACCAACAGGAGGTAGCAAATGCGATGTTTCAGCATGGCCCACTTGGAGGCCTACTTGAGCTCCAGATGAGGAGGAGCCTAATGGCTTCTGCAGGCTGCCCCGTAGTATAGCTGTTAAAAGCATGGTTCTGCGTTGCGGCATTATGTGCATGCATTGGAAGATCGCATAAAGATGCTGCCATTACTGCCCGCCCTGATGCTCCTTACCGTGTTACTTCTGGCTCGCGCCGGTTTATTCCTGACTGACGTCTTCAAGTGCGTACGTAATGTCCGCAAGCCTCTTGCGGAGCGAAATGGTGCTTACTTCGGCTGCATCTGCAATGACCGTCTTGGCAATACCCAACTTGTTCTCCGCTGTAGCAAGGTACAAGGCTGCAGCGGCTAGCACGAGCGGGTTCTTGCCTGTTATCGCAGTGTGGCTGGAAACCAACGAAAGAATTTCCATTGCCCTCCTTGACACCCTTTCTTCGATCCCCGCCTTGGCAGAAATCTTGGCGATGTTCCTGAACGGGTCCGTGATAGGCGGCTCGATGCGCATTTCTCCTATCAGGATCTTGTAGCAGTGGGTAGCAAATGGCCTGTCGACTCCTGCTGCCCTACATACCTCGTCCATAGTGCGGGGTATCATCCTCTCCTTGCATGCAAGGTAGACCGACGCGGAAACAAAGCCAGAAATCGACCTGCCCTTTATCAGGCTCTTTTGCAGGGCCTTTCTGTAAAAATACGCTGACCTCTCTGCCACCTGCCATGCAAGCCCAAGGCCTCCACAGACCCGATTGATCTCCCACGTGGCCTTTTTGAGGTTTCTAGACACAGGGGCGCTTGAAACAGACATGGCATTGAGCTTGCGCAGGCGGTTGACCGGGATGGGGCGCGACGCCCTGTGCACATAGACAGAGTCTTTTTTTTCCTGCGGCTCTGACTCTTGATCTTGCGCGGGTGCCACTGCATTCCCAATGTAAGTGGAAAGCCCCGTGTCGTGTATGAGAAGCGAAGATGGGAATCCGCCCCTTGCCCTGTCATCTGCCGGAGAGAACGACCTCCACTCCGGAGACAGAGTCTCGACCCTCTCTTTGAGCACTACCCCGCATGAGCTGCACACTATTTCTCCTGTAAAACTGTCAGTTATGGGAGTGCTTCCACATGATGAGCATTGCTCCTCCTGTCCTAAATGATCTGACAATACACACTAACCAAATATCCGGATGTAATAACCCCGAAGCAAAAATCGGACTATTCCGTTTTAGGTTCAAATCTAAGAAAAATTGGTTCTGGAGTTGCACTACATTTTGTGCATCGAAGAATCTTACTCTTGACGCGATGTTCAGAAAATGACTTTTGATTTTTCAGTAAAAAGAAGCCAGAGTACAACTACTCAATCGATAAAAGTCCACCATCCGGTCAATCAGTGAATGTGTTCTATCATTGGAATAATTGGCAAGAATGGTGTAGCACCTGCACTGGTTGAAAGCCTCAAGAGGATGGAATACAGGGGATATGACAGCGTAGGGGTCGCCACCTTGTCTACTAACAAGATTTCAGTCAGAAAGGGAATCGGCAAGGTCAACCAAGTGAACAGCACTCTCAACCTTGCTGGAATGGAGGGCTCTATTGGCATTGGCCATACGAGATGGGCCACCCATGGGGGAGTCACCGACTACAACGCCCACCCGCACCCCTGCTGTACAAACGACATAGCGGTGGTGCACAACGGCATCATCGAAAACTACCTGCCACTAAAGCAGGAGCTTTTGAAAAAGGGCCACAGGTTCCAGAGCGAGACCGACACCGAAGTCATTGCTCATTTGCTTGAAGATCATTACAATGCAAGCAAGGATGTCAGGACGGCAATGCTCGAAACGGTGAAGCGCCTCGATGGGTCGTACGCATTTGTCGCCATGTTTGCAAGTGGAGCTCTTGCATGCG
>JBFLWZ010000222.1:0-3004 GCA_040757615.1 Thermoproteota archaeon | reverse complement strand
ACCCCACACCTTGATGCCTTGGAATGTCCCCACAGGTTGCCTCTTTTCCTTGAATTTCGGGTCGATTGGGCCGTCCACCTTGCCATAGCTGGTGCCGGTGCCGGATAGGGAAACAGTGGTAGGGCCGGCGCCGCCTGCTGCTGGCGCTGTTGGTGGCGGCATCTGTGGAGCTGCCGCGGGCTTGGGCGCTGCAGATGCTGCCGCCGGTGGCGGAGCAGTTGCGCTGCGAACCTTCGGGTTCTTGGCAAGTGGCGTAAGCTCCTCCAGCTTTTTGAGCGCCTGTTCCATCGTCAGCTTTTCCGCCTTTTGCCAGTGGGCGAGCAACTTGTCACCTATCTTGGTATTTCTTATAATAGTATCAATGACCATCTTGGCATTCTGGTCTGCCTTTTGGCGGTAGTTCTTTATCCAGTATGGATCGCCGAAATATTCGAGCTGCCTTATCTGGTAAATGAGATCGACAACTTCGCCTGTCACGATTTCGACCATGATGTTCAAGTCTGCCGAGAGATCCTCTCCGGTGATCGGGTCGTTGCCCTTTTCGGTCCACTTGTGGGTGACATAGATTCTATCTGCATGGGTGTCCATCTTGAATCCCGAGCTGCGGAGGTCGTTCATGATGCTCGATATCTCGGATTTTTCAGTAATTTCAATCGGGATCCTGTAAATGCCCAGCTTGTTTCCGTGCAGCGGGTATACGCCCCTCTTGGCAACTTCAGATAACATTGTCCAGACTCTGTCTTTGAGTAAGGCAGACATCGAACTACCTAAAATTTACATCTCCTAAAAGGATTACGGTTTTCTTCATTAGCGAAGACGGGGTATAAAGGCGAACGAGCCCGGCGAAGCTTGTTCCAGCCGCACTTTCATAGAAGGTTGGCAAATTCAAACGGTCAAAATATTGCTCCTTTTGCCAAAACAAGCCCAAATCTAGGAGATCCTATTTTTCCTTAATTTTCTTGAGTGACCGAGGATCAAATAATATCCGAAGCACTCAGGCTGTTGGCAGTCAAGGCCACGATGGTCTTGGTACGCCAGACAGTATCGCAAGAAACCAGAAAAACAGCGCATGGGAGACTATGCTTAGCATTGCTAGAGATAGCGCTCCATTTGACGGCCCTCATCCAGTGAGGGCTTCGCCTTTTTTCTTTTTCAGTGTATTTTTTGAATCTGCAACTCTGGTAGATATGTAGAATACTACTATCGTTACAAGTAACAGAACGTACACACATCTCTGTCAGTAATGTAACAGTCTGTTTGTTCGTTCGTTCTTGGAAAATACTATCCTTGGTTTTGAGCTTAATCATTCCCATTAAAAATGGGATGAATTAAGCTCAAAACTACTGTGAGCATGATTTTATCGGACGGATAGAGGGAAAAAGGGAAAATAGGGAATTTTGTCCGCTGTCCGCCTGTCCGGGCAGCATAACTAACGCACAAAAGTCATACGATCATCTATGGCAGGTCAGTCAGTCAGTTAGTTAGTTGGCAAGTCTAGCCGCTTGACGGTCTCTGACTGACTGACTTTCCATAGGCTACAAAATCATGGAAAAACGTGTAAAGCCTGCTGAAACTATCCACAGAACTGTGGAAAAATGACGGACCTCAGGTTGCGGCTGATGGAAAGCGTTGACCAATTTTGGAAAAATAGCTGCAACTCGCATCAAACCTATGGAAACTGAGCGTCAAAAGTTGGAAACTTGGCGGAAAACCGCTGTCAACTGGTTGAAAGTTGCGCAAACCTTATAATAATAATTTCTGGAAACTATATCTGGATAAAGGAAATGTCCACCACTACTTCTCCAGAGACGAAGGTTCCCGTATTGGAGGGCAAGGATGCTGACGAGTTCCAGAAATATAATTCTAGAGAGTTGACTCTGGAGGAAAAGGCATCACTTAAGAAGGCCCACGACTTTTACAAAAAACACTGCCGAGTCTGATGAAGGTAGATCCTGACAAGTTGTCCTTTGAGTTATTCACCACCAGTGACAACTTTTCTGCCCTTGATTTTACTGAAGAGGATGGCACTGACCCGCTTGGTATCGACGATTTTATCAAGAACAAGTTCAGTGACTACCTCCAAAATAATTTGACGAGCATCTGGACAGTAAGGTACGAAGGCCATATTGTGGCATACTTTTTACAGCGTCAATGTTTGCAATTCAAACAAGACAGCTGCTCGATGATGAACACGTAAGTGAAGTGCCAATAGTTTCCTACCCTTCAGTCTTGCTTGGAAGAATGGGCGTTGACAAAAAGGAAAGAGGCAGGGACATAGGATATTAGATTTGCCAGTTCTGTACTGGTCTGGCGCAGGAAATAGGCAAGAAAGTTGCCTGCAGGTACATTGTCTTGCACACTATCAAGACCAAGACGGCATATTATGAAGAAAAGTGCATGTTCCATCAGACAAAGAAAGCAAATTCTGAAGGAAAAATTTGGATGTACAGAAGATTGTCATAAAAAAGACCGCTCCATACTGCGCAGTTATGTGTATCAGCTTGACGTTTACCATCTAGTTATCATTACAATGTTTCTGGCCCAATGTACAGGTGCCCCCAGTCTTAGTTGTCCCGGAAGAACGCAATGCAGTCCATATCTCCCATGTTCCACACCATGCAGCTTGCCTGCCCTCCAGTGAAGTGAGCCTGCGGTTCCCAGTCTTCTGGCTTGAGCGTCAGCTCTTTTGCCTGCTTGGAGTGCACAGCTTCGTGCACAAGCGTTCCGGCAAGGAAGCCGGGATCCTGACCATTTGCAGTGATGTTGGTATAAGCATCCAGGTGGAGAACAGCTGTATCATTGCCGTCATAAATCCCAAAGTTTGCATAGCTTGTGGTGTCTTCACCGGAATAATGGATACGCTGCAGATAGTTCTGGACAAACGTGTAGTAGTACGAAGCGTTCGTCAGCAGCCCGGAGAACGCTTGTCTGACCATCTCTTCGCACTGGGGGTCGCCAGTCAGCCGGATTGTCGCAGGAATGTCCCCCTTCTTTTTGGGAATTT
>JBFLWZ010000221.1:0-3015 GCA_040757615.1 Thermoproteota archaeon | reverse complement strand
AAGGGCAGATTATCCTGCCCCATTCGATGAAAACTTCCTACACGTTGCAGCGCTTCTGTACGCTTTCATACCGGCCGACGTTGACGCCAGCTCGCTTTGGTGGCCTGTGGCGAATGCATGTCCCTCTGCAACTAGTTTCAGTACAACTTCACTGCTTTGGACTATAACGTGAAGGATACAGCGCAGTGCACTGCAACCGGAGCATAGAAGAATCTACGATGGGACGCAGCATTGAAAAAATAATAATGTCAAGCATATGTCACGTGTTGATCGAACCGTGGCTCGTAAAAGCGCGCTGACCCGGACGGATGTTCTTGTCATCCTGATCGTCTTTGCTGCAGTCGTTTCAATGGCTGTTGCATCATATTCCTATTCAAGCTATGTGGCCAGTGCAATCGAAAGGAATGCGCTTGAGGCAGTCCATGAAAACTCTAGGATAGAGACCCACGACCTTTCAGAGATACTGAAGGTCAGAATGGAGTCTGTAATGACAAACCTAAAGATCATTGCCAACTCTTCGTCCGTCCATGCCCAGGATGTGCCCCGCGCCCGCTTGACGATAGAAGCAGTCCAGGAATCGACCGGCGATATGACGGACAGCTACCTGTGGCTGGACAACGAAGGCAGGCTTGTATGGTCAAGCTCCTTTACAAATGCCACGCTGTATCAGCAATTTCTTGGAGCAGACAGGAGCGACCGGCCGTACTTTCAGGTTCCGAGGCAGACACTAGAGCCCTACATCACGAGCGTTTTAGTTTCATTAGACGGCAGCCCTCGGTTCTTTATTTCTCAGCCAGTATTGAGCGAGAATAGCGAATTTGAAGGCGCGATCGTCGCGTCTGTCCAGCCGATCAACGTCGGCAGGTTTCTCCAATCAAAGATATCTCCCGACTTCCAGAGCACCACCGGGCTTGTGGACCACACAGGCGTGATATACTATGCCTCAAACGAATCGCAGATCGGCATGAACGTGTTTACTGTGGAGTACCAGTCGCAGCTGCCAGAAGACCTAAGGCAGCAGGTTGTCGACTTTTTGCAGCGTTCTTTGCAGGGGGAAACAGGGGTTGAGGACATCAGCGGCGAGGATGTTAGCTTCACACTTGCACACCAGAGTGTGCAGCTAGATGGCATCGACTTTGCGATGCTCTACATCACCACAGTCCACACCTTTGAAGAAGAGGTAACCCCAATCATTGACAGCCAGAGGACGCTCAACACCATCTTTATCATCGCGGTGGGCTCGATAGCCGGCGCTGTGATCCTGATGATGTTGTCGTCTAACAAGAAGCTCACCAGACTGGTCGAGGAAAAGACAAGCGAGCTGAGGCAAACAAATGAGTCGCTGGTAGAGTCGAACATAAAGCTCGAAAAGGCAAACGAGCAACTGGACGAGCACGACAAGATGCAACGCGAATTCATCAACGTCGCGGCGCACGAGCTTAGGACGCCCATACAGCCGTTGCTCGGCATGACAGAGCTCTTGCGCAACAGGCAAGAGTCTGAAAAAGCAGGCGGAGTGGTAGTATCAAAAGAAGAGGTCGAGATGCTGGAGCGCAACGCAAAAAGGCTCGAGAAATTGACCCAAAACATCCTTGACGTGACAAGGATAGAGAGTAACAAGCTCGTACTGAACAAGGAGAAGTTTGACATGAACGAAAAGATCCTGAACATGATCAGAGACACGAAGGCCGGGCTCTCAAAACGGGTAACTATCAACTTTGCACCAGTGCCGCCGCTGTACGTGAAAGCCGACAAGACTAGGATCTACGAGGTGCTCGCCAACCTGATCGGAAACGCGGCCAAGTTTACAAACGAAGGCACGATCGACGTGACGCTTGCCAAGGAGCAAGATTTCGCCAAGATCACAATCAAGGATACCGGCAGGGGCATAGACCCGGAAATAATGCCCAAGCTGTTCACAAGGTTTGTTTCAAAGTCTGAATCAGGCACAGGGCTTGGCCTCTATGTCTCAAAGAACGTGATTGAAGCGCACGGCGGCAGGATGTGGGCAGAGAACAACCCCGGCGGGGGCGCCACGTTTACGTTCACGCTGCCCGCACTGAATGAATAAGATTAAATAATAAAAATAGCCTGTCTGGATTTGATCGATTATGGACTGGGGAATGAAAAACAGGCTATCCAGGATAATCCGCCCCGAAGACGGCCGCTGCCTCATGCTCGCGGTTGACCACGGCTACTTTCTGGGCCCGACAGAGTGTCTTGAAGTCCCGAGAAGGACGATCGCGCCGCTTCTGCCCTATGCAGATTCGCTCATGCTAACAAGAGGTGTTTTGAGGACATCAGTTGAACCTACGACAGACGTGCCCATAGTCCTCCGCGTATCCGGAGGCACGAGCATCATTGGCGAGGACCTTTCAAAGGAGACCATCACTGTTTCGATTGAAGAGGCGATCAGGCTGAACGCGGCCTGCCTTGCGCTTTCGATATTCGTAGGAAGCAAGTACGAGCACCAGACGCTTGCAAACCTTGCAAAGCTGGTGGACGAAGGCGAAAAGCACGGAATACCGGTCCTGGCAGTCACTGCGGTCGGCAAGGAAATGGGCCGCGACGCTCGCTACCTCGGTCTTGCGTGCAGGGTCGCTGCAGAGCAGGGCGCGCACATCGTCAAGACGTACTATTGCGAAAACTTTGAGCAAGTTGCCGAAGGCTGTCCTGTCCCGCTGATAATCGCAGGGGGAAAGAAACTACCTGAGCCGGATGCGCTAAAGCTGGCGCACGACTCAGTGATACACGGTGCGATAGGCGTCGACATGGGAAGGAACATCTGGCAGTCCAACTACCCTGTGGCGATGATAAAGGCAGTGCGCGCAATAGTGCACAAGAACGCCGACAGCAAGGAAGCCTATGGAATCTTTTTGAAGGAGAAGGAGAAAGAGCCAAAGCAAAAAGAGACCAAGATCCTAAAGGCAGTCAGCCAGTCAGGATCGTTCGATTAGCCCGCAAGTTTTGACAGATGCTGGTGGATCATCTTCCACCGGCCAGTTTTGTCTTTTT
>JBFLWZ010000220.1:0-3038 GCA_040757615.1 Thermoproteota archaeon | reverse complement strand
ACGCTGCTGCAGAAGCTCTGAGCTACAACCTTGAGAATTACGGTATCACTCTGGTCGTCGGCAGGGCCGCCACCTACAGCCTGCAGCAGGTGGAGGACGCGCTCAAAAAGATACTTGGCGTCGAGGCCAACCTGATGATCATGAACCAGCTCTTGGAAATATTGGAGGAAAAGTGACTACTTGTCCTCTATCCCGAGCCAGCCGTAGCCTTTTGCTTCCAGCTCTTCTGCCAGCTCTTTGCCGCCAGACTTGATAATCTTGCCCTTTGCAACCACGTGAACGTGGTCGAGCTTTTTCAGGTAACGCAGAATCCTTGCATAGTGCGTGATCACGATCACACCGGCGCCGGTCTCTATCAGTTTGTTTATCGCTTCCGCGACCGCCTTGACTGCGTCGATGTCAAGCCCCGAGTCCGGCTCGTCCAGTATCGCAATGTTTGGCTTGAGCACAAGCATCTGCATGACTTCGGAGCGCTTTTTCTCTCCACCTGAGAAGCCTTCATTCAGGTAGCGGCTCAGGAACGACTTGTCTAGCCCCACAGCGTCGAGGTTCTTCTTGACGTACTCGTGGAACTCGCGGACCGTGAGGAAAACTTCTCGGTTCTTGTCTTCCTTGCCCAGAGTGTTGTAGGCATTCCTCAAAAAATGGCTATAGCCCACGCCCGAGATTTCGGTCGGATACTGGAAGCCCAGGAAAAGCCCCTTCCTTGCGCGAAGATCGGTAGAGAGGTTGATGATACTCTCGCCCTTTACCAGAATATCGCCAGACTCCAGGTTGTACTTGGGGTGGCCGAGGATAGCATTTGCAAGCGTGCTCTTGCCAGAACCGTTTGGGCCCATGATAGCATGGACCTCTCCCTTTTCAACGCTGAGATTGAGTCCAGAGAGGATCTCCTTGCCGTCGATGCTGACGTGTAGATCCTTTACTTCTAGAAATGTCATAATATAACGGTGTTTTATGAACTTAATATAAATATTAGGATTTGGAGTTCTGCTGCGAAAGCGGGAGCTCCAAAATGACGCTGCACCGCGGGAGTTATTGCTGCGGTGCGGGAGTTGGAAAACCCATTTTTGCAGCAGGAGGGGTTTAAGGTGAGGTTGGCTGAAAATCAATGCGTTACGAGAGTATCTTTTGGCTGCAAGCATCCTGTCAGGATTATTTGCATTCATAGGAATTGCAATCGCCTTCGCTGGTGCATTGACTGATCCAAATCCTTACCATTACGGACCTGAACAATTCCGAGACAACAGAGAACCTTATTTCATCACTACTTTTGGAGAGAATCTTTTCTTGATCTCATTTGTCTTATTATTGATATCATTAGCCGTATTATTCGGACTAGTTTTAACCAACCGTTACCGATCAAAAACATCCCTGCAGTAATAGAACCGTGAAATTGTGCGACACCGAAGGCTACAAAGACCAGAGTCAATGCTAGGAAAATATTGTTATTTCTTAGATTGGTAACTTCATCGCTGCTTCCTACATTGAAATAAGTCGCATTATGGATTCTGTTGGTAAGGTTGACGGCATCAAAATTTGTCAATCCATTTTCTTGTCTCTTTTCATTCATTTCAGTTTGTCCGACAAAAAGATACCCGTATCGACCTTCAAACGGATAAATTATCTGTCCTTTTCCGTAAAACTCTCTTGGATTATCGCTCTTGTTTACTCGTATTGCCGCTGCTTCATAATCCCCGCCTTCCAGTTTGGTTAAAGGATATTTCAAAGCATATGGAAATACGAGGTATTCGTGATCGGGATAGTGTTCATCCCAAGGATCAGGTTTGTATCTCTTGAAATCCTCAGTAGGCCAAAGTCTGACTTCCACAGTTATTGGATTTTGTGCGCTAAGTGATGTTGTGTTGAAAACAACACTGATATTCAATTCAGGTGGTGTGTCCGGGGGAAGGCCGGTAATAAAACCACCCGCTGCGGTAGGTGCGGGATATTCATATTCATGATCGAATTCTCCAGTGTACGTGAGATAAGCATACCAACCAATAACTGCAACAATGACCAATACTATTAGCTTAGTCGCATACCAGCCGTACTTGTTCTGATAGTACTCTTCTGGCTTACCTGAAGGCTTTTGCTCACTGTCCACTTGCTTTTGATCTTAAATAATCACTCAGTATTACCCTTATCGTTTCAGGTACAGTTTCAAGCAATCTTTCCTTACGTTCTTTCTCTAGTGCTTTGTACATCTCATCAGGTAATGCTAACATCACTTTCTTCATTGGCATTTTTTGGACACCTATAGGTATCCATAGATATGTTTATAAATATATGCCCATATACATATGGATATACAATGGAATACAAGAATGCACGTGAAATGAAAGGTCTTGCAATGGCAAGCACAATAGGAAAGGCAAACGAGTCAGACGTTTCAATCCAACGACTAAACAAGCTGACCTTCAAAGTGAGATCACAGAATGATGCGAGCAAGTGGTACACCGTTTTCAAGATAATCAACGGTTGGAGATGTGAATGTCCAGACTTTACCTACAGGCTGAGCAAGCTATCAGGTCAGCAGTCATTGTGTAAGCATATTCACGCTGTAATATTTTCAAAACTGCTGCGAAAGCGCGTATATCAGGACACTTTTCCGACTCCAATTAACCAAAGCATCATCGATGCTGCCAAGGTCGGTAAAATCGTCTGTCAGAGATGCGGCAGCGAGAATTACAAAAAGAGCGGCATGAGGCATAACAAGAAAGCTGGCGATATTCAACGCTATGTCTGCCTTGATTGCAAATACAGATTCACATTCAATCCAGCGTTTGAAAATGCAAAAGCATCAGCTAGGATCATGACCACTGCGATAGACCTGTACTTCAAGGGCATTTCAATCAGAAAGATAGAAGATCACTTGAAGCAGGCATACAACTTTGAAATTGACAATTCGAGCATTTGCCGCTGGATTAGGAAATTCAACCGCACCGTCAAGCCATACGTAGATAGCTTCGTACCCTCTCAAGTCAGTGGAGTTTACCATGTTGATGAGATGCTTCTGCATGTCAGGAAAGAAGATA
>JBFLWZ010000219.1:0-3119 GCA_040757615.1 Thermoproteota archaeon | reverse complement strand
GCGCACTGGCAACTCGGGCGAGCACTGCATGTCGATCAAGCTTGCAGAGCTCTTGACGTTTTCTTCTGGCTACTCTATCGAACCATTCGAAATAATTGACGTGCTTGAAGAGTTTGGCGGCATACTCCCGACCATGCATCAGGACGCGATGGACAAGGGCGTAGAAGTGATGCAGGTAGAGACTCGCAATCCCCATTTCCACGAAGACAAGGGCGAAGAGCATCTGAAGGAGATGGTGGTGGCATCATTGGGGTCGATATACCACAGCAGGATCTGCCCGCCCAAACTGCGCGAAAAAATATTGGAGAGCCTGCGCAGCAGAGGCATGGTGGACGAGGGGCAGCATGAGCCGCCTGCGCCTGTAAAAATAGAGCCCTTCAAGGATATTGATATACGGCAATTTGCAAAAGTTCTAAGCAAGGCTACCACATACACCCAGTGATGAAGCTCGCAGCTTTTGACATGGACGGCACCCTCATACATGGACGGCTCGTCTTTGCGCTTGCAGACAGGGTCGGCCTGTCAGACAGAGTCAAAGCGATACAGGCATCTGGGATGGCAGGTCATGCGCAGACAAAGGCGATAGCTGCACTATTTGCAGGTCTCGGAAAAAAGGACATCGAATCGGCTATAGAGTCCATTCCGCTTGTCAAGAATTGCGAACGCACTATCAAAATGTTAAGAGAGCGAGAATACAAAATAGGCATAATAAGTGACAGTTATACTGTTGCAGCAGGCTCGGTGGCTGAGAAGCTGCAATTGGATTTCGTAGCAGCAAACGAGCTCCAATTTGAAGACGGCAGAATAACAGGCAAGGTGGATATGCCGCTTGGATGGGAGAAGATAGATTGCTTTTGCAAGATTTCAGTATGCAAGCGCTACCACCTTGAGAAATTTGCGCGTCATTACAATGTATCGATAGAAAACACGTTAGCGGTGGGAGATACAAAGTCGGACATTTGCATGATCCAGCGCGCAAAAGTCGGCATTGCGTTCATGCCAAAGGACAAACAGGTAGCAAATGCGACGGACAAAATAATACAGGATTCCGATCTGCTAAAAGTTTTGGATTTTGTCGAATAAATGTTTAAAAATGATTACTGGTAAGTAGTTATAGCAAGTCGAGCATACTGCCTGCCAGGCAAACTCGGCTTTTGAAGTTTGGTTAAAAGAAAATGTGTGGAATAGCGGGTATTTTGAGCAAGGATGGCGAGAACGTTGTGCCGCTTGTGGGCTCTATGCTCTCGTGCATGGTAAAGCGCGGCCCTGACGGAGCTGGGCTGGTAGCGGACGGCAAGATCATCAAGTCCAATTCCATTGCTGCCATGCAGCAACAGTTCCAGAAGGTGAGCGGAGCCGTTGCTTTAGGGCACACGCGGCTAGCAATAGTTGGCGGCACGTGCGGAGCGCAGCCTTTTAGCAGCTGCGACGGCCGACTCGTGCTGGAGCACAACGGAGAGATCTACAATTACAAAAAGATAAGAAGCAAGCTGGAAAAGCGCCACAAGTTTACTACCGCCACTGATAGCGAAGTGATCGTCCACCTGTTGGAGGATCACATGCGCAGGAACAACACCCTGCTTGGCGCGATTAAAAAGACCGTGGCCGAGCTGGACGGCGTGTACGCGCTTGCGATACAGGACAGGCAGACAGGCGAGACCGTTCTTGTAAGGGACAGGATTGGCGTGCGCCAGCTGTACTATGCGGACACAAAAAGCATCGTGGCCTTTGCATCTGAACGCAAAGCGCTCTGGAGGATCGGAATCCAAGAACCAACAAGGCGCATAATGCCAGGCTGTGCGATAATCATATCGGCACAAGGTAAGATGCAGAGCTTCCAGGTGGCCGACCCGATCCCGCCAAAGGTGAGGATCGTGCACAGGACAATGGCATCTGCTGTTGAAGCCTACAAGAAGGCTTTGATGGAATCGATGGAAAAGCGCACCCAGGACTTTCAAAGGATTGGCATCATATTTTCTGGCGGAATCGACAGCGTGCTGGTGGCATACATTGCAGCCAAGATGGTCCCAGAGGTGGTTTGCTACACGTGCGGCGTAAAGGGATCTAGCGACATCGCAAACGCCCGCCATATCGCTGATAAGCTCGGACTTCAGCTAAAGGTGGCCGAGCTTGACCATGAAACAGTTGAAAAGATGATCCCCGAAGTCATTAACGTGATCGAGGACGCAAACGCTGGACAGGTCGAAGTCGCACTGCCGGTGTACGGCGCAGTCAAGCTTGCACACGACGACGGGATAAAGGTGATGCTTACAGGGCAGGGAGCGGACGAGCTGTTTGGCGGATACTCGTGGTACGCCAAGGTGGCCGAAAAAGAGGGATACAGGAAGCTACGCAGGCATATGATAGAAGACCTGCTTTTGCTATACAAGGAGACACTGGAGCGTGAGGACAAGATAACGATGGCCCACAGCATCGAGCTGCGCGAGCCATTCCTCGACCCGGAGGTAATCAGGACTGCGCTTGGCATCGAGCTGCGCCTGAACGTAAAGGGAGGGAAAGATACATTTGGCAAACACGTGCACAGAAGACTTGCACAGAAACTCGGCATACCAAAAGAAATAGCTTATCGTGTCAAGGAAGCGGCTCAGCACGGCTCTGGCATGCACGACGTGATAGGAGACATTGCCAGAAAGCGCGGGTTCGACGAGTTGGCTGTACCGGCGAGCTATCTCGAAGCACTCGATCAGCGCGAAAGGATAGGAAGCTCACAAAGGTACGGCTACCTTTTCGGTGACGAAAAGATATGGACTGCCGAGCCCCACGTCCAGATGTACCTGGACAGCGTTTCCAAAAAGCTGCCGCAGTCTGAAATCGTGGCAAAGGTCAAGTAAGCCTACAATTTGAAAGCGACCTGATGCTCCTTGCTATTAGGAATGGTGCAATGACCAGCGCAGGGATGCTTGCCGCAATAAACAGCGTTTGAAACGGTGCAAGCACGCTTGCGCTTGTTCCAGCTCCTGCCACGCCGATCCCGATCAGGCTGGAAAACAGGCTGCCGGCGCACGTCGGGCAGCCGACGAACAGGCCGCTCGTCGCGCCTATGCCTGCCGCGATCGACGTCTTTGCTTGGAGCGACCTTTTCAGCCTGTAGGCAAATA
>JBFLWZ010000218.1:0-3125 GCA_040757615.1 Thermoproteota archaeon | reverse complement strand
GCGCAGAGTTTGTCGCGGTGGACGGCACCTACGACGATGCAAACAGGATCGCTTCTATAATCGGCGACAAGAAGGGCATCGGCGTGGTCAACATCAACATGAGACCATACTATGTCGAAGGGTCAAAGACTCTGGCCTACGAAGTGGCGGAGCAGCTTGGCTGGAAGGTTCCAGACAACCTGATAATCCCTGTCGGCAGCGGGGCTATGCTCAACGCGATATGCAAGGGTTTTGAGGAGATGCATGCGCTTGGGCTCATTGACAGCCCCAAAAACATGAAGGTGGTAGCAGCCCAGCCGCACGGATGCGCGCCAGTAGTCGACGCGTGGAAGCGCAACAGCGACGAAGTCATCCCCGTCGAAAGACCTGAAACAATTGCAAAAAGCCTGGCCATCGGAGATCCGGGCGACGGCATCTATGTGATAAAGAGGCTCAGACAGTACAACGGGCTGGCAGAAGAAGTAAACGATCAGGAAATCGCCGACGGCATCATGCTCCTTGCACAGACCGAAGGCATTTTCACCGAGCCGGCAGGCGGCGTGTCAGTCGCCGTGCTCAGAAAGCTGGTCGAAGAGGGCAAGATCAAGTCCGACGAGCGCACCGTGTGCTATGTCACCGGCAACGGCCTGAAAGCCACAGAAGCGATTATAGGTCTGCTGCCAAAATTAAACGTCGTCAAGCCGGATGCAGCCGAAATTTCGGCAATGATAAGGTGATAGGATATTGGCCAAAGTCGAATTTGTAGTTCCGTCAGTTTTGAACAAGGGGCAGGGCGAGAAAAAGGTCCCGCTAGAAGCGTCTGATCTGCAGGACGCTTTTACCAAGATCTCGGAGCAGATGGGCGACGATTTCAAGCGCAGGGTGTTTGACCACAACGGCAAGCCGAGATCGCTCATCAACATCTACATCAACGGCAAAAACATGCGCTTTAGCGGTGGCATGACTACGCAACTCAAGGACGGTGACTCTGTCTACATACTGCCGGCGGTGGCAGGAGGAGCAGAGCTGACAAGCGACGAGCTCCAGCGCTACTCGAGACAGGTTATGCTCGAAGAGATCGGCTTTGAGGGCATGGAAAGGATCAGGAGCGCCAAGGTCTGCGTCGTAGGTGCAGGCGGAATAGGCAACCCGGTCATTACGCAGCTTGTTGCGATGGGCATAGGCAAGTTACGCATCGTCGACAGGGATGTCATCGAAGTTACCAATTTGCACAGGCAGCACCTTTACACCGACGACGACATTGGCCGCGTCAAGGTCGAAGCTGCGGCTGAAAGGTTGCGCAAGCTCAACCCGACTGTGGAGATAGAGCCAGTGCCGACTTCGGTCACGAAATACACGGCAGAAGGCATTGTGAAGGGCTTTGACGTTGTCATTGACGCACTGGACAGCGTGGATGCGCGCTATGCACTTAATGATGCGTGCATCAAGCACAATATACCATTGATCTATGCTGGCGCGATCGGCGTGACAGGATCTGTCTGCACAATCCTGCCAAACAAGTCGGCGTGCCTGCGCTGCATGTTCCCCGAGCTGAACGAAGAGGAAATGCCGGCCTGCAGCACGGAGGGCGTGCACCCGTCGATACTTTACCTTGTGGCGGGGATACAGGTGTCGGAGGCAGTAAAGCTGATCATTGGAAAAGAGCCGACGCTGGTCAACAGGCTGCTATACATCGACCTGAACGAGCTGTCGTTTGACAGGGTCCAGATGTTCAGGCAGGACGAGTGCCCGTCGTGCGGCACTGCCCGCAAGGACATCGGGGTGGTCGCAAAGGAGCTGATAATCGAAGAGCTGTGTGGCAGGGACAGAGGCAAGCGCACGTGGACCGTGACTCCGGTCCAGCCGGTCCCTGTGAACCTTGGCAGCATAGGCAAGACTGCCGAGTCGCTTGGCTACCAGGTAAAGACGAGGGGCAGCCTCGGCATTACGGCGGTCAACTCTGGCAGGATGTCCGTCAGCTTTCTTTCAAGCGGCGCGGCCACGATCGTAGGCGCCAAGGACGAAGAGGATGCAGTCAAGGTCTACAGGACTTTTGTAAGCGGGGCCTAGCCTCTAGGCACCTTTCGCAATTTCATGTTGGACGGAAAGATGAGCGCGTTCATCCTCTTGTATAGATCCAGAAATTCTACGCCCTTTTCCGTGATGTCGTAGAGCTTTTTCTTTTTGTCGTAGGACATCAACTCCGCCTGAAGCAGCAGATCAAAATACTCTTTTACCATAGAATAAGACAGAAAAGAGCCGTACATTATCGTCGTCTGGTTTGCGCCGCCCTTTGCCTTTTCAAGAATGTCGGCGATGACATCTCTCCATGCCCTGTTTATCATTTCTCGATTCCATACAAGGATATTGAAGTTGAAAAGTATTGCGATGCCAGGTTGTGTCAAGTCTTAGGTTGATGAATATGGCCGTGAAAAATCATTTGATGATAGGCTATATTAGTTATTTCTGTCTACAATCTTCATGTTGTTGGCAGTAAAGAGGGTCAGGCAATCTTGTTCTATCGAGCCATTGCTTCCCATGATGGAAACGTTCAGGCAGATGGTAATGAGTGCATAGCATTTGAAGAGCTGACCCACATTCGCAGGATGTACCAATGTGCGGCAATTATCAAGGAAGAGAGACTATCGGAGCAAACTCAATGGCTAACCTTTTGCAGAGATGAAACGACAAATTGCATACAAAGCACAATGAGAAGGTATATGCCAGTCATTCCGTTGTCGGTAAAAGAAACGAGAGGAACATCGCAGCTCTGCCCTCAATGCTGAAAGAGACTTCAAGTGGGCAGGCTACTACATCGTAGAGGGAAGCTGTGTACTGTGCAGAGTGCAAGAAGTGGATGGACAGAGATGTAGTAGTAGTAGTAGTTGCTGCGATGAACATAGGAAGGAAGAGCGCGCTGCTAAAGTGTTCCAGCGTTCAAAAGGTGATGCAAGTGAAGCAATGAAGGGGAACTTGGATCACGCTCCAATAATCCTCAGAGTCGATGCATCGAAGTAAGATCGTTGCTGTCAACAACCGAAAGTTGGCAGGGCTGTTGTTCATAAACCAAAGACTTGACACAACCCAATGCTAGATAAAATCTGTGAGGCTTGACTGCATCTTTTTTTCTTCCTTAAAGATTAATT
>JBFLWZ010000217.1:0-3129 GCA_040757615.1 Thermoproteota archaeon | reverse complement strand
GGATGTAGCTTGCGTTGCTTTATATCGCTTTATTCCTGAAGTTCCATGTCGTCTAACCGGTCGAATTCAGCCTGCAACTCTTCCTCGTTCTCGTCTCCGTAAATGATCAATATCCTATCTTCTTGCTGCGGGATATACTCCATTATGGAGCTCACTTGTTCACCGTTCACAAAGAACCTGAGCGTCTTGCTGCCGTCGTCACAGAACTGGTTTCCATTGTTATGAATGAAGCAACCGTCGCGGATATCCATGTCTACGCTGCGTAGGTATTCGCCAATAGGCACCCTGCTAGAATGCCTGTGAATAGTAGTCCCGTCGCCGCCCTCAAAGTGAATGAACTGGTTGCCCGTGGCGCCTACTTGATACTGCCGCTGGCTAAAGTCAACATACTGGCCGTCCAACTTTATTGCAAAGATTGCGTGTTCATGGGCTGATCCGAGCGGTCCAAAGTCTGGGCCGCGCGGAGCCAAGACAGCCGCTGCCGTGCCTGCCACGGCAACGGCAACTATCACCGGTATGATTATCATCATATATTTTCTGTTTTTGCGCCGGTTTGCGGCAAAGTAACTGTCATCACGCTTTTTCTTTGACAATCTGCTAGTAAAGTCGTATGTTGCTCAATTTAAAGCTGATCCGAATTCCAATCACAATTTATATAAGCAGTCTCAGTTGCTCCTTGATTATGACAATTACGGTAATTGGATCTGGCAAAGTGGGCGCATCGGCAGCGCTCAACTGCGGCCTTAGAGAGCTTGACAGGAACATATTGCTCCTAGATATTGTGCAGGGGCTTCCACAAGGAGAGGCCATGGATATCAACCACCAGCTGTCGGAGAGGGGCTCTGATTCGGTTGCAAGAGGCTCAAACAACTACGAAGACATGCGGGGCTCCGACTATGTCGTGCTCGTGGCAGGCGTAGGCAGAAAGCCCGGCATGACCAGAATGGACCTGCTCAAGACAAACGCCGGGATTGTCAAAGATGTCGCTTCAAAGATTGCGTCGTACGCAAAAGATGCCACTATTGTCGTCGTCACCAACCCGCTTGACCCAATGACCTATCTTGCGCTCAAGACAATCGGAGCGAAAAAGAATAAGGTCATGGGGATGGGGGGGATGCTGGATCTTTCAAGATTCAAGAGCTTCATTCAGGATGCGACCAAGATTTCCCGTGACTCTATTCAGGCAATGGTGATAAGCGAACATGGGGAAAACATGCTTCCACTGACAAGGTTTTCATCGATCGGCGGAATCCCTCTACACGAGTTCATCTCAAAGGACAAGGCGATGGAGATCTTTGAAAAGACTAGAAAGGTCGCGGCAGAGGTGATTGCGCTAAAAGGTGCGACTGTGTACGCGCCGGGCAATGCAGTCGCAACGATGCTCGAATCTGCCATCCGGGACAAAAAGCTGGTGATACCGGTTTCAGCATTACTCGAAGGCGAATATGGCGTTTCTGATCTCTGTATCGGAGTGCCGGCGGTAATCGGCGCAGGCGGCGTAGAACGAATAATCGAGCTAAAGCTGGACAGCTTTGAGCAGGACATCTTTAGTAAGGGTGTCGCAAGCGTCAGGGAAGCCGTGAAGGCCCTTCCTCTCTAAACAATCCTTTTATTCTCTTTTTGCGGAATAGCTGGCTGACCGATGGACCTGCATACAATACTTGACAGGTTTGCAAATGGCGCCCTGAGCCTCTCAGACGTGGAAAAAGAGATCTCCGTCCACGCTATCGAAAAGATCGGCGACATTGCCAAGCTGGACATCCACAGAGAGATTCGCAAGGGCATGCCCGAGATAATCTTTGCAGAGAACAAGGAGTACAAGGACATCATCAGGATCGCGCTTGCGGCAATCCGGCGTAACGGACAAGTCGTTGTAAGCAGGATACAGAAGAACGAGCTGTCAAAGGTGTCAGCCGCGTTGCGGAAGAAAGGCATGATAGTTGAGCTTGGCATAAACAGCAGAACACTTCTTGCTTCTGACAAGTCGTTTGGAAGAAAGATGACCTGCGCCAGCATCGGGATAATGGCTGCCGGCACTTCTGATATCGGGGTTGCAGAAGAGGCGCGCCTTGTGGCTAAGGCCATGGGCTGCGACACAATAGCCAGCTATGACATTGGGATCGCTGGAATGCACAGACTATTCCCTGCGCTCAAGGAAATGATGTCGCGGCAAGTAGGGGCCATAGTGGTAGTTGCAGGCATGGAAGGCGCGCTCGCATCGGTGGTTGCATCGATGGTCGACATGCCTGTGATAGGCGTCCCGACCTCAGTGGGCTATGGATTTGGCGGAAACGGCATTGCAGCGCTGGCGTCGATGCTCCAGAGCTGCACACTCGGCCTCGCTGTAGTGAATATCGACAACGGAGTCGGAGCTGGAGCATACGCTGCCTCTATTGCAAAGAGAATGGCGAAGAAATGAGGGAATCCTAAAACGTTTATAAGTGCTTTACATTTGTTGCTTCTCTAATCGTTGATTGGTGGATAACTGTTGACTTATGTTCATACGCTAAAAAGAATTAGGGACGATAAAACGAATTATCGCAAGAGGGCCGCGATCCTGATCGGAAGGCACTCCTTTGTGACCGTCAAGGTAAGCGACCAGAACGTTGCAGCACAGGTATTAAAGCCGACCCCGACTGGCGACATCGTCGTCGCTTCTGCCCACAGCAGAGAGCTTGAAAAGCAAGGCTGGAAGGGCGCGCTCAACAATCTGCCTGCGTGCTACCTCACGGGCATGCTTGTTGCAAAGAAGGCGCTGGAAAAAGGAGTCAAGAACGCAGTTCTCTATATCGGCAAAGATCACTTTACTTCCAGAGTAGCCGCCTGCATGAAGGGCATTGTTGATGGCGGAGTCTCGATGCCGGTCTCTGAAGAGTCATTGCCAGGACAGGAAAGGATCAGCGGCCAACACATCGCCGGATATGCAGAGACCTTGAAGGAAAACCAAGAAGAATACAATTCTCGCTTCTCCGCAATTTTGAAGAACGGTCTGAATCCAGAAGACTACCCATCACACTTTGAAGAGGTAAAGAGCAAGATCTCCGGCAAACCAGTAGAAAAGCCGGCCGCCAAGAAGGCTCCGGCCAAAGAAGAAGAGACACCGGCTCCAGCAAAGGAGAAGAAAGAAGC
>JBFLWZ010000216.1:0-3137 GCA_040757615.1 Thermoproteota archaeon | reverse complement strand
TTACAGGCCGGCGATGAAAAAGTATGCGCGGTACGTACGGAGCAACCCGAGGGTTCAGTCAGTCACAGTTCCGATAGGCATGGGCGAGGAAATAACGATCAAGCTGCGCTAGGTTTGTTTCGACGGCTTCCATCGCCTGAGTGCAAGTGAGCTCATAGTGACCGACACCGAGCTCGCCGCCATCGCAAGCCCTGCAAGCGCGGGGTAGAGCAGCCCTGTCGCCGCCACTGGGATCAGGACGACATTGTATGCAAAGGCATAGATCAGGTTCTGCCTTATCTTCGAAACCGTCTTTCTTGCGATCTTGATTGCCGCCACCACGTCCCTGATGTCGCTCCTTACCAGCACGACGCCGCCAGCCTCGACTGCAAGGTCTGTGCCAGAACCGACTGCGATGCCGATGTCTGCCGCAGTCAGGGCAGGGGCGTCGTTTATTCCGTCGCCAACCATGACGACCTTTTTGCCCTCCTGTTGGATCTGCCTGACGATGTCAACCTTGCCTGATGGCAGGACGCCGGCAAACACCCGCTCTATCCCGACAGCCCGAGCCACCGTCTCTGCAGTCTTTTTGTTGTCGCCTGTGAGCATTGCTGTCTCTATTCCTAAGCTCTTGAGAGATGCTATCGATTCTTTTGCGCCCTGCTTCGGGGAATCGAGCAGTCCTATCGCCCCTACAATCCTGCCGTCGACAGAAACGAGGACTGCAGTCTTGCCCTCACCCTGTAGCCTTTCAACCGCCTGCTCTGTCACTGCCGAAACAAAATCTGGGCTTCCGACCTTGATGTTCATGCCGCTGTAAACTGCAGTAACGCCCATGCCCGGCACCGCCCGAAAGTCGTCAACGTCCTTTGGCTGGATTCCTTTTGATCTTGCGTGCTCTACTATTGCCTTTGCAAGCGGGTGTTCAGACCACTGTTCTGCAGTCGCGGCAAACTCTAGCACTTGGTTTTCTGACTGGGTATCTCCTGACTGGAGCATCTGCAACTGCACCACATCGGTGACGCTTGGTCTTCCTTCTGTCAGAGTGCCAGTCTTGTCAAATATCGCAATAGATGCCTTGCTCAATGCCTCTATCGCGTCGCCGCCCTTGAATATCACGCCGTTTGAGGCACCCTTGCCCATCCCTACCATGACTGCAGTTGGGGTCGCAAGTCCGAGGGCGCATGGACAAGCGACGACCAGTATCGCGACTGCAGGGATTATCGCAGACGCCGGGTCGCCGGGCACAAGCAGGTACCATGCTCCAAACGTGGTTAGCGCGACAATCATGACTGCATACGCAAAATATCCTGCCACTTTATCGACCAGCTTTTGCATCGGCGGCTTTTTGCCCATTGCGTCCTCTATCATGCGGGCGACCTGTGAAAGAAAGGAGTCAGAGCCGACCCTTGTCGCCTTGACAAGCAGCATGCCTTCCTTGTTCACCGTGCCGCCAACGACACCGTCGCCTGCCTTCTTGTGCACCGGCACAGATTCACCTGTGACCATAGACTCGTCGACGGCAGACTCTCCCTGAACCACAATCGAGTCGACTGGAACACGCTCTCCGGGGTGGACTATTACGATGTCCCCGGATTGAATTAGCTCTATCGAAGTCTCGACTTCGCTCCCGTCTACCCTCTTTACCATTGCCCTCTTGGGCTGGAGCTCGAGCATCTTGCGTATTATCGAGCTCGTCCTGCCCTTTGTCTTGATTTCCAGATACTTGCCAAGTATGATGAACGTGATCACAAGCGCCGATGCGTCGTAGTATATCCCGTGCCAGCTGACAGTAGGGAAAGTGTTGAACGCGCTGTAGACAAACGCGGTAGTGGTGCCGATGACCACTAGCGTATCCATGTTTGCAGATCGCAGCCTGGCAATTCTGAATGCACCTGTGTAGAACCGGCTGCCCGTAGCAAACTGCACGACGGCAGCGGTCGTAAAAGCGACGTATGCCGCAACATTGGTGCCAGCCAGCGGGAGAAAACCGAAAACTTCTGGGTAACTGAAAAGCACTACGGGCATCGTGAACGCAAGGCCGAGAAAGAATAGGTTCATCAACTTTCTGGCTTCGATGTCCTGCGCGCTTGCTTGCGCAGTCTCACTCTGCACGATGTAGCCACTGTCGGCTATTTTCTTCCTAATGTCTGCAAGCGAAATCAGCGCCGGGTTGTATTCCACGCCGGCCTGCGAGCTGGCATAGTTGACAGAAGCTGACCTGATCCCTTCCATCTGGACAAGGTTTTGCTCCAGCCTCCGTGCGTCTGCCAGGTCTGTGATGCCCTCTACCCCAAGAGCCACCTTTTCATACACTACTCTGTAGCCTATCTCTTCTATCGCCCGCTCAATCGCGTCCATCCTTACTTTGGTGGGGTCGTATTCGAGCACAGCCCTTTCGTTGGCGAGATTGATCTCGATCTTGCTTATACCTTCGATAGTCGAAACTCGGCGCTGAATTGAGTTGACGCACCCTGCGCAATGCATGCCGCCTATTTTGACTAAGGTCCTCTTCGTCACAGCAAAACCTCTGGACAGGCGGTTATATAATCACGGATCTTTACAATTGTAAAGTCACTGGTTTTTGGCTACGGCGTTCTTTTGCTTTGACTTGCTGCGTTCAAGCCACGCTACAAACCCGATCAGTCCCGTAATGTAGATCAGGACGGATCCGGCGTTGATCAGCATGTCAGTCAATGGCGACTCAAACAAGACCCGGATATTCAGATCTCCGTTATGCATAAGCCTAGCGTAACAAGATTCTAGTTCAGCATTACACTTTTGTCCTGATGAATTCCCGGACCTGTTGCGCCTCTTCCCTATACGCCCTGATCGTATGTCTTGTTCCGTCAGGGCATGCGACGGTGACTGTCACAATGTTGACTTCGCTGTCAGACGCAAACACTGCGGGCTGCACCTTTTCTACCTTGCAGTTTCTGGTGAACAGGTCTTGCAGCTTCACGATGGCATCGGCCATCCCTTCTGTAATACTGATCAGTAAGATAAACTTGGTTGAAACTTTATTACCTGTATATTGCCTGTCATAGCCACAAGATGGAAAACCTCTCAATGAATGACAAGCTGATCCTTCTGCAGTATGCTATAGACAAGTACGACTCGGAAAACGTGCTGAAGGAAAAGCTACAGGACACGCTACC
>JBFLWZ010000215.1:0-3158 GCA_040757615.1 Thermoproteota archaeon | reverse complement strand
ACCACCCTAGCAGCAGTTCTGGGTCGGTTCACTGGTTTCTCCCTCTGCCTATACTATCTATCCTTTTTTTACAGGATAGTATTACGGGATAATGCCGCTCAGCAGCCTCCTCCTCTCTCTGTCTGAGAGCACTGTGCCCTCAGACCCGGTCGGGCTACTTTTGACCATGTCATTCCCCTCCCTCCTCCCCTCCTGCGATTGCGAGGGGTCTTCTTCTTCTTTTTTTTATGCCTCTGTCGTCGCCGCTTGACTCAGCAGCAGTAGTAGTAGTATTGGTTCCTGTGCAATGTCAGCGAGAGCGCCACACAGACGTCTCGCATAATCATCCCATATAGCTAGCTAAGAAGAAGGAGAAGCAAGCAAGCAGTTGCTAAAAAAATGTGACGGCGGCGGTGATTCATTTATTTGTCCACCGGACACAAGTCCGGTGGCGGTGGTCTTCTCGCCTGATTTCTATAAAAAACGCGTCGGACTTTTTTCAAACAGTCTTAAGCTGTAGCTTTCTTCTTTTTGCCTTCGTCGTAGTTCCACACGAGGTTGGTGTATAGCATCTGGGGCACCAGCTTTTTGAACTGGACGCCGTCTGACCTGTACCACTTCGGGAACCACTCGTACAAGTGCAACCTGATTGTCTGGATGTAGACGATCAGGCCCTCGATCATCATGATGCCGATGTTGCCGCCAATGAGTATGGCAAGACCTCCGCCGTGCTCGTATGAGTTGATGACCGTTACGAGGAGTGCCGTGTGGACAAGGAGCATGATTCCAAGCCGGGAGTAGCTAATTGTGTTGGCAAGCATCTCTATTGTCCTGACCATGACCGTCTCTACTACGATGCCGACAAGACCTCCGCCCTCTGGCTCTTTGCCATGCGCTATTGCGTGTTTTTGCTCCTTCAAGCCGCCCAAGATTGTAATGGCAATGCATGCAATGATTACAGGTGGCATTGCCTTTGCAACCAAGCCTACCGAAACCCAGTCTCCGAACAGGAACGTCAGCCACGGCACTGGCGTGTCGTAATAGTTGTCAGACAGGAACATGCCGATAATGTCGTACTGGGATCCAATGGCCGCCAGTATGAGTGAGACTACCGCAAGGTATTGAATGATGGCAGGCATGTCGTGGGTGTAGACCATCAGCTTGTTGCCCTGCTTTATGTTCGCCCGCAACCTGAGGAAGAAGGCGAGCAACAGGTGGATAATGCCTACTGCTATAGACACCTCTAGTATCTTGACTACCTGTTCAAACGTCAGCTCGGATACGCTCAGCAGGCCTACAAACGGAAGCGCGTGGGCCAGAGGCTCCAAGAACGCGATATGGTCAAAGTGGAAGCCAAACATTTCTCCCGTACCAATACCGCCGACTGCTGCTGCAAGGCCGCTTGCAGCAATAAGAGTTCCCCACACCTTCAGCCTGCCATTGCCTCTAAATCTGAACAGCAGGCCAAGGCCAAACAGTAAGAGACCATGGCCAAAGTCGGCAAACATTAGGCCGTAGAATATCGGCCAGACGAACGCGATCATGGGCGTCGGGTCGACTTCGCCGTATCTTGGCAGCCCTTGGGTCTCGGTGATGACCTGGAAGTTGTGCATGTATTTCTTGTTGGTAAGGAGAGACGGCAGCGGCTCCGGGCTTTTTTCGCCCTCGTGGCTGTTTACCGTAATGTTCGCGTCTTCGATTACTGAAACGTAATCTGAGGTGAGCTTTTCGAACTTGCTCTCCATCTCTTGCGGGATATATCCTTCAATGACTGCAAAATTCTTGGTGCCGCCAGGCTTTCTCGTAATTTCAAGGATGTCCTTTGCAAGCCTCGCGGCTTCCTGCAGCGACAGCAGCTGCGTCAGGATGGACCGCTTGACCTTTTCGACCTCTTTTTCCATTTGCTCGTCCTTGGCTTCGAGCTCTTTGACCTTGGCCTTTGCAAGTGCATATGCCTGGCTTGGGTTCTGGGGCATGTTTGGAGGGAGCTGCAGCGGGTTCACGCCAAAGCTCCTGAGCACCTTGAGCACTCGTTCCGAGTCATCGGCCGAGCCAATGATTACAAGCGACGTCTTGTTCTCGTTAAGCTTCATGGAATAGATGGCAAGGTCGTCGAGGCTTTTTCTGATTTCAGCCTCGTCTTTTGCGTCGATAATGAAAAGGCTGGCGAAAAAGTTGTTTAGCTTGCCAAATGCCCCGAGGTTAAAGCTCAGGTTTGCGGCATTGGAAACAAGCGCGTCAAGGTTAGCATATTCTTCAAGCTCCCTCTTGACCTTGTTGCGCTCTTCAAGCACCTTCCTTGGGCCTTCGAGCAGTTTGACACTCTTCTCTTCAAGGTCTGCGATAAAGCCCTGAATGTCGTCGGCGGCGTAGTCATGTTTGCCCTTTGGGGCACCCTTGAACATAGTCGCAAGCACGCCTGTCTCTGGCGGTATGCCGAGGGCTTTGACCACTTCGTCAATGTCCTGGTACAGTCTCTGCGCTTTTGTCAAGAGGTCGTCATAATACGGGTTAATGTGTTCAGAAGCATTCTGGATCGGGTGGAACCACTCCAGCGCGGCCAGCCTGCTCACGGCCTCTTGTGTCTCCATCCTTGGCAGGACGATGGTGGCCTTCATTAGTTTGGCTAGCCCCATGATCAGGGGTTGTGTGAACTATATCTCTTTAAAATCCTTTCTTCAGCTGCAAGTTGATTGTAAAATGAAAAAGTGGTTGCCAAAAAAGTGGCTGGGTTTTCTTACTGACCCAAGATGATAAACATCATGACTATACCGTAGATAGCGATCGACTCGACCATGCCTACGATAATGAACACGCTTGACTGCATCTTGGGGTTTTCGCTGATTGCTGCGAGACCTGCGGCACCTACAAAGCCAAGGCCAAAGCCTGCACCAAGAGCCGCCAGACCGAATGCCATGCCTGCCGCGATAAACTTGAATGAGCCTGAATCAGTGACAGCCGCGCCTTCTTCCTGCGCAAACGCAGTGTTTGTCGTCATAAAGCCTGCAAATGCAATCGCCAGAACCGCTAAAAGGGCTATTGCCTTTCGTTGCATATCTATCAAAGTTCCGACAATCTAAGCCCTATTTAATAGTAACTACAGGTTCTGTCAAGTCTCGTTGACGACTCAACTTCGATGCATCGACTCTGAGGATTACCGGTTCTTTTGCGAAAACAGG
>JBFLWZ010000214.1:0-3174 GCA_040757615.1 Thermoproteota archaeon | reverse complement strand
GCTCAGGTAGAAGACAGTTTTTTTGCAGTTGTGGCAATGCGCTGTATTAGCGTAATGCCTGCAACTATTGACACTATTATTACAGCCCAATACATCCCACCCGGAGTAGGTCCGAAATCTCCAAGATAAAAGGATGGAATGGGAATCATTCCAATTATTGCGAGTATGAGCATCCGTTCTGCACGCTCGCCGATTCCAATGCCCTTTAATTCAACACCAAGCGATTCGGCCCTGGCCCTTGCATAGCTTACAAGAAGCGACAATCCAAGCGCAACAAGGCACCAGAATGGAGAAGCAAGGCCGCCTGCAGCGATACCTCCAAAAATTACCACTTCAGATATCTTGTCAAAAGAAGAATCTAGGAATGCGCCTTTTTTTGATGCTTGTTTTGTTACACGTGCGACGCTACCGTCAACTATGTCAAAAAAGCCTGAAATCAGTAAAAGGATTCCACCAATTATTGTCGTGTAGAAGGTCCAAGACAAAGCGAAAGGAGTACCAAATCCGAAATCGCCATCTGCCCGCAGGATTGCGGGTGATGCATATACGATGCCCGCCGCAATCGATATCACCAAGCCGAGGCCGGTCCAAAAGTTTGCCGACAAGCCCGTGGAGGCAAAACTCGTGCCAAGTTTTGTCATGATAGGCTGGAGCGAATCCCTCAGGTTGTTGAGCAACGATTTTCCAACAGGAATCTTACATAATTATATATCGGCTTCAGAAGGATTATCATTGAGACGTTTTCATCAACTAATTTTCACGGGCAAAAAGAGAGGTTAGTCGAGCTTTTCCTTTGCCTTTTCGACAGCGTATTCCGTGTCAAGGTTCCTGTTAGGCTGGCGAATCTTGTTTTCAACTGTCTTTGCTCCTGCCTTGACCTTGTCTACGGCATCATCCATGTCATGCTCGGCTTCGGCTTTTCTGTCTACCTTGTATTCAACCTTTTTCTCCGCCTCTATGTCGGTCATTGCCATTGCAGTCTTGCAATCGGATCTATGGACTTGGAGAAATTTAGCAGTAAGATTCTTACAAACGTTATTCACCCGAGCCATCCAACCAAATTCATTAATACCAAATTTTCAACGATATAGCGAAATCGCGTGCCAGAATGGGACATACGGACGGTACTAGAGAAACTTGGAGTCGACTTTCAGGCTGAAGGCGGCAATGGCAAAGTGCAGGGCGCCGCCCCAATAAGCGAGGCTACAGAAAGGGACCTTGCGTTCTGCTGGTACGTCGGAGAAAAGGGCGCATCATACATCTTGGATTCAAAGGCCGGCGCGATACTGTGCAAGAGAGAACTGCAAGGCAAAGTGCATCCGAAAGGAAATCAGCTTCTCATATTCACTGAAAACCCTAGGCTTTCGTTTGTACGCGCCATGAACGAAATGCAGGGTAAAAAACGGCTGGTGGGCATTTCGCCAAGAGCAGCAATATCCGACAAGGCAAAGATAGGTTCCGACTGCTATATCGGCGACTATACAGTGATCGGCGACAACTGCATAGTTGGCGACAATACTGTCATATATGACAGGGTGTCGCTGGTGCAAAACTGCATCATTGGCAAGAACTGTGTTATTCAATCCGGCGCCACCTTGGGCTCTGATGGCTTTGCGTTTGAGCGCCATGATACGGGCGAGCTTGAAAAGTTCCCTCACAAAGGATACTTAAAGATAGGTGACAACGTCGAAATTTACGCCAATTGCTCTGTGGCGCGCGGATCTCTCTCTGATACTGTGATTGGCAACGGAACGAAGCTCGACGCGCTGGTACATATAGCTCACAACGTGGTTGTCGGCAGGAACTGCGAGCTTACCGCAGGCACGATCATTGGGGGGAGCACCACGATTGGCGACACGACCTGGACAGGGCTCAATTCGACGCTGAAGAACAAGATCAAGGTTGGTAGCAATGTCATAGTGGCTTCCGGAGCATCAGTCATACGCGATGTGCCTGACTGCGACATCGTCGCAGGCGTCCCTGCGAGATCGATAAAACACAAGGTGAACACCGACGAGGTATTCCTCATGGCCGGCCAGAAAAAGGCTTCAGAAGCCTAGGCGCTTACAGACTCGATTACTTCTTCAGGCATCTGCTCAGAAGCCACCTTTGGAATGTTCTCCTGAGGAACCTTCAGCAACTTGAACTCTTTGCCAAAACAGAGCTTGGCCACTTCAAAGGCTTCGACTCCTATAACGGAAGTATTGAGCCGGCTCTGGAGTGCCCGGTATTCCGCAAGCCCCCTTATCGCGTTTGACTTTAGGAACATCTTGCTCCTCTGGGACCAAAAGATGTTGATCAGTTCTATCTTGTCGTCAATGACGTCAGAGATGTCATAGTACACCTGCGGCTTGAAATCGCGTGTCACCGGGATCTCGTATGCAAGAATGTTTGGGATGAACCTGCCGGCCTCTACAGTTGCCGCAGCGATCGCCCGGTGGTCATGATGCGTGTCGCCAAGCGAATGCGTAAGCACAATGTCGGGATCGGCTTTATTTATGAAAAACTCAATATGGTTGATGAGGTCGCTGCTGAGAGAAACCTTTGTGTCGTCAAAATTGTCGATCCAGAGTCTCTTTGCTCCAATGAATTTGGCAGACTGTGTTAGCTCTTTTGTCCGTTGCTCAGGGTTGCCCGAAGCCGCTCCCCTTGTTAACGTGTACATAAAGACGCTGTGACCCTGCCGGGCTGCCTTTAGCAGCATACCACCACATCCAAGTTCAATATCGTCAGGGTGAGCTCCTATGGCCAGTATGTTCATCACGAACTGTGAACAGCACGCTTATTTATCGAGTTTCGCATCCGTCTCTGTCATAATATAATAGATGATTTCTCTCAGGATTCCGCATGCCAAACCTCTAGAACATTCGAAGCTGGTTGCCGGGTGATTACTCTTAAATCTATTGAGATCCGTTTTGTTTCGTTGAGGATACTCGTATCTGTACTCTTAATGCTGGCGATAATTTCATCCGCAGGATATGCAAGCGCGCAGTCGATCCCGTTCCCGCCTCCTTCCCCGGAAGGTGGCCGAGAAGAAACAAGAATTGTAGAAAATGACAGGACCCCTCCGCAGATAGAGATCCTGACTACAGAGCTCACGGCAGGCAAGAACGTCTTTCGCGTAAGAATAACAGACGATTCAAGCTTGCTGGTGAGGGAAGTAAAATATGTCAA
>JBFLWZ010000213.1:0-3185 GCA_040757615.1 Thermoproteota archaeon | reverse complement strand
AAGCGACAACCGAGACAAGAGTCTCCATGGCCTGATGGTCGCCCTTGTCATGGCCGGCGCCATTGGGGGCTCGGTGATTTTATTCGCGTACGCATCTACCAACGAATCCGCCACTGCTGCAGGCGAAGTGCTGCCCGAACTTGTGATAACTGAAAAGGTCGTTGAAAAGCCTGTGTACATCGAGCGGATAAAGTACGTCAACCAGACCATTGAAGTGGAAAAGCCTGTCTATGTTTACGTAAACGAAACTGATGATTCGTCCAAGCCTGATGAAGAGTCAAAAGAACAGGAAGAAGAAAAGGAAAAAGATAATGACAATGATTCTAAAGAACAAGAGCTAAAACTTCAGGACATTTCTGATAAAGTGCTAGGCTTGTTTGACAGAATTGTTGATGACGATGATGACAAAAAAGAAAACAAGCGTGACCGCGGCGATGATGATTAAGTTAGCCTGTTGATTTAATAGTGATTGCATCGTATAGAACATTGCATTAAATGCGCTGCGATTTTTGTGGTAACGATGAGACTATCCCGTTCAAGTGCCGTTACTGTGAAGGGACATTCTGCTCGGCTCACCGGCTTCCTCCAAACCACAACTGTGCATTTCTGGACGACTTTTTGAAACAGCCCGCAAGAGACAGGGAGTTCTTGAAACACATCCATGAAAGGGCCGGCATGCCGCATGAGCGCATAAAGTCGGCGATATATGATGTCATCTATCTCAGGTTTTCAAAGACCGAAGTGCTACACCTCGCGGTGGCGACGATACTTGTGACCGCGGTCGGCCTGTCGTTTACGGGATACAATTTCCGGTGGGATTTTCTTGCGATATTTGTCAGCGCGTTTTTGGTACACGAGCTCGGCCACAAGTTCCTCGCACAGTTTTACAATGCGTGGTCCGAGTTTAGACTGCTGCTTTACGGCGCTGCGCTTACGGCATTCTCGGCGCTGCCCATCCTCCCTTTCAAGTTCATTGCGCCCGGCGTAGTCTGGCACAGCGGCAACCTCAGTATGGGACGCAGCGGAAGGGTTTCGTGGATCGGACCGCTTTCAAATCTGGCAATGGGTGGCGGCTTTCTCCTAGCCTACCTTGCACTTGCAGTAGTGGATTCATCAAGCCCGATCCTATTGATTGGCGTATGGTTTAACGGGTTTGTAGCCTTCTTCAACATGATCCCGTTCATGGGCTTGGATGGTCAAAAGATATTTGCATGGAATAAGCTAGTGTGGATTCTGAGCTTTGCGGCAGCAATCGGGCTCTTTGTGGCAGGAGATCTTATCGGCGGGGGATCTAGGCTTGGCTTTTTCCGTCGGTTCTTCTAGCTTAGTATACTGTAATATAGGATGTTGCCCATAGTTAGATCCCGTGAACAACGGGAAAGGGTTTGGGTTTCGGCTCAAACACCTGCCCGCGTTCACGGGACTCTTACTTTTTGATCCTGTAAAGGTTCCTTCTCGATACGACAACCAGCTTGTTGTCCCTGACTCTGCTTATCTCAAAGTCGATTGCGAGTATGCCATAGCCCTTGTCTTCCTTTTTCTCTGATACAATGTATTTCACTGCAAGGTCTTCGTCTGCATAAACCTCGCCTAGGAATCGGGTGTTCCTGTTATTCCATCCCGGATCGCCGTCCATCCCGTAGAGCAACATTATGCAGTCAGAAAATGCTGGCAGGCGAGTCATTTCGCCTTCTGCTCTTGCTATTATGGATCGACCTGGTAACATTATTCCTTTGATCCCTTCCTTTTTTGCCATCTTCGGATTTTCATGCAGGATGTTTCTCGTACGTGCAAACGATATGTAATTGTCAAAATCCGCCTTGGTTATCGTCATAGGCGCGGCAAAGATCTGCCCAACAGCAAAATCCTCAAACCTCATGCGGCTCATGCAAATAGGCTTGCTTTTATACCTATGTGAAGAAAATCTTTCCGTATGTCCTACGTGAATCTGTCGAAGATGGATTTCCAGCTCTCTTCTGCCCAGCACAAGTTTCTGCAAAAAGTGGACGAGGCATGCAGGTACATACGTCTGCATGAAGAGCAGTGCTACCTCGAAGAAAGACTCAACGACAGAGTCGTGCCGGCGTTCGGAAAAATAGGGATGCTCGGTTGTCCTATATCGAAAAGATATGGTGGCCTTGGATACGACATGCTCACATATGCGCTTGCAATAGAGCGCATAGGAGAGGAAGGAGCTTCACTCCGCACGTTCTTTTCGGCTCACACGTCAATAGGTCAGCTTGTCCTGCAGGGATGGGGAAGCGAAGAGCAAAAAAGAGAATACCTGCCTGACACCACGGCTGGCAAGAGCATAATGGCGTTTGCGCTGACAGAGCCGGCTGCAGGCAGCGATCCCGCTTCTATGGTCACAAAATTTGAGACCAAGGGAGATCATTATGTGTTAAAAGGTAAAAAGCATTGGATCGGGAACGGGACCTTTGCAAACGTCATGACGACGTACGCAAAGGATGCCGACAGTGGCAAGATTTCTGCATTCATTGTCGACCGCGACTCTCTGGGCTTGCGCACAGAAGAGATGAAGAACAAGATTGGTCTGCTCACAGTCAAGAACGCCGAAATACACTTTGACAACTGCATCGTTCCGAAAAAGAACCTGCTTGGCAGAAAAGGCCAAGGGCTCAACATCGCCTACAGCGCGCTGATAGATGGCAGGCTCAGCGTGGCTGCCGGTGCGATAGGCGTCATGAAGGATTGCCTGCAAGAGTGCATTGCACATTCAAAGGACAGAAAGCAGCACGGCTCCGTCCTTGCAAAAAAACAACTAATACAGGATCATATTGCAAGGATTGCGGTCAACATCGCAAGCTCGCGCTGGCTGGTCTACAGGGCTGTAGCAGCAAGGCAAAAACTGCACGAATACGTAGAAGGCATTAGCTCGTCTGACCGGCCAACGAAGCTGGATAGAAACAACAAAGAATACTCTGATTTGAGAAACGAGGCTGACTCGTTGGCGGCCATGGCTAAGTTCCACACAACTAATTGCGCCTTTGAAGCTGCAAACAGCTCTGTGCAGGTGTTTGGCTCGTTTGGTTACCTCAAGACCGCACGGGTGGCAAGACACTTTCTTGACACGCGCGCGACGATAATCTACGAAGGTGCAAATGAAGTGCTCAAACTAAAGATAGCATCCCGGGTCCTGGGCGACAATTACAAGGCATATTGAA
>JBFLWZ010000212.1:0-3237 GCA_040757615.1 Thermoproteota archaeon | reverse complement strand
ACCATACCGATCACTGGCATATTGATCGTCACTACCCCGCAGGACATTGCAATGAATGTTGCTGTCAAGGCCATAGGCATGTTCAACAAGCTCAACGTTCCGATAATCGGCGTGGTAGAAAACATGAGCTACCTCCTGTGCCCACACTGCAACGAGCAGGTATATCTCTTTGGGCATGGAGGCGGCAAGAAGATAAGCGACGACTTCAAGATTCCTTTCATTGGCGAAATACCGCTACACCCACAGATCATGGAAGGCAGCGATGCCGGCAAGCCGACAGTTGTGTCAGAGCCCGAGTCGGTGCAGTCACATGCTTTTACAAAGGCCGCCAAGGTGATTGCCGGCAGGATCAGCATCATCGCGGCCGAGATGCAGGCACAGGAACAGGCAGAAGCAACAGCAAGCGAGCAGGCCAAAAAGGAATAATGCCGTTAAGCGAAAAAGATGCCCAGCTCTTAAAACAGCCCTTCGGCGCACTTATTCCTGACAGCCAGATAACCAAGCAGAAAGTAGCGTCAATGCTAAAAGGCACCAAGAAAGTCATTACCGTAGGCGATGCTACTACCGAGCGCCTTGTTAGTTTTGGCATGACGCCCGATATTGCCATTGTTGACGGAAGGGAGCGCAGGTCAAGGCGAAGCTACCCTCCAAACTATGATGCTAAGGAGCTGCAATGCGCAAACTCTGCCGGCACGATTTCAAAAGAGGCGGTGAAGATCTTGCAGGATGCTCTGAAAACAAAGCCGCCTGTCAGGGTGATTGTGGACGGCGAAGAAGACCTTCTTGCGCTCCCTCTTTTCATGATGTCGCCAGTAGGGTCTGTCGTCCTGTATGGCCAACCTCTTGAAGGGCTTGTGGTAGTCAAGATAACTGCTACAAAACAAAAGCAAGCCAAAGACTTAATGGATAGAATCGGCATCGATTGAGTGGGGGATGAAGATGTGGTGGCTGTATGATCTAGATGATTACGTATACCAATCTCTGACCCCTTCTTTTCCTACTTGTCGCATCCACAACCGTCGTTGCCCATGTCAAAAGCCCTGATGTTGTACTTCTTCATGCAGTCTGGGCATACGCTCTGGCCGTAGGGGATCTTGGTGTTGCAAAAAGCGCATGCTGCCTCGGCATTTTCGCTGGCTTTGGTTACTGTCTTCAACGACTGGAAATAAGATGGGATCGCTATTAAATCTTACATCGGGGCGATCAGGATTCTTGGCCTGTTTGGCGTGTTGTGATGGCATTTCTTGCCGCAGAGCGGGCAGTTCTTTCTATCCAGAAACACGCACTGGCAGATGTGGGACTTCATGTAGCTCTCGGCGGCCTTGGTGAACTCGCCGGTGCCGTTGCAAAAAGGACAATCAGAATCGGTGATTTCTATCGTGCCTTTGCCTGAACAGACTGGGCACTTTTGAACGTCAGTCTGAGCCATCCCCTCTAGGTGGATAATACTATAATATAATGGCTATGCTGTTTAATAGTAGAAAAATCCGGAACTTTACTACAAATTTTGTAGTCGCGGGCAAATTTGTTATATCTGAGCGATCATTCCGGTGCGATGCGCATAGCAGAGGACCTACTCCGTATTGCTAAAGGCGAAGTCCAGGACGACGAATGGAGCCGGCAGGTCTATTCTGTTGATGCAAGCCATTACGAGATCGCTCCTGCGGCAGTCACGTACCCTACAGATGACAATGACGTCATCCAGATTTGCCAATATAGCTCTGCAAAACAAATTCCGATAACTGCTAGGGGCGCGGGTACCGGCCTGCTTGGCCAGTCGCTTTCAGAGGGTGGAATAGTACTTGATTTCACAAAGCACATGAACCGCGTAATTGAAATCGAAGATGATTATGTGGTCGTCCAGCCCGGCATAGTGAAGGCAGTGCTTGACAAGGAACTGAAAAAGAAGAACAAGTTCCTGCCTCCCGATCCTGCAAGCAGCAACTATTGCACTATCGGTGGCATGATAGCCGACAACTCTAGTGGCATACACTGTCTGGGATACGGCAACACCATAGACTTCCTAGAGCAGGTGAATATCGTATATCCTGACGGCAGCGTCGGTTTTGCAAGTGCCGGCAAGTTTGACGACAACATGAAAAGATTGCATGGATTGTTGCAGCCTTTCGCAAACATGATAAGGAAACGATACCCCAAGGTAAACAAGAACTCTTGCGGCTATCGCCTCGATGCCGTAATCGCAGGGAACAAGTTTCAACCGCACAAGGTGTTTGCCGCTTCTGAAGGGACACTTGGAATAGTCACCGCTGCAAAAATGCGCATCCTTGACATCCCCGTACACCGGTCAATGCTGGTGCTCGGCTTTGAAGACCTCGTTGACGCAATTTCCACGGTGCCGACCATCCTAATGTTTTCGCCAGCCGCCCTTGAAATGATGGACCATACAATAGTGTCGCATGGTGGCAAGATGTCCGTTACCGATGATGCAAGGGGCTGCTTGCTATTCATAGAATTTGCAGGAAGCGACAGCCAAAACGTCGAAAGGCGAACGTCGCAGTGCAGGCAAGAGCTGGCAGGCAAATGTTCAGTGATAGAATATGCCTCTGATGAGCAGAGCATAACGCGGATATGGCAGGCAAGAAAGGCTGCGCTCAACAACATAATGAGGATGACAGTCGGAAGCAGAAAGCCGATAGGGCTCATAGAAGACACGGTGGTAAGCCCTGCATTCCTTGCAGACCATGTGACAGGGCTGCTCAAAACATATCGGGATAACAGGCTGGATTACGTGATGTTTGGGCATGTCGGAGATGGCAACCTGCACACCCGACCAATCATTGACATCAGCTCAAGATTACAGGTGGAACTGATGGAAAGGATTGCCACAGGAGTGTTTGCCAAGGTGGTTAAAGCTGGGGGCACAATAACGGGCGAACATGGCGACGGGCTTGCAAGGGTGGACTATATCGAAATGGTGTATGGCAAGGAGCTGACTTCTCTCTTCTCTGATGTAAAGCGGCTGTTTGATCCGCACTTTACCATGAATCCTGGCAAAAAAATCCCTGTGCAATGATTTAAGAATGGCACAGGGGGAGCTGTCATAGTTGAAGGAGCGCCCTGCTGATTTCACAAGGTTGTGGGTATACTCTGTAGGCTTTTACGGCGTATGGATAATTCACATCGGGCGCGAAACGGGTCTGCTTGAAAAGCTTGCTTCAAACCCAATGTCTCCAAGACAGCTGGCTTCAGCTACAGGTCTGCATCCTCCTGCAGTTC
>JBFLWZ010000211.1:0-3378 GCA_040757615.1 Thermoproteota archaeon | reverse complement strand
ATCTGTCAAACACTCGCGTCATGGTCCTTGGCAAGCAGGAAGCAAGGGTGAAGGAGAACCTGAAGGAAGTCGAAAACAAGATCAACGAAATGGTCCGCGGCATGCAAAGCGGCGCGACAGGCCCCGCAGGCGGAGCAGGCCCCAAGCCAAAGGCCGAATAAAAAATTATAGGGTAGGCAGGCTCATTTCTTCCGTGCCTGCCAGAATAGTCGTTGACGAGAGGGAGAAGAACAGCGGCATACCGGAATTATTGAAAAGCACAGGCGCCGTCATCGACTTTGCACAGCTAAAGGTTGGCGACTATGTAGTTTCTCCGGAAATTGCGATAGAGCGCAAGACAGTCCGGGACCTTATCGGCTCGATCTACGACGGCAGGCTCTTTGTCCAGTGCTCCGACCTCATCGCGCACTATCAAAAGCCACTTTTGGTGGTGCAGGGCAACATTGCCGAGCTAGCGGTAATTCCTGAAGATGCAGAAGACAAGGATCTAAAGCGTCTGGCAGAGAGGATGCCACTTGCCTATGACGCCCTTGCAACAGTGGTCACAGAGTTTCGAATCCCGATAATCCACACGCCGTCGGCCGAGCAGACTGCACAACTGCTGGTCACGCTTGTTAACAAGAGCCTCCGGGATGGCAAGGCCACCGGCCCTCTCTTGAGAAAGATCAAGAAGGAGAATCCCGTCTACATACAACAGCTGTCTGTGCTGTCGTCCGTTCCCGGTATCGGCGACAAGCTCGCTGTAAGGATGCTTGACAAGTTCCAGACGCCCAAGAGGGCGCTCAACGCGTCTGCGGCCGAGCTGGCAACAATCCCTGGGTTTGGGCTTGCAAGGGCGGAGCGGGTGCGCAAGATACTCGATTCGCCTAATAAGGTGAGCCCAGTAGTGCAAAAGACGCTCTTTGAAGAAAAGGCCTAAATGACTTTGTATTTGCGGCGCAACTTGTTGCCGCAAAGCGGACACTCTTTTGCGTCCGGGCCAAATGCTTTTCCGCAGGCACTGCAGTAGGCAATCCATCTTCTTGTCTCCTTTATGCCCTTGCTCGATGTTGACTTGATTGGAATCTTTAGCACAGCTGCGACATTTGCGACAGCATAATCGTCCGTCATAAGAGGTATCTTTAGCTGGAGCGCAAGAGCGATTATGGAAAAGTCGGCCAGCGATAGCTTTGCATAGTCACCGGTCTTTTTTGCCGCCGTCTTTGCTTTCCCTATGCTGGCATCGTCAGGATCGATGATCTGCAGGCCGCCTGTTTCGAGCAAAGCCTCGATCGCGCCGTGCGACTGCTTGATGTGCCTTATTTCATCAAACACAGCCGGCGTCGTGCAGTATCTTGCCTGCGACAGAAAGGGAATGCCTGCATAGAACGCGCTGGCATCCAGCGCACTAGAACTCGAATTTAGAGAATCCAAGCTTGGACAGCTGCCTCATGCCCTTTTTCTGGAGGCGTAGGAACACGGCATCGTCTGCATAGCGGAAAATCCTGATCGGCTCATCGGCCCCTACCGTAAAGGATTCTTGGCCATCGATCACAACGTGTGACTCGTATGTGCTCTGGATGGTAATTTCTTCCACCGGTATTACGAGCTGTGGCATCCTGTTGACGGATGCAAGCGGACTCAGGATGAGGCAGCTCATGCCTTCGTGCAGAACCGGGCCCCCGATCGAAAACGAGTGGCCCGTCGAGCCGGTAGGGGTCGAAACAACCATGCCGTCCATCCTCTGCTTTATCTCATCGCCCATGAGCCCGATCGACACCAGAGGAGTCCTCGTGAGGTTCACCCTTGTTATCAGGATGTCGTTGAGCGCCGGTGGGAAGACCTTTTTGCCTGCTGCAGCCTGGATCCTGATCCGCGAATCATAGAAATATTTGCCTGCAAGGATCGCATCGACGACCTCATCTATCATGCCGGCATCGGCTTCGGAAAGTATGCCTCGATGCCCTCCGCTGTTTATACTGAACAGCGGCGCCTTGCCGGGTACCATCCGGAAAGCCCGGATGGTAGTCCCGTCGCCCCCAATCGCAAACACGAGATCTATCTTGACGCCATTTAGATCATCGGGCACAACGGATGTGCTGCCGTCTATCTTGAGCGGCAAAAGCGTATGCGTCTTTACCTTGTTCTTGTTAAGCAGCCCAGCGACCTTGACCGCAGCGGCCTCTGCCTCCATACTCCCATTCTTTGCTACAATGATCACGTTGCGAATGCCCGGCGCCAATATGACCGCACCGCTATATCGGCAGGCCAGTTCTTAAATGCCTTTGGTCTTTGGCAGACTAGTCTACCAGTAGGCGCTTTCTGACTCGAGCGCGCCATCGCTCCTCTCGATTGAAGCATGTCGCACGACTCCTTCCGGAGCAAAGACAGAAGGAGGATGGTGGTCGGCAGCTCGCCGCAACAACTGGTCTCAAACTTGGCGACATCGTACTCGACAAACTCGATATTTCTTCCCTTGAGAGATTCGATGGCCTCTTGCGAAGTAGATGAATTGTAATCGACAAGTAGGACCTGCTTTCGCCTGCGCAAACCAAAATCGCACGTCGCTACAAGATAAATGAGTTATCGGTATGTCTGTATATAGTCGTCGAACCTCGCAATGCCGTCATACCACCTAGGGTCTTTTTGCTTTTTCTTGCTGTCTGCATGCTTTTCGTTCCAGTGCACTACAAAGCGCTGGACATCATCATCAAGCTCCTTGTACGAGCGCCTGCCAAAGTAGCGTGGGAACCTCCGGCTGAATTCCCTGCAGTCAACACAGTCGTACCAGTATGACGATGAGCGACCATGGGCCTCGCCGACTATGCAATTTTCAGGCGAAGTGATGTCTGAATACCATCGAAGCCACCTGAACGACCATTTGCTGCCTGGCAGGTTCTGGAGCCGCATGCTCCAAGAAGGTGAAATGTCAGCCAGAGTCACGAGTTCATTTGCAACACATTTGCTGCGAACCCTGTTCTCCATTATTACAATACGGGTGATAAACGAATTAAGGGTTGCAGAAAATTTTACGGCCGGTTATTGTAGAAACGACCGGGAGGAAATTCGGAAACTCTTTTATCCGATATTTCGCCGTCGTTGGTATGTCTGCATCTGCATCCCACAAAGGTAATGTGCCAAACATTGTGGCACTTGAAGTCCTCAGAAAAAACGGCGTAGACGTTGACAAGCTGATCAAGCTGATAACCGCTGGAGTTGGAGCCGAGTTTACGACGTACTATTACTACACAATCCTCAGGATGCACTGCACAGGGCTTGAGGGAGAAGGGATAAAGGAGATAGTGGAGGATGCCAGAATAGAAGACAGGAACCACTTTGAAGCGATGGTCCCGCGCCTGTACGAGCTGGGAGGGGCGCTTCCAAGGGACATACGCAAGT
>JBFLWZ010000210.1:0-3420 GCA_040757615.1 Thermoproteota archaeon | reverse complement strand
CTGCATCTCCTATCAAGAGCGCGTGTGCGCACATCGCATACACCCTGCTAGCGCCGTTCTTGCGCAAGACCTGCGCGGCCTTGACTATGCTGCTGCCACTGCTTATCATGTCGTCCACGAGTATGGCGTCCCTTCCGGAAACATCGATGTCAATCTTTTCGTCTACTGTGACTTCACCTGTCGTCCTGTCGCGTGACTTTTTCAGCGCTACTGCGTCCGTCTTTAACAACCTTGCAAATTCATTTGCCCTGCCGGCTCCGCCGGCATCCGGCGACACGGCCACAGGCCTGCGCAGCTTCATCTTGAATGCGTAATCTGCCAAAAGAGGTATAGAAGATACATTTTCTATGCTGGCAAAATGCGACATTGCAAGCTGGCTGTGGATGTCAACTGTTACTACGTGCGTTACTCCTGTAGCCTCGAGCAGCTTTGCAACAAGGGCTATGCTCACCACTTCGCCGTCAAGAAACGCTCTGTCCTGCCGGGCATAGGCGAGATATGGTATCACGGCGCACACATCGCGGGCACCATCGTCGACGCATTTTTTTGCTATCATCAGCACCTGCATTAGATGTGTGTCAGGCGGAGGATGGGTCGACTGGACAACGATACAGTGCTTGCCGGCCTTGCCCATCTTGATCTTGCTCTCACCGTCTGAAAACACCCTGAGCTCTGCAGCCACCAGCTTGGAACCAAGCCGTTTTGCGATTTTCTCTGCAAGATCAGCCGACGCCGGCCCGGCTATCAGCGATATGTCTGGCAATGCTTCTGACGGCGTATGACATCCTAATATCTATAACGTTTGGCGTCCTTTTAGAGCAATTGCTGCAAAACCCGTTAACCGCGACACATAACAGCTTGACAACTGCTTGCTGCCAGGCACCACCTGATGAAAATAATCTATACCCTAATTCTCTTGGACATGAGTCTTGCACCAATAGCGTGACAGCTGTAGAATCACAGAACCGTCGCCGGTGTTTTTAAATAACCATTGCTGTCCCAAACAACCTGTGCGGCTCCTGCCAGCGATAATGGCCGTTATTCTGTTCATGCCTGTAGCACAGCAGGTGTACGCCGATTTTTCATTCCACAACCAGTTCTCCTACGTGGACGAAACAAAGACTATCTCGTTTTATGACCGCGGGGGCAATCTGCTTGATCAATATCAAAGGGCCCCCGCTTTGCAGGTGATAAACCCCGGCGAGTCATCGCCATTTGAAATATTGTATATTGATCAGGAAACCGTTGACAGCGTGGCGAACTTTACAATGACTGCAGAAGGGCAGGATACCGAGCAGAAGGAAAAGCAGCTGGAGATAATATCTTCAAACTCGCGGCTTGATGTCCTTGGCACGTACTACATCAATGCCGCCGCAAGAAACAACGGGCGGGAAGATGCAGACAATGCCATTATGATAGCGACGCTGTATGACAGAGATGACCGGGTGATAGCCATTGGTCGAGCTCTGGCTGAAGCCGGCAGAGGAAGCTCGAACATAACCGCCGGCTCTCAGGCGCCGTTTGGTATCGTGATCACGGACAAGCTGCAGACATACAAGACTGCCCAATATTCGCTTGTAGTGGATTCCGATCAATACATGTCTGAAAAGGTTGTGCTGCAGGCATCGGGCCCCGGCGTCCGCCCTACAAACAACCAGACACAGAGCGGCTGCCTGATCGCGACTGCAGCATTTGGAAGCGAGCTCGCCCCACAGGTGCAGCAGCTGCGGCTTTTCAGAGACGGGATTGTGCTCAAGACATCTGCAGGAAGCAGCTTCATGAACGTGTTTAACACATGGTACTATTCTTTCAGCCCTACTGTTGCAGATTACGAGCGACAGAATCCTTGGCTCCAGAACACTGTGAGAGCTCTAATCTATCCGCTACTAGGAATACTGGCCATCAGCACGCATATCTATGATTCTCTGGCGTTCAGTGACGAGCTGAGCATAGTGGCGGCAGGGATAACTGCAAGCTCGCTTATCGGCCTTCTCTACCTTGGCCCGCTTGGGGCGGCGCTTGGCATTGCTTGCAGAAGGAAGAATTGGAACATGTCAAAGCCACTAGTCGTCCTTGCATGCTCTTGGGCCTCAAGCATAATCGCAATAGTGGTTGCCCAAGCTGCAGCAATCGAAGTCTCTATGATGGTCGGGACATCGCTCCTTGTGCTAACTGCGATAAGCACTGCAGTTTTTGCAATAGCCAGAATGGTCAAATCATAAAGCGCTCTATTTTGCCAGAATTGATTATCTTTGAAACCTGATCTGCTATCCTGTCAACATCAATCCCGTGGTATTTGCCGCCAGTTCCTTCCAGCTTCTTTCTTGCCCGCTGCAAAATCGATAGACAGATCTCTGGTTCATCCTTTTCGTCATGGACAAACGCAGCTGCAATTAGGATCATGCCGTTCAGGATGCTCTTCTCTCCTCCACTTGCTTCTTTCCAGATTTCTTCGAGGGCTTCATGGGCACTCCAATATTTTTCATCGTTGAACAGTTCGACTGCTCGTGTGATTGCTTCGTCCTTTTCCATGTGTCGCTCAACAATGTGCTCGTGGCTGACCAGCGGCGATATCTGGGCAAGCCTGAGCACAAGATTGTCAATGCTCATATCGTCAGGCAAACTAGTGTCAAGCTCGATATACTTTTTCGATACTCTTACATCGCGGATAGTAACATCGTCGCCGGCAAGATCTCTGGCCTTGTAAAGCAGACTGGTTGCATCCTTTGAAGTATGCATCCTGTTCTGCAGGTGCACCATGTACCGCTGCACGTGATGAATAACAAAGCAAGTCAAAATAAACCCTCTCCAGAAGTAGAGTTGGCTAATAATGTTAGCCGAGGCTAACATTTATTACATAGGCTAACACATTTAATTTTGCAGGTTGTCAAGCCCAAAGTTATTGCTAATACTAGCCATGGCAGTGGCCCTTGTAGGGAGCACCTTGGCAGTTTCTTCTTTTTATGCAAGCGCACAGGACAATAACACAAAAGTCGTAAACGGTGGACACGGGCTTGGTTACTACGAGACTACCGGCGACGTGCTTGACCCAATAGGAACAGAGGGGACGGCAAACACCGGAATGGACCCGATGGAATACCTGCGCACCTTCAACTATGGCCGGGTTTCTACACTTGAAGACGGGACAGTGCTGCGCGAGTTTACGCTTGTTGCGGATGATCGACAGATGATGGAAATATCCCCGGGCGTATACTACAACGCGTGGACCTTTAATGGAACAGTTCCGGGTCCGACCCTCCGGGCGACCGAAGGTGACCTGATAAGAATCCACTTTATCAACAACGGCACAAAACCACACACGATCCATACCCACGGCATACACAGGGCAGAGATGGATGGCGTCTTTGAAATAATCAACCCCGGCGGCAGGTTCATCTACGAATTCTATGCTGAACAATT
>JBFLWZ010000209.1:0-3494 GCA_040757615.1 Thermoproteota archaeon | reverse complement strand
GATTCCAGGATACCCAAGATCCTGGACATCATTTACCAGAGGCTGTATCCTGTGGTCTACATGCTTGCAGGAATGACTACTTCATCGTACCCGCAGTCGATAGCGCTCCTCACCGAGATGGTTTCAAAGGACCCAATACAGGTGCAGCAGGAGACCACCGAGGCGCTACCAAAGCCAGCAGAAGAAAAGCCAAAGATTGAGGAAAAACCTGTAGTAGCGGCTGAAAAGCCGATAATAACTGCGGAAAAGCCTGTTGCTGCCGCGCAGAAACCTATGTCCGCAGAGAAGCCGATGGCTGCAGAAGTGCCAAAGCCCACCATAGCCAAGATGAAAAAGCCCGAGGGCGAAAAGGCAACGACTCCGGCCAAGGCCTAAGATCTGAGCTGGTTTTCCAACAACTAGTTCATTATTGGAATGGCATATCAGGCCCGCCTGTATCGAACATTACAACATCCAGCATTAGCTTTACCAAAATCAACAAGCGATCCTTTTCTGGCTAGATAGACGAATATTTGAACAACCAGACATGATCGAAAAGTGTATGCCGTGCAAAGTACGCCAGTCATCAATCGGTTGTCCGACGGCCCCCTGCAATCCTAGTTTACTACTAGCGAGCGTGACGCGGTAGGCATAGCCGGGACCGCAAAGCTAAAGGCCATCGTGTACTTTTTCGACGTGCTGTCGCGCAGCGGCTTGAGCATGACCTTTGTAGGCACGTCGTTGACGAACGAGACTACTAGTGAGGTGCTGCCTGCAGTTGCCGCCTTTGTCTTCAGCGCGCTGCAGATAGAGAGCGCCGAGTTGATCTTGGACACGTTCTCCCGCAAGATGTTGATAGCATCAAAGTAGATTTCCGCAAGGCCCCTGTTCTTTTGCCCGATAAAGAGCGACATCGGATCGAGGGTTATCCATTCGCCAGTGCTGCCTGGCTTGTCCTTATCCTTGTTTTTTTCCTTGGCCCCGATGCCAAACGGAAGCTTGGGCTTGCTGTTTTCTTCCTTCTTGGCTAGCTGCGTGCCTTTTGCAGCAGTCATTGTACGCTGCATTTCAAGTGCCCACTTTTCCTGGACCTTCTTGCTCTTTGCACTTGTCGGCTTTGTGTCGCGGAGGATAAAGCCCAACGTTTCTTCGTATTTTTTTATCATGTCGGTGTACTTGTTCTTCAGCATGCGGAGGTGACTTTCGAATGCGCCAAAGTTTTCAAATGAGAGAACTTGCGTGGCCATTGTGGACATTATTCGTCACCCTCCTTGCTACCCGGCATAGCCTTTACCCGCTGGAACTGCTTTGCCACCTTCTTTAGCGTGGCTATCTTTTCCGTGACATCCTGCTTCTTTGCCTCCGCGCTCTGGTTCAGCTTTGGAATTATTTCCTTTATCACGTTGACCACTTGGGTACTGTCAAGCTCGGCAAATTTCTTGGTCATGATGTTACCGTTTGCCTGCATGAGTATTATCTCGGCGTTGGCATTGAGGACCGCGGACTTGATCGCTGGAAAGTCGTTCTGGAAAATGTTATGCGGCAAAGATAATGAGGTTTTGAGAGTGTTGAGCAGGATCGAGATTGAGGAGCCGATTGATGCAATGATTTCGCCCTCTTTCGAGGTCAGCTCGTAAATTTGCAGAGTCTGATCTATTATCGAGTCGATGTCGGCCATCAGGGCGGCGGTCTTTTCCTTAAAGTCTCCTCCCTCTGAGAAGACTTCCTCCCGTTGTGCGACCTCGGGCATAATTGAAACATGAATGTGTGTCAGCCTATCTTGGTTTGTATGTAATACGTTCGTACTACATCCGAACAATAATTTTGTAGCTCGTCAATACACCGTAGTTCTATTATTAACACCTGTCTTTTAGCAAGAATAATGGAATTCAAATTCCAAAAGCGCAAGGGTATTGGGAACGTAATTACGACCCTCATCATCCTGATTGCTTCAGTCGTACTGGGCGCAGGTGTGATCTTCTTTGGAGGTAGTATGTTCCAGACCAATACAGGTTCAGAATCGATAAAGATGTCCAACACCCACATATGGGTTGCACAAAACGGTACAGCATCAGTAGGTGCCTTCGTAGTGCAGAACACCGGTGACAAAGTCATATCAATCGAAAGGATCACCATCAGAGGACAGTCAGTACCGACTAGCTCGTGGTACTATAATAACACAAACACTGCTACAGCACAAGTTGCCATAGCTGCAAACATCCAGAAGGAGTTGGTATTTGATGGTACGCTTGGCACCATAGAAGTAGCTTCAAATGTTGCAGGCGAAGAAGCATTTAGTAATGCACAAGGCCCGATATCTTTGAGCCAAGGCCAGGCAGCTTTCATCTTCCTAGCTAACCCAGCAGGCATCGACTCAATCGACACAGGCAACAACTTCACATTCCAAGTACAGGCAGGTAAGGCAACAGCTACAGAATCCGTGGCAGTCGTCACAGAATAGACTGGGTAATAACTCCCTTTCCTTTTTTTGATCCACCATGGACTCCTTAAAGTCGTTTAAAATCAAACTTGCAAATGACTCGAAAAAGAAAGATGAAGACGATTTTGTTACGGCTTTCAAGGAAGCCAACTTTGAAGAATCTGGGCTCAATGCCCAGCTTGACAAGGCGGCAAAGTACATCGATTCCATATCCAAGCGCGACACGACGCTTGGCAAGATCCCTGAAGGTTACAAGAGCATCCAGCGCTATGCGCTGCTTGCGCCGTTCTGTTACGTCTCAATTTTGCAAAATGAAGAGTTTTCAGATATCATTTACAACATTGACGAGCTCCAGCTCAACGAAGAGGAGATCAAGGTCTACTACAGCATCAAGGAGCTGCTGGAAAAGCAGATAGACTCCCCTCGCCTGCTCGACAATCTCGAAGCAAGCTTTACTTCCGAAGTTACCAGGTTATTGAAAGATCATTTCATGGGCAGCAAGGCTCAGCCAGTGATGCTTGAGAAGGTCAAGTATTACCTAAAGCGTGACATACTGGGCTTTGGCCCGATAGACCCTCTTTTCCACGACCCATTCATAGAGGACATTACATGCGGAGGTCCGCACAAGCCGATTTACGTCTACCACAGGCGCTACGAGGGTCTGCGCACAAACATCGTCTTCCGCGACTCGGAATTTCTTGACGGCTTTGTGATGAAGATGGTCCACAGGGCAGGCAAGCATATCAGCGCGGCCCACCCTATCGTTGACGCGTCACTCCCCGGCAACCACCGTCTTGCCGCCCTTTACAAAAAGGAAGTCACGACGATGGGCAGCAGCTTTACCATCAGAAAGTTCCGCGAAGACCCGATCACAGTGGTGGACCTGATCAATTCCGACACGCTGGACATCGACATGGCCGCATACATCTGGTTCCTGCTTGACAACAAAAAGTCGCTTATGGTAATCGGTTCTACAGGTGGTGGTAAGACTACCATACTGAATGCAGTTACAGGCCTGATAAACCCGTCATACAAGATCTTCTCGGTAGAGGACACCGCCGAAATCAACATACCC
>JBFLWZ010000208.1:0-3521 GCA_040757615.1 Thermoproteota archaeon | reverse complement strand
CAAAAAAGGACCGGCGGAGTTGCGCAAGCAGATTTTCGGTGCAGTAATTGTCAGACAGAAATATCCGATTCGAAGGCTCAATGGTGTGCGCGTATCATTTGAAGACAATGCTGCTGTCCTTGTGACTCCTGAAGGCGAGATCAAGGGGACTGACATCAAGGGCCCGGTGGCAGCAGAAGCGGCAGAAAAATGGCCAAGGATCGCTAACTTGGCAGGAATGATAATCTAGGTGAAAATCATGGCAGGCATTAATCCAAAACTCATCCACGTTGCAAAACACCAGCGTGACAAGATGCTTGGTGCATCCCTTGCAGATGAACTGCGCGAGCAGTACAAAAAGAAAACCGTGCGCGTCGTAAAAGGAGATTCTGTAATGGTAATCCGCGGCGAATACAAGGGTCGCGGAGGCAAGGTAGAAAAAGTAAACACAGAGAGTGGAACACTTCACATCGAAGGCATGCAAAGGGAAAAGATTCGCGGCGGCCAAGTAAAGGTCCCAATTCACGCTTCAAACGTCAAGATAACCGGCCTGAACTTGGAAGACAAGCGCAGGGCAAACAAGCTGCAAGGCGTCAAGCCGGAGGCATCAGAAAAGAAAGAAGAAAAAGAAACAAAAAAAGCAGCAAAGAAGGAGGAGGCCGATAAGTAATGGGCAAGAAGGGCGGCGACACCAGAATGAAGAGACAGATGGCCCCGACATTCTGGGATATTAGAAGGAAAGAAAGCCAGTTTGTCCTCAGAGTCAAGCCGGGTCCTCATCCAAAACACCGCGCATATCCGCTCGGGATGGTTCTCCGCGACGTGCTAAAGGTAGCAAGCACAATGCGCGAAGCAGAGAGGATTCTGAACGCCGGCAAGGTAAAGGTTGACGGTGTTGTCAGGTATGACGCAAATCTTGCTGTCGGGCTGATGGACGTAGTAGAGCTTGCGACAGGACAAGCGTACCGCATGTCACCAAAGAATTCGGAACTTTTGACTGCTGTTGCAATCGATGATTCTGAAAAGGCTGTTAAATTGGTAAAGGTCACAAGCAAGACGACCATCAAGGGCAAAAAGATCCAGTATGGATTTCATGATGGCAAGACCCTGATAAGCGACCAAAAGCTCAGGGTTGGAGACACTTGCGTAATCGATCTGCCCAAGGTTCAGGTAAAGAACCACATCGCGTTTGAAAAGGGCGCAACGGCGCTCATAATTACCGGAGAAAATGCAGGCGCGGTAGGCAAGATCGAAGACATACAGGATGGCATATTCTCACTTCCAAAGCGAGCCTTGGTGTCATTTGATAACAAGTCTGTCGAACTTCCAGTCGAGATGGTTATGGTTGTCGGAAAAGACAAACCCGTAATAAAGGTGAACTAGATTGAGTCAACAATTAGAAAGCATGAAAAAAATAAGCGTCGATAAAGTGGTGATAAACATCGGAGTCGGCAAGTCAGGAGAGCCAATAGAAAAAGCCAAGAAGGCACTGCTCGAACTGACGGGTCAGCAGCCAGCGGTCCGCGGTGCAAAAAAGACCGTCAGAGACTTTGGCATACACAAGGGCGAGCCGATAGGCGCTGTCGTGACCCTAAGGCGCGAACCTGCAATAGAATTCCTAAAGCGTATTATAGCGGCTAAAAAGAGCGTGCTGAAGGCTTCTTCGTTTGATGATTTTGGGAACATTTCAGTCGGGATTCATGAACACATCGACATTCCGGGAACAAAGTACAATCCTGAAATCGGGATATTTGGCATGGATGTCAACGTGGTGCTCAGCAGACCTGGATACAGGATTGCAAGAAAGAGCAGAAAGAGCGCCAAGATCGGCAAAACGCACAGGATAAACAAAGATGAAGCTATTGCATTCTTCAAACAGGAATACGGAGTAGAGGTGGAATAAATGCCAAAGCCAAGAGAATACGAAGTAACAGGAAGAAAGAAACTCGCACACGGAAGGGGCACAAGATGGTGCAAGCGGTGCGGTTCATATAACGGTCTCATCCGCAGATATAACCTGATGCTCTGCAGGCAGTGCTTTAGAGAAGTCGCCAACAGCATAGGATTCGTGAAATACGAGTAGGTGAATGGAATGCCAGCGCTAAACGTCCTTTCAAACCTGTTTACAACGATATACAACAACGAATCCCGAAGAAAGAGAGAATGCATTGTTGTCCCGGCAAGCAAATTCTCTAGCGAAGTGCTTCGCGTGATGCAAAAGCACCGTTACATCGGAGAATTTGAGCAGATTGACGATGGCAGGGCGGGCAAGTTCAGAATCCAGTTATTGGCAAAGATAAACAAGTGCGGAATCATTACTCCGCGCTTTTCAGTCAAAAAAGATGCCTACTTTGGATGGGAGCGGCAGTTCCTGCCTGCGTACAGCATGGGAATTTTGTTGGTGTCAACCAGCAAGGGAATAATGTCTCATCATGAAGCAGTATCAGAAGGATTGGGAGGAGTTCTAGTTGGCTACGTCTACTGATCAGGAAATAATGGCAGAAGTAGAAGCACCTGCCAGTGTCAAGATATCTAAAGAAGGCAATACCCTTTCCGCAAAGGGCAAGCTTGGCACAGTAAAGAAAGACTTTACCAAACTGCCGGCCACGATTACTGTGCAGGGCAACAAGATAACTATCAAGCCATATGGCAAGCGCAAGCAGGACCTTGCAGTGACCAACACTGCCAGAAGCATAATTGAGAGCATGGTAAAGGGAGTCGAAAAAGGCTACACCTACAAGCTCAAGATAATATTCGCACACTTTCCGATCTCTGTCAAGGTAAAGGGCAAAGAGGTCAGTGTGGAGAACTTTTTCGGCGAAAGGGCGCCGAGGACTTCTCAGATAGTAGGAGACGCAACAAAAGTGAGTGTGGTTGGGGAAGATGTTGTAGTTCAGGGCCCGAGCCTGGAAGATGTCTCACAGACGGCCGCAAACATCGAACTGTCGACCAAGATAAAGGATAAGGATCAGCGCGTATTTCTGGATGGCCTCTACGTGTACTCTCGCGAAGAGGGTATGCAGTAAGCCCAAAGATTTATTTTGTGCTCAGATTTGCTGTAATAATGCGCCGCTGTAGCTCAGCATGGTAGAGCAAATTCGTAGCGCAATATTGTGCTTTGAAGCTCAACTGGCTGTTAACCAGTGGGTCACCAGTTCGAGTCTGGTCAGCGGCGCTATTCTTTTTATGGAGACTAGTTGCGATATGTTTTATAGTAAAATGACGTATTGGGTGACCAAATAGCTTGACCAAAGACATCGAGACTCCCGACGACGGCAAAAAGCTGCCTATCGAGGACCATCTAAAAGGAAAGACGCTCCAAATCTACATGTATATGGTGAAAAGAAAAGAGCCGGTTGGAGTCAGGGAGGTGCAGCGCGATCTTGGCTTTTCCAGCCCAAGCGTCGCAAACTACCACATAGACAAGCTTGTCGAGCTTGCGCTTATCAGCCAAGACGATTACGGACGATACTATGTCGTGCAAAAGATCCAGCCGGGAGTGCTGCAAGCATTTGTAAACATTGGCGGGCTAGCGGTTCCAA
>JBFLWZ010000207.1:0-3528 GCA_040757615.1 Thermoproteota archaeon | reverse complement strand
CTGGTGAACCTATACCTAAAACTAGCATACACAAACTTTATTATTTCTGTCGGAGCAGCAAAGCATGATTGAATATTCTATCTCCAATGTTCTTAATAGTAGCCCTTCTTGCTAATTCTGCAATACTAATAGGAATGCCAATGGCATCTTATGCACAAACCGATGCCAGTGAACCAAATTATGCGACCTTGAAGATTACTGAAGTAGAGTTGAGCTCAGAGAATGGTACTCAGTGGATTGAACTCAATAACCCAACAAATACTTCTTTTTCGACTCCACTTTTGATCAATCAATCAAATACAGATAAATCTATTCTATATAGCTCAGTACAATTCCAGCCCGATGAGCATAAGGTAATTCAAATCTGGAACGAAGAGGATGGGCCGGGCTTTCAGATAGAGAATGCAGTATTGCACGTATTTGTTAGTGACACTGTAGAAGTAGATAGGACTCCCCGTTTGACTGATAACCTCAGCGATTCACGAACATGGCAACTAAATGGTACAGAATGGATATTTGCAGAAGCAACACCGACAAGAGCCATACCTGAATTCTCGATCATGCTGCCAATAGTTGCTCTATCGATACCAATTGCAATGACTCTCTATCTGAAAAGAATAAAAAAGATGTAATGCAACGCTAGTTGCATCCATCGGGGTTGGTTGTTCCGGGTATCGACGCGGGGCATGATGATAGTGGTGGTTTTGGCAAATTCGGGTATTTGTCAAACCAGTCATGGCATATGTTCGTCGGAGCTCTCTTTGTGCCGCAAACTTTCTTGAAGATCTCATGTGTTGCATCTATCGTTTCCCAACCTTGCCTACTAGTTGAGCCACATGCTATGCCTTTCAGATCTTTTGTTATATTGTATGCGTTAAATACTTCACCAGATGGTGTGCCGCTAAGGAATAATGTGGATCTATCAGTGAAGTCATTTGCTGTGAAATCAGTCTTGTTTGTACTGCTTCCAAGATCTATGGGGAGACTGAAGACTCCATTTGCATATACAGAACTGGCAGTCCCTTCTCTGAAATGTCGTATGTGCAATGCAGTTACATAAGCTCCTGCAGAATGTCCTATGGCAAAGTTTTTTCCGGGCCACTTTCCATTCCAATGGTTGATATATTCTTCTACCCAGTACTCATCAGCAACCGTACCATCAGCTTGTACTTTCTGTGTTTGATCTAGCAACACTATTCTCCATCCCAAATCGCGCATTTCTTGTATGAACTTGCACTCATCTGCGTTTAATGCTAGCTTGAGCTTGTTTCACTCCAACCTTTTGTCCTTACTGTTACAGGGCTCGTCGCAGTCATTGTTCCTCCAAAGAATGCTATGATGGTTCCCTTTATGGTTCCGGATGTTAGGTAAAATGTTCTTGCATATCTGGCTGTTCCGCCACTGTCGTTAAAGATTTCGGTATTATTTGGAATTATGTTTGAACAGGGCATATCATCTATGATCATCTTCTGGTTAATATTTAAGATTTTATCCAAATGTAGTATATAATAGTGAATATATCTATATTTAGATACATCACCTTAGAGAGCAAAAATTCCCTCAAATCCGGCTTAGCAATTAGAACATTGAAGAAGGCCGGCCTTGTCTCTATGGATAAAGTGGTTGTTGACAATAATGGCAAGCGTGTAGTATTGTACAAAAGCAGCAGGACAAAGTCATTATCAAGTAGTCTAGAAATCATATCCCTGTGCGATCCAAAGGAATGAAAGAGTCAGAGATGCCTGAAATATGAATTCTGAATTATGGCTGCTTTGAAAATAGTTTCTTCTTGTACACTGAAAGCATTACTAATAATCCACCGATGGATGATGCTGCAAGCAATTGAGCCACAGGAAACTCGGGGGCAGCATATGCGGCATGGATAATTAATTTGCCATCTTTATCTATTGGGCCGACTTTCAACATAGTAGTCTGGTCATCATCAGACCTATCCCAAACATACGCGTTGATCTGTTTTCCATCTATATGCGCGGTAAATGGCTCAGACAGCAACGGTCTTTCAATGCTGACAAGTGCCCATCCAAGGTTATCTCTGCCATAGGGGTGCCTGTTGTCAAATTCTCCTTCCAATTTTTTGATATCGAAGCTGATGTTTTTCTCACTTTGATTAAAAGCAAAATTAGAAGAATCCAAGTCTATGCCTTGGAAATAGACTTCATAAGGATTGCCCTCAGTGATGGCGGCATCATACTTTTGCAGATCTGTTACAAAGAATGAAGTCATTACGCTGTATGGTACGTAGCTGCTGCCGCCATCTTCTTGCACTGCATCTATGTAGACTTCATATCTGCCGCGCTGAAGTTTATCTGTGATTGGCAATATCTTCTCTATGGCGAGTTGTTCTCCAGAACCGCTGCCAATAACAGGAATCTGGCTTTCATGGATGACTTTGCCAGATGGATCTACGATAGCCCAATGAAAGGAATTTGCAGAAGGGATTCCTCTGTATTGCAATGAGAAAATAGCATCCTGACCATATGTAAGATAGCCATCGCTTGATTGGTTATTGTGAAATTGCGGAGGTACATCTTTGCTTTCCGATATGATAACAGATGCTTCTGGCACTGGCATGTCAGGATTTACTGGTTCTCCACTCACTTCCAAGTCTACAGTCTGGCGGGCGGCTTCAAATCCTCCGTTCCCTGAAAATAAAGGGTTTGCCCATATTGTCAGCTTGTACTGGCCCGGCGGAACACTGTTCAACACGCCAAGGTTGATATCAAATAAATCAGTTGCTGAAGAGATGTCAGCGTAGTATTGGATGCAATCGCTGTTTAATTCTGCAGCGTTATCTGGTGTTACTATGACATAATTGGGCTTTTCTGCGTCTGCGCTGCACAATCCTATCGAAGGAGTAGCCCACGGTATGTCGTTTCCAAGACCATCCTTGACTTGAAATTCTACATGAACAGGTTCGCCGGGACGGACATTTTCTTTGTCCACAGACAGATTTGAAACATCTACTTTGCTTGCATTTTCTCTAGTAAAGATCATTGCAACAGAGCTGCCACTCAGGCTTGCATCCGGACCTATGACATCCACTCTGACCAGATATTGATAGAAAGAGTCTGCGGCAGGAAGATCAAAAGCAACTGTTGTGGTATTTCCGGTTATCTCCTGTAAAGTATAGAATATCCTAGTCTCTGTGACACCTTTTACAACCTCTATTCTGAGATGCTGGCCTTCTATGAATTGATTTTTTACTGTCAATGTAACTCTGTCCCCGGGCTCGTACACGGATTTATCTAATGATGTCTCGACAGGTATCGGGGTAACAGTTGCATTCGCGTTAGTCTGGAATGACTGTGCTGAAAAAAAAGATAAAAAGAATGCAGTTCCGATGAATAGCATCAAAGGAACATACAGAGTATTTTTCATCGATTGCATTTCTTTTGCCGTAGTTTCTAAATATATGTTGCCAAGCTTATTGATAGAGCACTTCAAAGTTCTTGGTAGCCATTCTGCACTTTCCTATCTGGCCGATGGTATTGTGGCTGTCGTCGTCTA
>JBFLWZ010000206.1:0-3585 GCA_040757615.1 Thermoproteota archaeon | reverse complement strand
CTGGCAATATTCACATAGCTTATTGGCGTAATAGTATCGATGCCAGTTAGGCTGGGCAGACTGGTTCGTGGTAAAAAGAGCAGCAAGGTCATTCGTACGAGAAGCTGGGCAGAGGCTGCCGAGATCGTTGAAAACATACTCGGAAGCAGGTACCTGCTTGGCGCGCAAATCGGCGACTCTGTCACCGTCAGCTATGTGCACGAAGAATGGGAAGGGCAATGGCAGCATCATTACAAGGTCTTGATAAAGCATCTTGATACAAAGTGCGCTGCCTGCGGATTTGCCCCGGCCGAATGCATATGCGACGATCCTGTTGTCTAGTTCATTGGCTGAAAAGCTAGCCCAAATGAGAACCAGCCGAATCGTAGAACGGGTAGCTGTACTTGCTCGTGCATTTTTTCTGCTGGCGAGTCAACAGCAACTTTTGGCGGGCTTGCTGTAGAAAAGTCCAAGTTGAGCAGACCGTAGCCGAACAAGTCATCCTTGCCTTCTTCTCCAAGGTCCTTTGCAGTGTTCCTCAGCACTTCCCGAAGCTCATTGTTTGTCCACTCTCCATCGCCGTTCACTATCCCTGTGTCTGTCCATACGTTTTCATCGCTTCCAAGCAAGAGTGCTACAGCGCCAGTGACAAGTGGAGTGGCCATTGAAGTGCCGCTTGAAAGCCTATAGCTGCCACCAATTGCAGCAGATTTGATACCAGAGCCCGGAGCAACAAGTTCTACCTCACTTCCAGTACGCGAGAAGCTTGATAGCTTATTTTCCTTTGTCACCGATCCTACACCAATCACCTGTTCGTATGCAGCGGGATATAGCACATCTCCCTTTCCGTTACCGACCGCTGCGACCATCACAAGCCCATATTCATCATATGCCGTCTGTACTGCCTTTGCAAGGGCTCTGCTGCCGCCATTGCCAGTTATGCTCATGGTAACAATGTCAATGTCGTTCTCTATGGCCCAATTGATTCCTTTTGCAAGGCTGCTGAAGGAGCCGCTGCCTTTTTTGTCAGAAACCTTTACCGCATAGATTTCCGCCTCCGGCGCAATTCCAACAATTCCCTTGCCATCTCTAGCTGCCGCAAGTATGCCGGCTACGTGCGTTCCGTGGCCATTGTCGTCCATTGGATCGTTATCGTTGTTGATAAAGTCATATCCTCCCTTGTAGTTAGGAGCAAGCTCTGGATGGTTATAGTCTATGCCGGTATCAAGCAGTGCGATCTTGATACCTCTGCCAGTGTAGTCTAAAGAATGGGCAGGCTCTGCACCAATGTCTACCAGAGCCCAAGATTCTGAATATTCTGAGGTGCTTATCTGAGCAATCTTGAATCTGCCATCGTTTTCTATAAACTCTATTGCAGGATTTTGTGCAAAACTGGTAAGAGCATTAGCCGGAAGAGATGCGTGAATCATTCCCATATTTTTCAATTCTTTAATTATGCTGCCACCGGTTGCTTCAATCAGGCTAGGATCGTAGCTGCCTTTGGCAAAAGAAACGATTACAATGACCTGTGGCGACAAATATACAAATGAAGGGATAACAAGCATTGCGATGATGATTGGAATAATGATATAGTACATTACTTCTGATCATCGTCAGTACAATCTATGTTAATAATTATCTAGAACAATATTCTAAGCCATTCTAATCAGAATATATTAAATTCTGTAACTATCTGTTATCAGAGATTATAATATCCTCGTAATTTTAAGACGATCATATAATTCACAGGTGGCATGCTGTAAATGCCATCTTATGTCACATGCTGGCTGTTCGACTGTCTGAAAATAGTCCAATGGCAAGAATCTCTTCGATGCAAGAGTCATTAGTGCTTGCTACAGTTCCATTTTTACGATTTTTCAAACATCCTTCGTAAGGGTTCTCATAAATGCAACAGACTTGATATTACTGACGAGAATGGCGTTCCATCGGAGGACTTGGTATTGTGATGATAGCGCATACGCAAGTAAAGGATGGATATCTAGCCATTGTTAATGCAGTACCACTGGCACATTTTTGTTTGTATGCAATTTTTCAATGGATGATAGAAGTTTTTGTATGTCCGCCGGCTTTGTCAGTATTCTGCCGATTATGTTGACGGGCGAATACGGCATTATCCTGCCAGGCTTGCTCACCGGCGTGGGACCGTAGAAAAAGCAGAATGCTCGCCCTTCGGGCCAGTATGCTACATCCATTAGATTGACAACAGATTTTGCGTTTTCTTCTTTGACATGTATGGGTGTTTCGTCTGTATACAACTCATCTCCCCATCTGTTGATAGTGACTATAATCGGTAGATTGTCGATTATTGTCCGAACAGTTTCCGGGGAACTGAAATCGTCGAGCTCTATCGCCACCTTTTCGCCCAGCTCTGAGAATTCAAGCGACAAGACCTTTTTCATGTTCTTTCTGGGAGGACTGTGATGCGCCGGGCAATCTTTTGAAAGGGCATCGAATAGTCCGGCAAATCCAGAGCGATAGTCTTGTTATTTTGTATGGCGTACGTCTTGCCGTCATAGGTGCATTTTATAATGGGAATCCTGTCCATATCTGCCACTATGTCTGCAACCTTGTAGTATTCTAGTAATTTGCGGCTCTCGTAGACGGTCTCTTTCTTGCGCCGGAACCTTTTTTTGCTCATAAACTTGAAAGCAAGAATGATGTGTCGATGTGGGTAGATGCCAAACATGTTACGGATCAAGAGACATCGCTCGATCTGATCCTGTGGAACATAGAGTATGTCACTTGTTCCCGACTTTGCTTCAATGGTCAGCAGGATCCCATCAGTATTATTGACAGCCACAATGTCAGGCAGGCCTGTGCTGCTTCCGCCCAAACGCCGTGCGTGCCAAACTCCATTGTTCAGTTTTTGCACAAGAGTATGTTCGTATGCGTAACCCCTGCTGCGGCGTATGTTTCCCAATCAGCTTAGCGTTGAACACCCCGCGTCTTTAAAGTTTCTCAAGGGAGCAAGTCTTTTATTGTAAATATCTAGTTGTAGATGCATGCAGGACTCGCTTGAATCTATCAACGTCGAGCTAAAGGATGTACAAGAGCGCCGGGAAAAACTGATCAAGAGCGCGCGCGATGTAGTGATGTTGTGCAGCAAATCCATAGTGGCATTGCACCACAACCAGATCGATGATGCAAAAACCAAGATGGAAGAGGCAAAGCTGAGGCTCAAAGAATTCCGCGAATATGCAAAAGAAGACCTCTATCGATACATCACAGTGGCAGAGCAGGAGCTGGTCGAAGCATATGCATTGAGGGCAGTAATTGAAAACAGGCAGATCCCGTCAATGCAGGAGTTAGAGGTTACTGGCCCATCCTACCTTACAGGGTTGCTTGACTGTGTCGGCGAGATAAAGCGTCTTGTGTATGACAGGATGCGTTCTGGCAATGAGAAGGATGCAGAAAAATTATTTGCGACGATGGAAGAGATCTATAACGCGATTTATCCCCTTGCAGTCTATGACAATATTGTTGCCGGCCTGCGCAAAAAGCTAGATGTGGCAAGGATGCTAATCGAAGACATCAGAGCGGTAGTCACAGAGGAAAACAGGAGAAAAGCGCTCATTAGTGCAATAG
>JBFLWZ010000205.1:0-3609 GCA_040757615.1 Thermoproteota archaeon | reverse complement strand
ACTTCGGCCGTCAAAGGTGATCTTTGCTACGAACGTAGATGGCATCTACAAAAACATGGAGAGCATGGAGCTCGTGTCTGAGATAAGGGTCGCAGGCAAAAAGTCAATTTCCTTTTCAAAAGGACCGATAGCTGACGTAACGGGTGGCATGCAGAGAAAGGTCACAGAAGCATTTAAGATTGCTTCATACGGAATGGATGTGTTGATGGTAAATGGGCTTGTGCCGGAGCGCATCGCAGAGGCTATAGGGGGCAAGTTACAAGTAGGCACCATAGTAAAGGGGAGCAGGAGATAGTTTGCCGGACGCCTCTGAAGTGCCTTCAGACATTGAAATCATAAAGCAGCGCAAAAAGGACGGCATAGACATACCGCTCCAGAAGAACGTACAGGCAAGGACCACTTCCACATATTTGGAACATGTAAGGCTGGTTCATAACGCGCTGCCAGAGCTTGACTATGATGACATTGACACTTCCACAGAGTTTCTGGGCAGAAAATTCTCTGCCCCGATAATAATCGATTCGATGACCGGCGGAACGGACGAGGCAACAGTCATCAACGGCAGACTGGGTGAGCTGGCGGAAAGGTACGGGTTTGGCATGGGGCTTGGAAGCCAGAGGGCAGGCCTGAAAAGCGAAGAGCTGGCCGCGACCTATTCCGTAGCGAGAAAGAATGCTCCAAACGCGTTTCTGATTGCAAACATCGGCGGGGCACAACTGGCCAAGGGTCTGACGATAGACGAAGCAAGGAAGATTGTGCAAATGATCAGGGCAAACGCGCTGGTGGTACACCTGAACCCTCTCCAAGAGCTAGTGCAGCCAGAGGGCGAGCCGCGATACAAGGGAGTACTTGGCAAGATTTCCGACCTTGCAAAGACGATAGACGTGCCCGTCATAGTCAAGGAAGTGGGCGCTGGAATTTCTAGGGAGGTCGCGATAAAACTAGAGATGGCCGGTGTTGCCGCAATCAATGTTGCCGGTGCCGGCGGAACGAGCTGGGCTGGCGTGGAAAAACTTAGGGCAGAGGCAATGAAGGACGACCCCAAGCAACATCTGGGCGAGATGTTCTGGGATTGGGGCATACCTACAGCTGCAAGCCTGATCGAAGCAAGGAGAGCAGTCAAGCTGCCACTGGTCGCTTCAGGAGGTCTGCGCAGTGGACTTGAAGTTGCAAAGTGTATCGCGCTTGGGGCCAACATGACTGCAATGGCCTATCCTTTCCTGCGAGCTGCAGCGCAATCACATGAAAGTCTGTTTGCATTTGCAGATACTGTCCTTACCGAGCTCAAGAGCACAATGTTTCTAGTCGGCGCAAGGAACATCAGCGCGCTCGCCCGCTCAAGATATATATTGACAGGAGCGCTAGCACAGGAGGTTAGTAGCCGTACATGAAGGCAAGCAGCATCAAGAGCGAGCTGGAATCCTACGCTTCTACTGTCAATGAATTCATACTTGCGTCTCTTGAAGGCAAGCCAAAAGAGCTCTATCAGGCTTCGTCCCACCTGATACGGACCGGAGGCAAGCGCCTGCGCCCGTTCATGGTCATCAAGGGTTGCGAAATGCTTGGCGGTACGGTAAAAAAGGCGCTACCTGCCGCGGCTGCGGTAGAGATGGTACACAACTTTACTTTAGTGCACGACGATATCATGGACAATGACGAGATGCGCCACGGCACGGCGACCGTGCACAGATATTATGGCATGCCGCTTGCAATACTCGCAGGCGACATCCTGTTTTCAAAGTCATTTGAGCTAATCACCTTTAATGGCAGAAAAGCTGGGATTCCAGACAAGGACCTTACCAACATGGTGGCGCTGCTTTCAAGGGCATGTACCGAAATCTGCGAAGGCCAGGCGACGGACATTGGGTTTGCATCAAGCAGCAAGTTCCCAAAAGAATCAGATTATATCAAGATGATAGGCAAAAAGACGGCGGCGCTCTTTGAAGTTTCATGTGCGCTAGGCGCGCTTGCGGCCCCCGGCCATACGGAGCGCGATGTCGATAACCTCTCATCTTTTGGCAGGAACATTGGCATTGCGTTCCAGCTGGTTGACGACCTGATCGGCGTGGTGGGTGACCCCAAGCTGACTGGCAAGGCTGCAGGAAATGACATCCGGGAAGGCAAAAAGACCTACCCTATTCTGCTTGCCCTGAATAATTCAAAGGACAGGGATCGGGACAAGATCCTGAAGGTCTTTGGCTCAAAGACTGCATCAAGCACAGATATCAAGGAGGCTGTCAAGGTGATCTCTGACATTGGGATAGAACAGGAGGTAAGGAACGCGGCAAGAAAGTACATGAACGACGCGCTGAAGGCAATAGAGGGCTATGGCGATTCTGACGCAAGAAGGTCGCTTCAGTTCTCGGCTGATTTTGTTGTGGGCAGGAGTCTGTAACACGTGCCACTTGACGCGGACACTGAGAAGTTTATCAAAGTCAACGCACTGAAAAACTCTGTCGAGCATGGCGGCAAGGCACAGATCGATGTCGTAGCAAGCAGACTAGCAGGCTCGCGGCCTGACCTTCGAAGCCAGCTAAAGTCGCTGATGCCAGAGATCAAGGCAATTGTGCAACAGATAAACGCAATGCCGCTTGCAGAGCAAAAGTCGCAGCTAGAAGAGCTAGCACCAGGCGAATCTGCTCCCAAAAAGCTGGCCGGCGAAAAACCGCTACAACTACCTCCCCTTGAAGGAGCCGTGCAAGGTAAGGTGGTCACCCGCTTTCCGCCGGAGCCAAACGGTTACCCACACATCGGTCACGCAAAGGCGGCGATAATTGACGAAGAATATGCTCGTATGTACGGTGGCAAGCTGATACTGCGTTTTGACGACACCAACCCGCTCAAAGAAAAGCTGGAATATTATCATGCTATCGCAGAAGGGCTTGAGTGGCTCGGGGTAAAGCCGGACATTATCAAGAATACTTCTGATGATATCGTGCTCTTGCAGGATTATGGAAAGAAACTGATCGCGCTTGGAGGAGCATATGTGTGCACCTGCAGCCCAGACAGGATTCATGACCTGAGGGGAAAGGGACTTCCTTGCGAATGCAGGCGTGACCAAGAGATCGCGCTTGAAAGGATGGACAAGATGTTTGGAGGCACGTACGGACCAAACGACGCGATCGTACGGTTCAAGGGCGACATGGCAGACCAGAACACTGCGATGCGCGATCCCACTCTATTTAGGATAATCGAAGGTGAGCACCCGCGGCTTGGAAACAAGGTGCGCGTCTGGCCAACATATGACTTTGCTGCTCCGATCGAAGACAGCATAGACGGCGTGACGCATGCGATGCGCACCAAAGAGTACGAGCTGCGCAACGCGCTTTATTACGCAATACTCGAAAGGCTGCAATTGCGCAAGCCCATCATGATCGAGTTTTCGAGGCTAGAGTTTGAAGGGATACCTGTCTCTAAAAGAAAGATAAGGCCACTCATAGACAATGGCACTATAAAGAGCTGGGACGACCCGCGCCTCCCGACACTTGCGGCCTTTAAGAGGCGAGGATTTGTGCCAGAGGCGATCCGCAAGTTTGTGCTGTCGCTTGGATTCACTCTTGCAGAGACAAAGCCCCCCTTTGAAACGTTAGAGGCGTTCAACAGGAAAAT
>JBFLWZ010000204.1:0-3621 GCA_040757615.1 Thermoproteota archaeon | reverse complement strand
TCCTCTTACTCTCAATCCCGCCGCTTGAGTTGGTGTCTTTCCATCTAACGCCATGTGCGGTTTGACAAAGTTGTACTGTATCCTGTTGTCTTCTGCTAGGGTGTCCTTAGAGTTTTCCAGCCGCGCTTTTTACATGGCTTCTGACATATGGGCGAATTTGCAAGGCTAAATTTTGTTCATCAGCCTTGTCCGGTCAATGACCGCCACAACGCCAATCACGGCCGCTATCGCGCCCACCACTGGAAGCGGAAATTCAGGCACGACGTTCGTGCCGGTGATCACAATTTCGTGCTCGCTGTGTGTGTAGCTGACTTCGATCATGCTCTGACCGCTCGCTTCGTCCTGCGCCACTACAAAGTTGCTTGTTGCTTCATCGTCGATCATCACCGTATAGGGTCCTTCAAGGACAGTATCCGCGCCGACTATAGTCAGGCCGTTGGTGCCGTCCTCCCCATTCACGGTAAATGAAACACGCTTCTCCGCTTCGCTGAACTCAAATTCGGTGATATTGGAGTTGCTTTCAATGCTCACTTCCATCGCCGTGTCCTTGGCAGTGACCTGCTGCCTATGCTCCATGAGGCCAAACGTCTCTGCCATTGCAGCCCTGAACGAAACTGCATTATTCACCTTCAGCGTCCTGACCGACTGCTCAAACTCATCCACGTTGTCGTCGTAGCCGCTGGTAGAGTTGGCGGCAAAGAGCGCCATGATCACATCATCTTCTGACATGAATCCGTACATGTTGATCTTGTTGTATTCTTGTTCAGATTCGCACTGCGCCACCAAGTGGACAGCTTCCATCTGGTTGATAGTAGTGTAAGAGTAGGTTTCGATGCTGCATTGCTCGCTTTCTTGTTCGACTTGCTCAAGCGCCTCGGGAGACCACAAAGCTGTGGTGAGCTCGGTTCTCGGGATGGCTAACATGATCATCGAGGCCTCCATCGTCTCGCTTTCCTCGTCGAATCCTTCCGGCGCCACGATCAGTATGCTGAGAAAGTTCACACCGCTCCAGCCCGAAGGAAACGTTATTTCATAGTGGCCCTGTGCGTCGACATAGTTGCCGCTCACTTCTGCAAACAGTTCAAAGCCGCTATTCGTTTCATTCGAAGTTTGCGCATACGCCGGCGCGACCGCAGGGATTACGGAAAATATGGACATGAGCGCTAGAACATTTCTCCTAAACATTATCGGTGCGAGGATTCCCGCGCTTATTAAGATGATCGGAAGTTGCACGGACAACCTAAAATTAGTTCTTTAATAGAAATCTGACCTTTTCCTAACTCAATGCCAGCGGTAGCAATGATCAACCTGTCTTCCTTGCAAAATATGAAAATGCATGTCGCGCCCAAATTATGCATTTTTGCATGCACGAGGAAAATCGTTATGCAAAATCAAGCGTAAGAGGGCATCTAGGGCGGCAATCAATGCATTGCAAGTGTGCAAGCATCCAGTATAAAAGAACTAGTTGCGTTGGAACCACTGGAAACGCACGCACAGCGAGATCAAGATTTAATTACGCATAACTCCAACGCAGTTCTGGGCCAGCGGGGGTTGTAGAGCCTGGCCAAATAGGCTACAAATTGGAGACGCGGGACTTAAGATCTCAGGAATGGGTTATCCCGTCCCTCAGGGGTCCGTGGGTTCAAATCCCACCCCCCGCACCTTTTTCACACCATGTATATCCTCTTGTACAGCTCCTTTCTTTCAAAGAACGCCTTACAGGATTCGCACTGCCATCCTTCAATGTCTCCAAGTCTCGTGACTATGACTCTTTTGACAAGTTCTCCGCCACAGTCAGGACATCTCAATGCCATACTTAAAGTCGAGCGGCTGCCGATGATAAGCAGCAGGAACGCACTGGCGTTCTTTGCAGCGCACTGCATTGCTGCAAAAAGAAAAAAGGAGGGTTGCGGGGCTAGTCTACTATTACAGTCCCAACCATGTTCGGATGAATAGCGCAGAAGTAGTCAAATTCGCCCTCATCCTCGAAGGTGAACGAGAACATGCCCTGCGGACCTATGTAGCCCGAGTCGAACTCTTGGCCCGCATTTTCGTCGCCAAAGCTGCCAGAAGTCACACTATGGGGATCAAAGTCCCTGTTGACCCATGTCACCGTCTCGCCGTTTTCGATCTCGATCGGATTTGGAGAATAGGCTGTTTCGTTCAGGAAAGCTGATCCTGACACAGTCATAGCTTCGATTGCCGTTTCGTTCATTATCCCTTCAACTACCGTCGAGTTGATCGCTGCACTGTCGACGTTGTCGGTCGTCTCGGCCGTGTGGACGGTTGCATACACTGTGTACGACACTATGAACGGCTCTCCATCAAGCGTTCCGACAGAGAGGCCGCTTGCAGAAAATGGGACGGTTGCAGAGAAGGTGTCTGGTATAGGGATGTCTGAATTAATCTGTTCCGGGGTAACGTAGTCTGGCATAGTTATTGCCGGAGCTACCATCGTCCCGTTTGGAATGCCTGGAAACACGAACAGCTCCCCGAAATCCGGATTTATCGCCGTATCCGCAACTCCATAGGTGTTAAGCGGTGCCACAAACACGGGCTTTGATGCTGTGTAAGTTACCCAGCCGGTATATACCGTGCCGTCAAGGGCTGGAGGCAACAGATCAACCACCTGGATGGGTCCTGATTCTTCGCCGGGGGAAGACACGGTTCCCTGCAAAACTATCGTCTCGCCTGTTGCAGGTAGCACCGTTGGCATTTGACTATCTATGCCGCCTGTCGCGTTGCCAGTGGTGGCGTTGTCCTGTGCCGTCACGGCACCTTCTTCTCCCCTAAGCGCCTCCTCTTCAAACGTTGTCAGCCCAGTGTCATCGCCTGTCGCGTTGGTGCTTGACGAGTTTGTAACTTGGCTGGTTGCCAAAACTGCAGATATTGACGGATGTGCAACTACTGCCACTGCAATTATAGTTGCAGCTATGCCAGCCAGAAAAGCTACCCTCGTATTGCTGTGACTCATTGAATCAAGCGAACATCTTGTTTATTTATGAAATGAGGAACAAGCGTCAGCAAAGCGTTCCATTATTTTCTACAGAAACTTTTGGCCGGCTAGGCTCTTCACATCAGTTGACGATGATTGCGCCCTTCATCCCTTCTTCTGTGTGGATGGTGCAGAGGTATTCGAACACGCCGCTTTCTTCAAAGCTGTACTGCCAAGACCTGCCACGTTCTATGAAATCGCTATCGATAACCGTTGACCCGGACCCTGTCCTGTAGGCGCCGACAACATTGTGTGGTACGTTTGAATCGTTGAACCACCTGATGGTCGTTCCTGCGTTCACGGTAACTGTATCTGGCATGAACATGTTCATCCCGGCATACACCAGATTCTTCTGCAACGTTTCTTCGATCAGCCTTTTTGATTCAGATATGTCTGTGACCTGCTGCCTGTCCATGTTGACAATGACGTTCCATATTTGCTGGTACGACTGACCCCGTTTGCCGTCTAGGCTGGCAAAATTCGCAGAGCCTGAATAGACCTTCCCGTCAACAACCTGCCAGTTGATCGTGATGATGACCTGTCCTCCGGAACTGTGGATGGACTCTCCGCTGGAGGTCACTAGGAGAGTCGGTTGTACTGCTGCTATGGTGACTGCCTTGCCCTTT
>JBFLWZ010000203.1:0-3624 GCA_040757615.1 Thermoproteota archaeon | reverse complement strand
TCGTCGTATTTTTTTATTTGTGTGCCAAGACGTTCTTCCACTTTGCCTAGCTCTGACACTCACGAAGCATCTCTCTCTGCACTTCTTGTTTTTGTGACATCAGATGCACCTCTGGGAGAGGGTGCAAAAGTAAGAGAACACGAGAAACCGCATTCGTCCGCCAATTTTAATCGGTGGTCTTCTGCCGTTAAATCTATGAGCATCATCTGCTCATTTTCATTATTTGATTCCACAATCTGTCCGGGACCGGCATCACTGACAGCCGGGATATCCGCACCAGCTCCCATCCTGAAAATACAGAGTCTTTCTTTATCGCGTCAAGCGTCACCGGCTTGGCAAGCCTTGCTACTGGCCTGACGTCAACCACCATGAGCGACTTATCTTTTGGGTCAGGGTACGGGTCGGAGGTTATCTCCATTATCCCGACCGCCTGCTTTTCGTCTCCGGTATGATAAAAGAGCGCCCTGTCACCATTTTTCACGTTTTTCAAATGCTTGAGAGCGAGGTTGTTTGCCACCCCGTCCCACACGGTTCTCCCGTCCTTTTCAAGCTGCGAATAGCTGTATGTCGACGGCTCTTGCTTGAACAACCAGTATGCCATACGTGATATAGCCATACGACGGTAAAAAAATTATACGACGTCGGCGGTCGTTACCTTTTCCTTGTTCTTTTCCGTATCGATGTTCAGGTCTGCCGTAGGCGTGCGGGTGTCGTGCAGCTTGTCAGGGTTGGCTTCGTATGCGACACAGCAGCCATGCGGTGCGATCACCGAAGAGACGTTGCCAAGCACGTCAGGCCCCTCGTTTTCTACCAGCATGCACTTGCCTCCGCCCTGATTCATCCAGTAGATGCAGTTGTAGCAAAAGTAACCCTCATGCAGGTTAGAGTCTGCAAACTTTTCGTATTCTATATACGAAGCCTGCAGCTTGCTCCTCTTCTTGAACTTGGTCAGGTTGTCGACGGCGCCGGCAGCCTCTTTGATCTTTTGGCCGATGTCGGTCATTTTCAGCGAGCCTCCTTTTCGTTCGGGTCCCACAGCGTACACACGCCGTGCGGCGCAATGATTCCAGATTCTTTGTCATGGATATCCGGCCCGCCGCCTTCCACTATGGCGCAGTGATGATCCCTGATAAAGTATGTGCAGTTGTAGCAGAAATAACCTGTGTGAAGATCGGCGTTTTTAAACTGGTCTAATTCGAGATACCCTGAAGCCACCTTTGAGAGCTTTGGGTACTGTCTGTCGGTCGCGATAACCTCGCTTGCCATATTTTCAGCGCCGCGTCATAGTATAAAACAACTTTAGCAGTTTCTAATGAGAATTAATTGCTGGTCTTTCTTTCAAGCAATCTTGCCAGTCTCTTTAGCCTTGACCACCGGAGCGTCAGCTTGCCAGCTATTATGGCAGCCACGATGACCGCCCAGACCCACAGTGGAGGACTTTCCATTGGCTATTTTGGCATCAAAGAAATTTATGCCTTCTTTTTCCGCCAACGCTTCCTTTGGCAGTCTCTAGATGGACATGGCTGGAAAGCGTAAATTAGCTGGCTGCGCATCACATGTCGTGCCAAGGTGCGACATTTGCGGAATGGTTTTCAGCCGCAAGCATGAGCTTGACGAGCACGGCATAGCGATGCACAATTTTTCCAATGAAGAATCCGCACTGCTGAGAAAGGCCGACGAGGGGGAAAAGGCCCGCAGACGGACCCGCGGACCCTACAGAAAATCACATGCGGCATGAATTTATTCTAGCCGGTTCTTACACCACCCATGCAAGGGCCGCAAGTAAAGCACGGGTACATCTTCAGGACTGGCAGGGGCTATTCATTTGCAGAGCTAAAGGAGGCCGGCATCGACCCGCGGGCTGCTAGAAAACACGGCCTCCCGGTGGATCCGTGGAGGAAGACAAAGCATCCCGAGAACGTCGACCAGCTGAAATCGCTTGCAAAGAACATCAAGCCAAAGAAAGAAAAGGCGAAGAAGAAAAAGAAGGAATAGCCGTTAGCAAATGTCCAATGCACCACCAAAGATCGACAGGCTGGCAGGCATAGATTGCTACTGCACCAGCTTTGCCGGGACCAGCGGGTCGATAAAGCAGGGAAGCGAAAGCTTCAAAGTTTCAGAGCTGGTTGACGAATCGCTTGCTGGCAGTATGTCGCCTGTTTTCGACGAGCGGCACCGTTATCCTGTTTATGTGCTTGAAAAGCGCGGCATCGATTCCAACCACGCGCTCTTTGAGATCGAGCGGGAGTGCCGCATCAGGCTCAGAGTGATGGGAATAAAGGACGCAAAAGCCGTGACGACCCAGTACGCCGGCGCAGACAGGGTTATGAGGAATCCGCCAGCAGAGCTCAAGAGCACTCACACTCGCCTTACGCTAAAGGGCTTTGCAAAGAGGCCACTTGGCAAAGAGTTCCTTGCGGGCAACAGGTTTGAAATAGCCATCCAAAGCCCGCGCTCGCAGGACCTGTCCGAGTTTGTTCCGCAGATAGCCAAGATAGGCAACTTTTACGGACTCCAGAGGTTTGGAAGCGAAAGGCTGGTGACGCACCTTGTCGGCAGGGAAATAGTAAGGCGCGATTTCAAGCGCGCTGTAGAGCTTTTGCTTTCGTACACGACCGAATACGACACGCCGATGAGCAGAGAGATCAGAAGCAAGAGCGCCGACCCCGGAAACTATAGGCAGGTATTGAAGATGCTGCCAAGGGGCATGGACATCGAACGACAGGTGATTTCGGCTCTTGTAGCCGGCAAGGACGCGGTATCTGCCCTGCGCGCAGTACCGATAACCATCAGGCGGCTATTCGTGCAGGCATATCAGGCGTACATCTTTAACAAGTGTGTCAGTGCCGCAATCGCAGGCGACGAGGATCTGATGCAGCCCAAAGAAGGCGATCTCTGCTTTGAGATGGAAGGGCCTGCAACCTTTGGGAGGATAATCAAGTATGATCCTGCTTCAAAGGTGAAAATGGTGCCGGCAGTCAGGATGGCCGGCTACACCTTCCAGCCGGGAAAGGGCAGGTTTGAAAACATTACAAAAAAAATCATGGAGCAAGAAGGAGTAACAGCAAAAGACTTTAACATAAAGGAGATGCAGGAGCTCAGCCACCAGGGAGGCTTTAGGCAGGCACCGCTCTGGTGCATGGACTTTTCATATAGAAAGGACCCGCTGGTGGTTTCGTTCAAGCTGCCAAAGGGATCATACGCAACTACACTCTTGCGCGAAATAATCCGGCCTGAAGATCCGATCAGGAGTGGATTTTGACTTGAAACACATTATATAGCGCCAGAGCCTAAAGACACGCAAATGCTCGGCGGCAAGAGCCTCAGGGAAACTATACAAGAGAACCTCGGAAAATTGCACGAGGACCTCAGCATCAAGATAGATAAAAAGAACCCAGACACGATCCATGCCGCAGAAGCGTGCGGCTGCACGAGGTTTGCATATTATGAGCGCAAGGACCCTGTTCAGCCAGACAGCCATTTCATCATCTCTAACCTCCTTGTGGATGGCATGCGCAAGTCCCTGACCAACAAGCGCGGCGAGTACAAGGTCGACAGCCTGTCGCTTGAAGTGAACGCCGACCTGATAATGGCCGACGAGTATGTCGTTAGATTCGAGGTCGT
>JBFLWZ010000202.1:0-3705 GCA_040757615.1 Thermoproteota archaeon | reverse complement strand
GCCAAACAACCCGACCGGCAACCAGATCGACAGGAAGACCGTGATCGAGATCGTCGATTCACTCAAAGACAAACTGATCCTTGTGGACGAAGCCTATGTCGACTTTGCAGACTACTCCTTGTCTGCAGACGCGACGAAACGCCGCAATGTAATAGTGCTGCGCACACTTTCAAAGGCGTTCGGACTCGCAGGCGCAAGGGTAGGCTACATGGTGGCAAATGAGAAATTCATCTGCACTTTCAGATCAGTCATACAGTCGCCGTATCCTATTAGCACGCTTTCGCTTGCGATTGCCTCCGGCGTCCTTGCGCGCGCAGACCATGTAAGACAGACGATAAAGACTGTGAGAAATGAGAGAGACAGGGTATTTGACAGGCTGTCGAGGCTTGATGGAATCAAGGTGTTCAGGTCGGACGCCAACTTTCTCTTTATCGAAGCCGGGAGGCATTATCAGCTCATTTCAAAGACTCTTGAAAGCAGCGGAATCGTGGTCAAGATGCTTGGCAACGTTGCCGGCCACAGGGGCTGCATGAGAGTGACGATAGGAACCCGCGAAATGAACGACAAGTTCCTCCAGTGCATAGAAGGGCCGCTGTGATGTACGACTGTGTGCTCTTTGACATAGATGGTGTGCTCGTGGATATACGCAAGTCCTACAATTCTGCGATCAAAAAGACCGTCGAATACATGCTCAAGTCCATGACGGGCAAGGCATTTCGCGGCCTTGTCACCGACCAGATCATACTAAAGTTCAGGCAGAGCGGCGGCTTTAACAACGATACCGATACGACGTATGCAATAACGCTTGCAACGCTCGCCCGCGCTCCAAAGAGCATAAAGGAAGGAAGGAAATTCCTGATAGAAGTAGCAGATAATGCCGACGAGAGCGGTTATGTGTCGGTTGAAAAGTTTCTTGCCAGTTATGATATTGAAAAATGGAAAAACCAGCTTAACTATCCCGCACCTGTCAAGGATAGCATGCTTGCAAGAGTGTTTGATGAGCTTTTTTACGGTCCCGAGCTCTTTAGCAAGCAGGACAATCTGGAGCCAAAGTACTGGGCGGGCGGCAGACCGCTTATCAAGAATGACAGGATATCAGTCAGTGCAAAGACGATGAAAAAGCTGCACAAAATGTTTGGCGGCAAACTTGCAATAGTGTCTGGCAGGAGCAGGCTTGCGGCAGAGTATTCGCTCAGGTCGGTGATGAAGTGTTTCAATTTGGACGCCTGCGTCTTTCTCGAAGACGAAAAGCGTGAGTACGCCAAGCCAAACCCGTACGCGATAAAGCGGGCGATGGAAGTGATGGGTGCAAAGGCCGCCGTCTATGCCGGCGACTCGGTAGAAGACCTGATCATGGCAAGACGTGCCGAAAAGGAGCTAGGCGTAAAAATAGCGTTTGTAGGCATCTACGGCAACAGCCCCAATCCATCAAAGACGGTTGCGCAGTTCAGGCGAGATGGCGTTGAGGCGATCGCAAAAAGCGTCAACCAGCTACCGAACACGATAAATAAGGTACTGGCAGCTTAACAGATGTTGGCTGCTGCGAGAAAGGCGATGATTGAGAGGGTGACAAAAGAGACCGCGGTCGCCGTGCAGGTAAACATCGACGGCACGGGCAAGACCAATGTCAAGACCGGCCTCTCGTTCATTGACCACCTCGTCACCTCGATAGGCAAGCACGCCATGATAGACATCACTCTCAACGGCAAGTCAAACGATGGCATAATACACCACCTTGCAGAGGATGTTGCAATCGCGCTGGCCCAGACGATAGACAAGGCGCTGGGCGAGCGGGAAAGGATTGCAAGGTTTGGCTATGCGCTGATCCCGATGGACGAAGCGCTTGCCTATGTTTCAATAGATCTGGTAAAAAGGCCGTACCAGAAGGTGGAGCTGAAACTGACACGCGATAGCATAGAGGGAGTGCCAAGAGAAGACCTTGAGCATTTTGCAAGGTCGCTCGTGCAGAACCTGAACGCGTGCACGCACATGATAGTGCACTATGGTGACAACGACCACCACAAGGTTGAGGCGGCGCTCAAGGCGTTTGCGGTAGCATTGCGCATGGCGACAAGCATTGACAGCAGGAGAAAGGGAGTCCCAAGTACAAAGGGGGCGATGTAACTTGGCGAAAATCGCTATATTTGACTATGGCGCAGGCAACCTGTTCAGCCTAAAATCCGCGCTGGAACGTAACGGGGCGGAAACCGTAGAGATAATCTACGATCTGAAGGACTTGGATAGGTTCGATGGGCTTGTGCTCCCTGGCGTCGGCAACTTTGACCCCGCAATAGAATCGATAAAGGACGGCACAACGTACCTTGACAAGGCGATTGACGGCGGCATGCCGGTAATGGGCATATGCCTTGGCATGGAGATGCTCTTTGAGAGGAGCGAGGAGGGCAAGCTTGACGGCCTAAAGATACTGGATGGGGATGTGGTTCTCCTGCCAAAGAGTAAGGTCAAGATCCCGCACATGGGTTGGAACAACCTCCAGATCAAGGGCGACAGCAAGTTGCTCAAGGGCGTCAGGGACAACTCGTGGGTATATTTCGTGCACTCGTACCGCACAGCTCCAAAGAACCGCAAGTTGGTAGTAGCCACTTCGGATTATGGTGTCAGCGTCCCTGCAGTCATTGAAAAGGGCAACCTGATAGGCGTCCAGTTCCATCCTGAAAAGTCCGGGGAAGTCGGCGCAGTCATGCTAAAGAACTTTATCGAAATGTGCGACAATGGTGCGAAATGAAGGTCATCGCTGCGGTTGACATCATGGGCGGGAGCGTAGTCAGGCTTGTCAAGGGCGACCCCGCGAACAAGACAGTCTACAGCAGCGACCCAGTTGAAACTGCAAAAAAATGGGAAACTGCAGGAGCGGATATGCTGCACATAGTTGATCTCGACGCGGCGTTTTCAAGCGGCGACAATTCGCAGTTGGTCGTGGCGATAGCGCAGGCGATCAAGATCCCGGTGCAGGTTGCAGGCGGCATCAGGTCGATTGAAAAAGCCGAAGAGATGCTTGCAAAGGCGTCAAGGGTGGTCCTTGGCACGATGGCCTACAGCCAGCCGGAGGCTGTGAAAAAGCTGACGAAAAAGAATCTGGGCAAGATAGTCATCTCAATAGACCAGGTGGACGGCAACGTCATGATGAAGGGATGGAAAGAGTCTGCAGGCATCAAGGTCGCCGACGCGATATCCCAGTTTTCAGCGATGGGCGTCGAAGAGTTCTTGCTTACGAGTATCAAGCGTGACGGCACGCTGCAGGGACCTGATGTCGGCACGCTGGCAGAGGCCGCCAAGTCAGCGAGGATAATTGCAAGTGGAGGTATCGCCAGCTTGGAGGACATTGTAAAGGTCAGGAGTGCAGGATGTAGCTCGGTCATACTTGGCAAGGCCATGTATGACGGCAAGATAACCATAGAGAGGGCGAAGGCGCTGGCATGACGCTTGCAAAGAGGATAATCCCGTGCCTTGACGTGGACAATGGCAGGGTAGTAAAGGGCATCCACTTTGCAGAAGTAAAGGATGCAGGTGACCCAGTAGAGCTTGCCAAAAAGTACAGCGAGCAGGGCGCTGATGAACTTGTATTTCTTGACATCACAGCGTCGCAGCAGGGGAGGGACACGATGAAGAGTGTTGTGAGAAACGTTGCAAGCGTCATCGACATCCCATTCACCGTAGGTGGTGGCATCAAAAAGCTTGAAGATG
>JBFLWZ010000201.1:0-3717 GCA_040757615.1 Thermoproteota archaeon | reverse complement strand
GAACTGGCAGGCAAGAATGTTCCTGCGTCTACCATTCTCAATACCCTTGATGAAGTGCTGGAACACATTTCAATATCAGCGAAAGTGATGACAGGCGATGCTTGACCCAAAACTTTTGAAGGAAAACCCACAGGCTCTACGCGATATGCTAAGCAGGCGCAACATGGCCGACTTTCCACTTGAGGAGCTCATAACAGTTGACAAGCGAAGGCGCGAGCTGATAGTCGAAACGCAAGAGCTCCGTCAGAAAAAGAACGCGCTCGCAGAAGCAATCGCGCACAAGAAAAAGACCAAGCAGGATGCTGGTGCAGAGCTTGCGCAGATGAAAGAGGTGAGCAGCTACCTCGGCGACAGCGAAGAAGAGCTGATGAAGACGGAGGGCAGGTTCAAGCAGCTGATGATGGTTGTCCCAAATATGCTGCATGAATCAGTGCCAGCAGGCAAGAATGAAAAAGACAACGTAGTAGTGCGCAAAAACGGAAGCGCAAGGAAGATGGATTTTGCTCCAAAGGACCATGTCGACATTGCCACTGCGCTTGACCTTGTCGATCTAGAACGCGCGGCCAAGGTATCAGGAGCGCGTTTTTACTTTTTAAAGAACGAGCTGGTAAAGATGAACCAAGCGCTCGTGAACTTTGCCCTTGACTTTCTTTCCAGTCATGGCTATACGCCTGTCCAACCGCCCTATATGATAAGACAGGAACCGATGTCTGGTGCAGTCATTATGGGTGACTTTCAGGATGTCATTTACAAGATAGAAGGCGAGGATCTCTACATGATTGGCACGTCCGAACACGCGATCGCAAGCATGCACATGGACGAGATTCTTGAAGGCAAAAGATTGCCGATAAGGTACGCCGGCTACAGCCCGTGTTTCAGAAAAGAGGCCGGAGCCCACGGAAAGGACATGAAGGGTATATTCCGGGTGCACCAATTTGAAAAGGTAGAGCAGTTTGTCTACTGCCGGCCGGAAGATTCGTGGAAAGAGCACGAAAAGATGCTTGCACTTTCTGAGGAATTCTTTAACAAACTTGGAATACCAAACCGCGTGATGCTACTGAGCTCGGGCGATACGGGCAAGATTTCTGCCAAGACCTATGATATCGAAGCGTGGATGCCCGGCCAGAACGCGTACCGCGAAATTGTATCATGCTCAAACTGCATCGACTATCAGGCGCGCAGGCTCGGTATCCGATTCCGCGACAAGACAAACGAAGACACACGCCTTGTGCACACACTCAACAGCACGCTTGTTGCGACGGAACGAACGATGGTGGCGATACTTGAGAACTATCAGACTTCAAAAGGGACTGTCGAAGTGCCAGAGGTGCTTCAGACCTATATGGGCGGAATAAAGGAGATCAAGCCCACCAATTGACGCATCGTATATATTATATATTTTAGCCAGAAAAGGAGAGAAGTTTAATGGCTAAAGGAGCGAAGAAAGGTGGCAGAGTCCGCGACAAATGGCGAGACAAGCAATGGGTAATTGTAAACAAGCCCTCCGGCTTTGAGCCGCAGGTTCCAGTAAATTATATCCCGGTTACAGATGTTGAGCAGGCCAGAGGCCGCACTATTGAAAACACTCTTCACGACATGATGAAGGGCAACCCCGACCAGAGCATGGATCAGCACCAGATCAAGGTCTTTGTACAGATCGACAAGATTGTTGACGGCACAGCAAGTACTATCTTCAAAGGCCATGAATACGCCAAAGAGTTTCTCAGGAGTCTCATCCGTAGGGGAAGCTCGATGGTCACGTTCACCCATGATTATACCACAATGGACGGCCACACCTTCAGAGTGGCAGTCATTGCGTTCACACAAAGAAGGGTCAACTCGTCCAAAAAACACGAAATCAGAATGATCGCTCACAAGATCCTGTCTGAAAGGATCCCGCAGCTGCCAGTCGAGCAGTTCGTCCAAGAAGTCACCAGTGGAAAAGGAGAAGATATTCCTAGAGAAACCAACAGCAAGCTTGGGGCGGCCATATTGGAACAAGCAAAGAAAATTACCGTGATCCGCCACATCGGAATCAAAAAGACAAAGCTGATCTCCACACCAGAATCAAGGGCAATCGAAGAGGCCAAGCCCGTCGAAGCTGCCCAGCCGGCTCAATAACATAGCTTTTTAGCCGGTATTTTTCCATATTTTTCAAATGCCTGAAGGGGATCTGACGTTTTCTTCCGCGGAGATCAATCTGCTGCTTCATGGAACAGAGGACGGCAGCAAGGTGCTCCGGTCAATACAGGACACCCTTTCAATTCCTTCCGAGCGCTTCTCAAGCACGCCGGCTGAGGGGCACTTCAAGAACAAGATCCTAATGCTCAAGGCAACACTTCAGAGCCAAGAGGCTGGCGACCTTGTTCACCGGATCGTGTCGCTTTTGAACAGCTCTGACAGGGGGCGCCTGTCAAGCTCGCTTGCAGAATATTCAGACGAAAAGGGGAGTCTTTACCTTAGACTCGACAAGCAGAGGATCTGTCAAGGCAAGGTATCGCTTTCAGAAACTGACGCCATCAGGATAAGGTTCAAGCCAATCAAGAGATACAGACCTTCCAGCAACCTTGAAAGCTACAGGAGGCTGCTACAGTCATAAATGAATGCTAAATTCGCTAGAAATACGTCAACCAGCGAAGCTGACAAAATTAGGGGTGTAGCGAGCAAATTGAATATCAAAGTTCATCTTAGTATTCAAAAACGGCTACCTGACGCAAAAAATATGGAACTTGATTGTGTATTCATTGTCCATAATTCAAGGGGGTTTTTGTCTTCAACCGAATAGACCTTCTTGTCAGCGGAGACTTTGACATCTTGGCAGCGGCAAAGGTGCTTTCCATAGGTACAGTGGGCACACCATTCGATGGCAAGGCCCGTGAGGAAATTATCTATAGACTAAATAGGATGCCACAACAGCCTGCAAAGTATCTCTATCTTGTAGTTTCAGACAAGATAGGCGAACCTTCAGATATTGTCACAATCAGGGGTTTTTCTCGATCCAAAGAAAAGCTAAAGAAAGTGAAAAAGGGGACAGGCATTGAAATTACAATCGCACCTGCAAGGAAGATGGATTCTGCAGGCGTCGGAAGGTGGTTTGAAGATGTTGCCGAACTCTATTCTTTCTGCCATTCATCCAGATGCCAGCTGATTCTTTCTAGCGGTGCGTCTTCGATAAATGAAATGGTCTCAGGCGCATGCTTAGACGCTATACTAAAGAATTGTGGCATCAATCCTGAAAGGCATTGGCGGGAAATGAATGATTGGATGGAATCAAAGCTGTCAAGGAGGGCGTACGCCTGATGCTTAAACGGCGGCCGAAACGACGCTACCTTTCAATCATGCATACGGGTCAATCCAACGATATCGTAAGTGCAATATCAAAACGTTTTGCAGACCTCTTTGGATCAATTGCGGCAGAAAGAGCAGCGATAAGACTCGTAAAATCAGAAGGCAACACAACGGTAATAAAGTGCAGCCTGGACCAGTTGGAAAGCGTCCTTGTCGCAATTGCAATGACTGACCCGCCAGTGATCACGCTAGACATGTCTGGAAGCATAAAGCGGCTCCGGCGCCGGCACTAAGGTTTAAGTTGGTTCTACGCACTAAGGAAGCAGGGGATGAGGTGAGTTTCGCTGCTCCAGACTGAGCAAAAGCGATGAAGATCTCGCGACGAACCGACCCAAATTTCATTAAAGTTTGTTCATAAAACAATTATTA
>JBFLWZ010000200.1:0-3749 GCA_040757615.1 Thermoproteota archaeon | reverse complement strand
GATCATTGGAAAAAAAGTGAAATCAAGCGACAGTAATGATCTGGGCGAGGTGGAAAGCATTGCCCCCGAATATATCGAAACCAAAGAGGGCATGGTGAGCAAAAAACACTACTTTATACCAAAGTACTATATCCAGGGGTTTGACGGCGACAATCTCTACGCTTCCATTACAAAGGACGAAGTCAAGGACCGCTTTGAACGCGACAGCCCGCCCTCACCTTCGGAGTTCCAGACAGAGGCCTACCGGGAGCGAGTGCGCAGTGTGGAGGCAAATTATCCGCAGTTTGTGCACGGGGTACCATGGATGGCAAAAGAGCCTCCTACAGAAATCCCCGTAGATTATTCGGGCACAACCTACAACATACCTTGGGATCAGCTGATACACAAACATGTCCGGACCACCGACAACGTGGAGGTGGGCTATGTGGAGAGGATAGGGAACGAGTTTGTCGTAGTGAGAGAAGGGGTGTCAGACGTCCACATCTATTACGTGCCAAAGGCGTATATACGCGACTACGACGGCAGCCAGCTGTGGATAAACGCGCCAAGCGGCTTGGTCAGGTCAAAGTTTGAGCGAGAGTCTGAGCCGACTATGGAAGAGCTCAGAGCCCTTGCAAGGGATGCGCCACGATTCAAGAGGGCAGAGTCGGAACCGCAGCGAGTCGAACCGGACAACGTAACGGTGGAAACAAAAGTAGATCTGGAAGAAACCCGGCCAAAAACAGCAGAAGGCGCCTAGCCCTATCCTATTTTTATCACTGGTGTATAGCTGGTGAGCCATTCCCTGTGTTTTCTGTATTCGGGGTCGGCGTCCTTTACCAGCTGCCAGAATTTGGGAGAGTGGTCCAGCTCTATCAGATGCATCAGCTCGTGGATTATCACATAGTCAATGACTTCAAGCGGTGCTGCTGCAAGCAGCAGGTTAAAGTTCAGATTGCCCTTTTTGGAGCAGCTTGCCCACCTTGACTTCTGGCTCTTTATGGACACTTTGTTGTATCTCAGGCCCAGTTTGGCGGCCAGCGCGGGCAGGCGCTCGGCTATTATCCTTCCAGTCTGCTGCTTGTACCATTCCTGCATGTCTTGTCTCCACTTTCGCCTGTCAGTCACGTGGAACGTTATGAGTTTCATTGTTTCAGAAACAACTGCCGATATGTGCTTGTCCTTTACGATGCGGAAGCTGTATTTGCTTCCAAGGAAATAGATCGTCCCAGGTTCAGACGTGCCGCAGCGCTCCTTCAGCTTGGCATAGTAGCTGGATGTTTTGATTATCCAGTCGCGCTTTGCCAAAATGAAACTCTCCAGCTCTTCGGCGCGGCAGTTAAGCGGAACAATCGCCTCAACGCCGTTGATGTTGGAGACGAGCCGGAGCCTTTTTGACTTCTTGCTTGGGCGAACGCCGATCGTGATTGCACTGCCGGCAAGGTTGATCGATAGCAACCGTATATCCAGCTTTGGCAGGTGTTAAAGAATTTTTTGCAAAAAAGACCTGATATTATGAAGTCATGAAGCAAGAATCTATTGAATAGAAAATTCGACGCTAATATCGCAGGCAGATATGTTAATAAAATGAAGGGCGGTTTTAGATAGTTATGGTATCCGGCAAGTACTTTAACAAAGGCGTCAAGGCACTTGATTCTCCACACTTGGGCCATGTGGTAAGGGAAACAGAGGACAAGATAGTCGTATTTGGCGGCGGCGATGACAGATATGATATTCCAAAATCAAAGATCAAGTTTACAGCCGGCAACGTCCTGATCGACATGCCGCTGTATGAAATTGTGAAAAAGTACAAGGTGAGCAGAGAAGAACCGTTGCCGGCGGGAAAGGCTGTCAGAGACCCGTGGACGAGACAGGACAACATAGACCTGGCTGCATATGAAAGAGAATATCCAAAATCGCTCTTTAACAAAGGAGTCCGGACACAGGATGAAGAGCATGTCGGTCATGTGATGAAAGAAACCGACAACAAGATTGTAGTCTGGGGACACTATGACTACAGGTTCGATGTGCCCAAGTCAAAAATAATCGCAGTGGGCAGAAATGTAATACTAGGCATGGACTATAAAGACGTGTTCAAGTACAAGGTGGACAGGAACGAGCCGCTGCCAGGAGATTAAGTCAGAACAAAATAGATTTCCGGATCTCTTCTTTTATGTTTGCAATTATAGCGGATGCCGCGTTTTTTCCCAGTATTCTTTGCAGCATCCCTTCTAGGATCGCAGGATTGGCGATTATCTCGTCGTCTCCGATTTTGTAGCAGAGCTTCATTGTCTTGAAGATGAGGACTGACAGATCGGTTCCAAGCTGCTTCTCCAGACTGTTGCGCGCCAGCTCGACGATCTTGTATGGATGCCACTCTCTATAATGATACCTGCGATGGATCGTCGAATGGTGCGCATTTAGGATTGCAACCATCTCGGCAAGTGATAGCCTGGAAATGGTATTTTCGCTATAGCAACAGATCGCTTCAAGTGGGATCTCAAATTTCTTGCCCACCATCTCCTCGTACCTGACAAGCTTGCACAGGTTGGCAGCATGCTCGAAGAACACTTCGGCGGTACCGATTGCAAGGATGCCGTTAAAGTCTGACCGCCTCTTTACCTTCAGTATAAGACTGTGCCACGAGTTCAAAAGCAAATGGGCTTCAAGATCCGTTTTTTCAACAGAATACATCGAATTTCTGTCGACTATTGTCAGCGCGCCAGACTCGACAAGCGTTTCCACTTCTGCTCCATACCGGCTCATGTGCCTAACTGCCTGAGTCGTGTCGGCCTCTACTGCATAGATCACCGCGTAATTTTGAGAAGTATAATGACTGATCTTGTCATAAAGTTCAGGGTATCCCTTGTCATCGTTTCCTTCCACGATACAGAGCGAATGAACATGCTCCATAACAGTCCTGCAGTCTAGCGACCAAAGATCGATTATAAACGTTTGTAAAAATTCATAGTTTGTGATAATATCATAATATTATTGGCATTTGATATAGAATAGTTTACGAATGATGGATCCGGATTTATTTTCCTTCGATTAATTGCATTCTAATGAATCGGCCTTCTGCACATCCTTGTAAGGCTCTGTTAACTTGTCGTTGGCTGCGCTTTTGACTCAAAGATTGATGAGCAAACGATAAGTTAACAGTGCCTTGTCACTCACTCTATATCACGCCAGCTTGGCGCAGCTTTTGCGGCAGGTAGACGTCTGCCAAGTACTTGAAGCCATGCTTGAAGAACGCGTCAAGTTCGCACTTTTCTTCCTTCTTCAAGAACAGATCAAGCTCCTTCTGCCACTGCTTGTCTTGGAACCAAGGTTTTTTCTTCATGTCGTTTGCCCTGTTCAGGTCTTCTTCTGACGCAGCGAGCCTCGCTACTTCAGGAATGTTGTAGTCATAAATGTCAGAGAACGTCATGCCAAGGACCTTGGCGTCAGGCGTAACCAGCCTGTCGCTGTCATAGCTCAGAGACTCGCTGCCGATCTTGTAGCGGAGTGCAATGCCAAGACCCCACGGGTCTGCGTCTGTAAATATCACCACAGGCTTTTTCCACTCTTCATTAAGAGCCTTGACCATCATTCTGGTTGCCCTGTCCGGCTCGCCCGAGCCTGTCATCAGGATCGCGTTGTATTTCTGGATAAAGCCAGACTTGCGGATGTTGTTGAGCACCGTGTCCTTCTCCACCACCATCACAAAGTCCGCCTTGACCTTCATTATCTCAACATCGCGGATGTTGGTTGGTATCAGCTGTGAAGTC
>JBFLWZ010000199.1:0-3773 GCA_040757615.1 Thermoproteota archaeon | reverse complement strand
GCACAAGAGCGTCTACAACATGCTGCAGGAAGCCCGGAGGAGGGACAAGATGGACAGGATGCGCCTCTGGGAAGACAGCTATGACGACGGCGAAGAAGAACAAGGGGAAGAAATCAGACCTTCTGAATCTTGATAGTAAGCACGCCGTTTCGATACTTGTAGTCGGCTATGCCCATTTCTTGAGTCAGTTCAAGCGGAACGTCCTTTGAAAAGTTCTGGCCTCCCTTTATGCGGAGCAAGCCCTCTGTCAGCCGGACGTTTATCTGGTCCTCTGGGCCGGGCACTTCGGCGACAAATACCATTTCGTCGTTGTTCTTTATCAGGTCATATACCCAGTCCTTTTGTTCCATCTCCTTTCCAAGCTTTTTCTCTTCAGATCTGGCCATCATCCTCACCTCGCGCACCCAGTAGATCATGAGGCCTGACGCAATTGCAAGAAAGATAAAACCAATGCCTCCCTGCGAACGGGCCAGCAGGACAAACATGATTCCGATGAACAGCAGCGCAACTAGCGGGACGATAAAGTCGACCGATTGGCTTGCATATTTTTTCTTGTATCGGGCTATTCTGGGTCACCCCACGCCGGCATTTCTTGATCTAACTAGGCGCCGCAATATTATAAATCCTTATACGCTCTGGCCGCCCCACCGCTTGAAAAGGCCGTGGTCGATGTTGAACTGGTCAAGCACCTTGCCCACCACGTGATCTATCATTTCGTCCATGGTTTTTGGCCTGTGGTAAAATCCCGGCATCGCCGGCAGAATGACTGCGCCGGCGTCTGCCAGCGTAGTCATGTTTTCAAGGTGGATCTTTGACAGTGGAGTCTCTCTCGGGACCAGCACGAGCCTGCGCCGCTCCTTCAGGCACACGCCTGCGGCCCTTGAAACAAGGCTGTCATCAAATGCATTTGCTACACTGGCAAGCGTCTTCATGCTGCAAGGGATCACCACCATGCCGTCGGTCTTGAACGAGCCGCTTGACATCGGCGCCGCCATGTTGTCGTCTTCGTAGAATTTTGTTGCCAGCGATCGGACATAGTCTGCAGTCTTGTCCGTTTCTATCTTGATGTTTTTCTCCCCCCACTCGCTCATTATGAGGTGCGTCTCAACATTCAGCTTTTTTAGAACTTCAAGCGCCCTTATGCCATAAACCACTCCTGAGGCCCCGGTGATCGCAACTACTAGCCGCAACTGCTGGTGATCAGGCCTCCACGATATTTAATGATGCCGGCAAGCGTTTATTTACGAACGGCCGCTTGTTAGCGGTCGTTGCTGACGGTATTTGGCACGGTAGCCCTTGACACCACGCGTACGCCTTTTCGGACAGAAACCCGGATACTGGGTGGTGCGGCCACCTTTGCTTCGCTTTCTTCAAGCATGTTCACGCAAACGTCGATAGTCGCAGTCATTGGTTCGGACATGCCGCAGGACCATATCGGCGCGATCAGGTCAAAGGGAATAGATACAAAGGGCATCGTCACCGTGCAGGGAGGCAAGACCTTCCATTATGATTCCACTTTTGATTACGACCTGTCAAACAGGACGACAAACAAGACCGAGCTGGGTGTTATCGCCGGCTTTGATCCCGTCATACCGGAGGAATATGCAAAATCCGATTACGTATATCTGGCAAACAACGACCCAAAGCAGAATATCAAGATCCTCAAGCACTTCCAAAAGCCCAAGCTGGTGGTGTGCGACACAATAGAGTTCTGGATAAACGGAACTCGCGACGACGTGGTCAGGATGATAGGCATGGCCGACGGGGTGGTGATAAACGACAACGAGGCGCGCCTTCTTTGCAAAGAGGCTAACCTCTCAAAGTGCGCAAAAAAGATAATGTCATGGGGGTCGAAATTTACGATAATCAAAAAGGGCGAGCACGGAGCCATCCTTTTCACAAGCGACAACCAGTTGTTTCCCGCGGCCGCGTTTTTCTTGGATGAAATAGTCGATCCAACGGGCGCCGGCGACTCGTTTGCCGGCGGCTTTCTTGGACATATCGCACGCAAAAACAAGACTGACTTTGCGACCATGAAAGAGGCGGTGATCTATGGCAACGTCATGGGCTCGTTTGCAGTCGAGGATTTCGGAGTGAAGCGCCTCCTGTCGATAACAAAGGACGATGTCGAGGAGCGATACGGGAAATACCGCAACCTCGTGCAATTCTGAAACTGGATAAATAGTCGCCGGCACAACTCTGGAACATGAGCAGATCAGAGAACAAGATCCTAGGCAAGAACGCGGCCATAATGATCATCAAGGTGCTAAAGAGCGCATACTGCGACGAGATGCGGATTTTCCACTACTTTTGGTACGCAGGCATAAACATGGAGGGCATCGGGCTTGTCACCTACGCGGCGGCATTAAAGACTCAAGCTGCAGGCGAGCTGATACATGCTGAATTGCTTGCTGATGACAGGATTGCAGAGCATGGTGACAAGGCGCCAAGCGACCCGGCGGAATGGGCAAAGTACAGCATGATTGGTCCACCTGACGACCCGGCAAAGCACCTTGCGCTTAGGGCCGCGCTGGACAGGGCTCTAAAGTTTGAAGGCAAGGCCGTGGAGAACTATAACAATAACTATAACAATAACAACAATCTGGCAAAGCAGGCGCTGTCGCTTGGGGACTCTGTCCCATACAACTTGGCTACTACGATACTGGCCGATGAGGTAAATTACGAGCAGCACGCAGAAGAATACATCTTAAAGTCGCTGGAAGTAAAGTAGCATGGCAGTCAACATTTCAAACGTGGAAGAGGCCATAGTTTCAGAGCTCAAGATAACTAGCGACGAAGCCAAGGTCTTTCTTGCAATAGTGAAAAAGGGGAAGATGGACGCGGCCAGGCTATCAAGCGTGCTTGGCTGGAACGACGAACACCGCGCGCTCGCAGCCGCAAAGTCGCTCGTAGACAGGGGGATGGTGATCGAAATAACAAAAACCGAGTTTGAATCTCTTCACCCCAGATTTGCGATAACCAACCGCTACCGGAGGCGCTGTGAAGAAGACGGCATACCGTTCAAAAAGAACCTGAAAGTCGACAACATCGGGATCGTGCTTGAAAAGCCTTACGAGGATGCGCGCCATTGACATGCCGGCTCATCATGGGATATTTTAGACTAAAGCTTAAGAGCCTGCAGAACCCGGGGATGCAAGAACTAAATAGGTGGTGGCTCTTTGCATCATGGATATCGCAATGACGACTTCAGACCCGACTGGCGGCGACAAGGTAGTCTACTTTGGGGTAATCAACATCAACGAGAACGGCAGGACGATAGGCTCGGTGGACATTTGGCGCAGCCTTCTCACAAAAGAGATGTTTTGCGAGGAAAAGCGGCTCGGGATTCTAGAAATCGTCGACTACATCGGCATGCCAAAGATAGACAAGGACAAAAAGTGGGCTGTGGCGATAAGCCGGAGCCGCAAGGGGCACCTTCGCTGGCGTCTGGTCAAGATGATAAAGGAGGGCAGGCTCTCGTTCACGGACTCCGACGACCAGCTCATCGAAGTCGACGTCAAGGATTTTAGCATCACCGATCAGGATTGGTGGAGCTTTTTGGTAGAATCGAACGTGAACCGCAACATGGAAGTGGCGGACGGTCCAAAGAAATGATGCGCAAGGACGACGATGAAATCAATGTTACAGTGTTTGTAAAAAGCGCCAACGGAAGCGAGATAGCAAGCAAGTTGTCGGGGTATTTCGTGCTGAAGGGACAGGAATTCCGGTTCACCGCGATTGCATTTGGCAGGATCGGCGGCCACAACGCGAGC
>JBFLWZ010000198.1:0-3806 GCA_040757615.1 Thermoproteota archaeon | reverse complement strand
AGGTGAGCTTTGGGTGTATGTCATGGTCGAGTCGCTGTTGAAGGTTATTGTCTGTGAGAAGGAGCTTGAACCTGACTTCCAATAGAATGGCCAGAGGCCCGAACTACTGCTCTGCTTTATTTGAGTCTGTTGGCTGGAGCTGTACTTTGCGTATGACGTCATCTGCACCGTTACTCCGTCTGCCACCACAAGGGATGCTGTGAACCACTGCATGTTGCCATTTGGACCAAACGTGCTTTCCCAGTTCGGATTTGCTCCCTGTCTCCAAGGCGCGCCACCTGTGTTTGCTGCAAAAGCCTGATGCAGCGCGGCTGAAGAGTACCAGCCTGTCGGCAAGCCGGGGGGATCCGCAACAAAGGTGATGAATTTCTGGAAGCTTATGGTTCCTGCGACCCGCGAGGATGCAAACTGCTGGGAGAGCTGCGATGTGCTGCTGTCGCTTTCGCCAAAGATCCCAAAGAATATTCCAGTGTTGCCCTTGGCCCATGTGTTAGTTACGTTGGAACTAGCTGTGGCCGAGTCAAAGTTTATGGTTACAGGCGCTCCTGCCGGGATCTGCTGGAAAAGCTGCGTAACTCCCTGCGTGAAGTTGGGCACAGAGTTGACAAAGTTGTTTGTATTCAATGCAGCTGTCTGGGCAGCAAAGATCGGGTCTAGCAGCGCCGCAGCATAGGCACTCCTGCCTGGACCAGCTACAGTTGGAGCATTGACAACTGCCCATTGGTAGAAGACGTTTGGAAGGTCCTGCAGTGACGGGAAAGGATTTAGCGTTGCCAAGTATTGCTGCCACATAGGATAGTAGCTGCCTAGGACGTTCTGGAAGTTGGTCAGCGCATTTGACTGGAGTTGCGACAGAACTGCTGCATAATCTGTGTAGAACTGATTGCCACCTGACAGGGTCATGTTGTGGTTTAGGGAAACAGGTGGAAGGTTGTTGAAGTATTGCCAGATCTGGTCATTCGTAGCCTGTGGGGGAATAGGGTTGTTTGGCTGTATCATTTGAAAGTTGCCGTTACCGCCTACTGCCGCCTTCAGGGTATTGTACCATTGGTTTTGGAGATTATCTACCGCTTGATTTGTTGACATCGGCCCTAAATATGGAGCACAAAATAAAAATATGCCGTTTTTATGGGAATTAATTAGACAGAGGCTCAATTTATAATATTTCCATAGAAGATTCCTCATTATAGAGCTTTATAGTCTATTATCGCCATTTCATGAAATTCGTATTTGCTAATATCTTGTTTAGAAAATGCTAATAGTGCAACAATCGTCATAACCTAATTTTCTATTATGGCTCTGAAAACCCTACCCGCTTCGACACGCATAAACAAGGAAGATGTCGACTTTTTGCACGAGCTCGGGCTCTTCAAGAACAACAGCGATGGTATCAGGCTTGCAGTCAAGCTGATGTGGCTTTATTCTATACCGGCGCTCAAGGCCATCAAATCCGAAATGTAAAAGAGCTACCATGCAGACAAAATTACTGCCTGCATGGCAGCCATGCGCGTGTATGGGAGAACGGCGCGCCTATGCAGGTAAAAATTATCAGAAAAGACAGCAGGCCAGACCGACTAAAGAAATATGTTGGCCTGATTTACTGCCGCCCTCTTTTGCTCGATGTGAAAATTAGCCAGCTTGAACCTTTCTGAGCTTTAGAAGGGGTTGATCGCTTTCGACTATTGGGACAAACTCGATAATATCGCCAGCTTTCCAGCCGGTACGCTCGGCAATCTTTCGCGGTATTGTGATCGAGAGTGTCCTGCTTGCTTTTCTTACTACGTCGCGCCTGCAAGATAGCTCTTGGATGCCTGGAATATCTGGGTTTCCCAATTTGTATACAAAATTATCATTTGTCATCAAAAAATACGGAAAAGAGTGCCTAACTAGTCATTCGTGCTCAAGTTATCTGTTCCTAACTGTTAAATACCTGAGCCATTACTTGTTCCTGCAGCTTGTAAAAGTACGCTTTGAGCCCGATTCCTTGCTGCGAGTCGGCTTGCTGCTGTATGGCCGAAACCAAGTGCGGCGCCATCCTGCTCGAAACCTGAATGTGGAACTTTGTCTTTATCCTGCCGTCTTGGGAAATAGCTAGTTCACTTTTGACCTCCTGCGGAGCGAGCTGCCTCGATTTGGCGTCAATGGCTGAATACATGCCGACAAGCACTTCGGGCTTTACTCCAGTCTTGTCGTCATCCATAGTAATGTGGTATATTTCGTAATTTTGCATCAACCTATGGCTCCGTATTGTGATAAAAGCCAGTGGTAGAGCTTCAGCTTACCGTGTGGTCATAATGACTTGATCTGGATTTTCTTTGATACATAGGGACTTGAAGGGTCTACAAAGCGCCATTCCTTGTCGGTTGCACGGGTGATCCCTATCCTAGGAGTTGCGAGAATGTGCTCAGGTTTTTTCCCTGACTCGATGTAAAGTTCTGATGTAGGATCAGTCATGTCTACTCCATTGAGAGCAGACGTGATCTTTAGAGCCCGAGTCAGCTTTCCCGGACCTGATGTAAGGGATAGGATGTCATCAACCGGACGGAACTGCCTCATAAAATCGATGCCTTGTACAGGCTCAATCCCGCGTATGAGGACTGCTCCTGCCTGTACTTTGGTGGACCTTGCAGAAACGTTCACGCAAAAGTGGTTGCCATAGGTGAAATAGACATATGCCCTTCCAACCTCGCCAAACATGACTCTGTTTCTTGGAGTCGGACCCATGCATGCGTGGCTAGCAAGATCATCGTCAAAGCCGTAAGCTTCAGTCTCGACTATTATACCTGCAAGCCTGATTATCTCATTCTTACTTTTTATTATGCGCACCAGAGTCTTGCCAATCAGATCTCTTGCTACTATCGCAGTCGGCTTGCGATAGAATGAGCCGGAGAGGCAGCTCATAGATAGTCCTCCAACGAGCTCTTGCCTTCTTTCTTGATCTCCTTGGACAGCTTTTTCAGGTCTGCTTCTAGAGAGGAAAGAAGGCTCTTGTTGTATATCGCGGCCGCAGGGTGATATGTCAGGAAATATTTCTGACCCGCCTTTTCCACGATCTTGCCTCTGTTTGCAGTTATCGAGCTCCCTCCAAGCAGGGAAGCATATGCTGTCCTGCCAAGTATGCAGATGACTTTTGGTCTGATGAGCGCTATTTGCCTGTCGAGGTATGGTCGGCAGGCTGCCACTTCATCTTCTTCTGGGACTCTGTTGTTGGGTGGCCTGCACTTGACCACGTTTGTAATAAAAACCTGCGACCTTTCTATGCCCGCTTTTTGCAACAGATCGTCAAGTATCCTGCCGGCAGCTCCTACAAATGGCCTTCCCTTCTCGTCTTCACTCCTGCCCGGGGCCTCGCCTATGAACATTATCTTGGCTGCAAGCTGGCCCTCGCCGGGAACTGCGTTTTTTCTTGTCCTCGATAGCTTGCATAGTGGGCACCCTCTTACTTCGGCCGCTACCTTTTCAAGAGAGTCATCGCGCTTTTGAGCTGCTATAATTTATCATCTCCAGTGTTGACTTAAGAAGTGTTGTTTCTCCTCTTTATCATAAACCCTGCTATGACTAGTACCGCCCCTGCAACAACGCCATAGATTGAATAGACATAAGAATTGGTGGTAATCGCGCAGGCCACTTCTAGTTCTCCGATTAGTTCTGGCTGCATGATCGACCTGTCAAGTTGGGAGAGAGCTGTAAGGCACCTTGCCCCTTGGAAATTAAGGTAAACCGCTACGGAACCGCTAACGGCAAGAATGATTATCCCGATGTAAAGGTATCTTGCGGCAGTCGCCAAGTCATTTCATGCCCGACCT
>JBFLWZ010000197.1:0-3807 GCA_040757615.1 Thermoproteota archaeon | reverse complement strand
GCACTACCGATCCTTGCATACAGCACCGAAGACGCAGAGAAAATAGTTTCGCTTGGCGACGCCGGCAAGATCCTCGCGAAAAGGTACTGGCCTGGCGCTCTTACAATAGTGGCCCCTATTGCAGATAACAGGATATCTCAGGTGCTGACTGCAGGTTCTGGCAGCCTTGCAGTGCGCGTGCCGGCAAACAAGTGCACGCTGTCCCTCTTGAGTCACTGCAAATACATCGTCGGCACGAGCGCAAACAGGTCCGGCGAAAAGCCGCCAAAGAACGCTCAGGAAGTGCTTGATTCTTCGCTCGAAGGCTATGACGCCCTTCTTGACGGCGGCCCGGCCGAAAAGGGAATCGAGTCGACCATAGTGGACATTACGGGCAAGTCTAAAATCCTCAGAGAAGGCGCGATAAAGGCAGGCGAGGTGTTGGAGATCCTTGGACGACTTTAACCTAATCGTGTCGACTTCCCGGTTCAGGGAGGAAGAGGCGCAGGATGAAATTCTGGAGCTGCTCGACATGTTTGGCGATCAGGAGGCAGAAGCCGAGATCACCGAGGTAAAGGGCCTGCTGATGGCCGAGACCTCGCTTGACCCGCTTGCAGTAATCGAGGGGCTGAAAAAGCTCGTGGCTGAAGAGCCGTGGAGGGTGCGATACATCCTGCGTGTCATCCCGATCGAAGTCGTTGTCCCGGCCGACCTTAGCGGGATCAAAGAGGCTGCAAAAGAATTGTTAGGTAAGATCGGAAAGGATTCATTCAGGATAACTGTGGAAAAGAGGCATAGCACCCTAGAGTCGATGGACGTGATAAAGGCAATCGCCGGCGAGATCGACAGCAAGGTTGACCTTGAAAACCCGGAATGGATTGTCCTTGTCGAGATAGTTGCAGGCCACGCGGGCGTTTCGGTGTTAAGGCCGGAACAGATGTTCAGCTCCGTCGTTGAAAAGCGCCGGTGATCACTTTACCAATATCGCGGCCCTTTCTAGCAGGTACTTCAGGAATTCAGAGTCGTCGAACTTTATCTTTATCCCAAGCAACCCGGTGATCCTCGCCTTTTTCTGCTTGGTCGGCTCTAGCACAGAAGCGTCCACTTCAAACTCGCCCTTTATCCTGTGTGAAAACCGCTTCAGCGCCTCATCGTTCTTCGAAAGCGCGATAAAGCAGCCCGCGCTGCCTTTCTTGAGGCCAGCGCGGATCATTGCTTCCGAGATCTGGTCGGTGAAGGCAAGCCTCAACAAGAGTTCAGTTTCGCGCCTGTTTGCTATCATTATCTTTCTCTTCTCTGCTTCAAGTGTCACCAAGAGGACACCCATTACGTGGTCGACCCCGTAGACAGAGTCGGCGTTCACCGCCTGAATCGATATTGCATCATTGTCAGAGCGGAGCCGGTCTACTAGTTTTCCTGGATCCTCTGTGATGTTGTGGATACCGATCACAGACGCGTTGTAGCCGTCCTGTAGACCCACCCCGCCGTGGACCACAGTGACTATTGTGACTGTGTCGCCACTCTTTGCCACGGTCTGCCGACCCTGAATCGCGGCCGAGTCCACGCCGTTTACAGCTACAATCAGGTTGTTTGGCTGCAAAAGGCGCGCGTCGACAGAAATGCCGGCCAAAAACTGCAAAATTTCTGAAACAGAAGCGACCGGCCTGTCAAGGCTGACCTGGGTCTTGCCGACTGCCTTTTTGGCGCCGCCCAGCAGCCTTATCGTTATCATTCTTCGGCTTCTTCTGACTCTTGCTCTTCCTCAGTCCCGCCGGCAGCGGCCGCCATCGAGGCCTTTTCCTGCGCTGCCTGTTTGCGCAGGTGTGCTGTGATGTAGCCGGCCAGCTCGTTCCTCAGGACCTTTGACCTGACGATCGCCAGTTCGTTGAGAGCCTTCTTGTTAGCATCAAATTCAAGCCCAAACTTGTCTGGGTGATTTTGCAAGAGCTCGGTAGATATGCGCTTTATCCTATTCATCCAGCAATCAAGGCGATTTTAAGGATATTTTATCTTTGTTACGCGCCTGCAAGGTAGGATTCAGAGTTCTTTTGCAGCATCTGCACGGCCTCCTCGTATGAAATACAGAGTGTGCGGCCGACAGACCAGACGACGCTCACAAGAAACGCACTCGGGACAGCAGGCAGGTTCTCAAAGCATCTCGAATATCTTACTGGGCCGTCGGTCTCTACAAGGAATTTGTCCTTGTAGGTGTTTTTCAAAAGCACCTTCTTGTCCTCGGAGTAGACCAGCACCGGGCCGTATGACACATACAACCCCATGTCCATAGACTTTGCCAGTTGCTTTTTGCTGCCCGCAAACCAGTGCAAAAGCACGCTTTTGATCTTGTATGACGGAAGGATCTCTAAGACATCATCAAGCGCCTTCCTTGAATGGATCGACACCGGCTTTTTTTGTTCCTCTGCAAGTTCCAGCATCGCGTTAAAGACCTGCTTTTGCAGGTCGTATGGCACGTCGTATGTGCCGTCAAGCCCGATCTCACCCACACCGTCGATGGAACTCAGGTTGGCATGGAATACTTCCTTGAATTTTGCCAAGTCTTCCCTTGCAGCCGCTTCAGGGTGGATTCCCACGAACTGCCTGACGACGTCGCGCGCCTGACTGAAAAGGGCAAAGCTCTTTGCCGTAGTTTCCAAGTCGACGGTGACAGAACACGAGACTATTTTCATCGCCCGCAGGCTAGCAATCACGTGCGGCAGGTAGCCGGAATACTCGTTGTCTGTTAGGTGAATGTGGGCGTCAAAGAGCAATGCCAGTCAATGTCTGCGGACAGAAAATAAACTTTTAACGTGGTGTCTGGCAGTAACTGCATGTCTTCCGGTCCAGAGTTTGGCCTAGCGGCAATGTACCGCGTCATGAAAAAGTCCGGCGCAGAGCGTGTGAGCGACGACGCAGCAGACGAGCTTCGAAAAGTGCTTGAAGAAGTCGCGGAGAGGATCGCCAAGCAGGCAGTGGACCTCTCTGTGCACGCGGGCAGAAAGACGATAAAACCCGAAGACATCAGGTTTGCGGCGAAAAACGTGATAAGGCTCTAGAGGTCTATCTCTATGATGCTCCGGTGGCCGCACATTTCGGCGTGATCTTCAACATCTGACTCGAAAAGAAAGACTGCCATGCATCGCTGGCAGCAGAATAGTTTATCAAGTTTCAGAGCCTGTTTCATGGAGTATCCAGTATTGGACACATATTTCCCTATAAACACGATGTAATGTAACAATAGATAATTCTTAGCTAGACCCGCTTTGCTTGGTTTTCTTGACACGGGAAAAGTTTGTGCCAAGCGCCTGGTTGCCGGTGCGCATGTCAGAGTCTATCTCTTGTTCGTTCACGTCGGTAGCCTCTTCTTCACCCCTGCTCATCTCCTAGCCAATGTTTCTGTCGGTGTCCCGTGGCGCGAATCTGTGCACATGCATGATGATAGAGAATATCGCATATAAGCAAGAGATCGCCCTGCCAGAAAAAACTGATACCGTTGGCAGGGCGGTCAATGGTCAGACATTTTTACGGATTTATACGGGGGCTTTCGGTTAGGTGCCGCTTTCACATGCCAAAATAAAAGGCTCGTTGATCATTTGTCCATACCCAGACAAGCAGGCTTTCGATTAAAACAACCGTGAACCACCACCGGATAAATTCGGTGGCTTCCTGCTTCAGCGACCGAGCTTCTGATCTCCACGGAGGCGTGTGCATTCCCCGCGTCCCGCAGGTAATAATGTGTCCAAATCCAATCCACTATCGTCGGCTTTACATGGCATGTCGTGGTGGATGTACAGATTCATATTTGTGTGCCAAGACGCACGTTCCATCCAT
>JBFLWZ010000196.1:0-3809 GCA_040757615.1 Thermoproteota archaeon | reverse complement strand
AAAAGGAACGCTGGAAATGATATAAGTCTTGTGACCCTTTGCGCTAATTTTTCGGCTCGGGGTAAAAGTTGCGGAAGTTCTTCTCCTTGAAACCTTCGACCCATCGGAACTTGCGCTGGAGCGTCGCGGTGTAGACCTTTGTCCAGTCAAGCTCGACATAGTTGAGCCAAGCCTTCATCACGCGTGGGTCGATGTAGTTGCGGAGCGAGGTGCCAAGACTATAATCCTTTGTCTCCTGCTGGAGCTTTAGTTGGACTTCCATCTTTTCGAGCCGCTCCTTCAGACGCTGCTCCTGGAGATCGGTCTTCCACTTTTTGGCAGCAATGCCAGCCTTTAGTTGCTCTATTGCAGCCTTCTTTTTGGTCACAGACTCTTCAAACTTTTCAAGCGCCTTCTTTGCGGCAGGATTCTTGGGGTCGACGCCTTTTTTGTGGTTGCACTTTATTGCCGCTTCAAGGTTCGCCTTCCTTGCGACATAGATCTTTTGCGCTTCCGACGAATTCTTGTCGACCTTGGCTCTGGTCAATTCCTGCTGCACGACCCTTGTGGCGATGCAGGTCCTGAACACCTTGGCAGTCAGGCCCGGCATTATCTCCTGCAAGAACGCGTTGACCTTGCGCGAGTTGATGCCGTCGAAAATTGGATCGCCGGGTTCTTTGCCCTGCATGAACTTTTTCAGGTTCTGGTACAGCGCCTCCGTGTCTTCTGAATTTACTTCAAGAGTCTTTTGCCATGGCACACTGTCCTTGCCCAAAAAGTTGAACTCGATCATCTTTTTTGCGCCGGCCTGTGGGAACTTTATGTGCTCCACCCTGAGAGTGCTTGCGCCCACGGTGTCGGCCTCGTCAGGGTCCTTTTCGTCTCCTACCCTCATGGCCAGCTTTAGGATAAGATAGGCAACAGTGGCGGTTTTGTCGCCGCCTTTCATCATCCTCTTGATTACTTCGCGGTGCACCTTGGTTTCCTGCTCTGCCAGCTTCTTTGCCTTGTCATACTTTGCCTTGTCGCTTTCCTGCCGAAGAGCCGACGAGTCGTGCAGCCATACGTACTTACGCTTGCCAGTGAGCGTTTCCATCCACGTGGCAAGCCATGTCGAGGAATGGTCGTGTACTATTTCCTTCCAGTTTCCTTCTGGCACCGGCGCGTTTTCCCCGAGGTTGAGCGTAACGTCCTGTGGCCTGACGCGGGGCTTCCAACGGCCGCGCATCGGATGCTGGCCGCGGCCCATGAACAGGCCGGGCGGCTCGACTAGCCAGTTTGCAATGTCCACCTCGACCCCATCGACGACCGCCTTGCCATATGTCGCTTTCAGCCTTTCGCGCTCGGCCTTTTTGGCAAGCGAGATCTTCTTTTTTTCCTCCTTTGCGAGGGTCTTGTACCTTTCCTTCTCCTGCTCCTTCATCCATTTTTCCTCGTCTGCCAGGCGGTTGGCCATAGAAAAGTCGATGTCTTTGATCGTGATATTTTTGAATTTTTCAGGCAAGAGCTTTCTGAGGTCGCTCATGAAGTTTTCCTGGAAAACAGGATCCTGCACATAGTGCGTGTCCTTTTTCTTTGCCCACGCGTATACGAGCTCTTCCTGGTCGCGGTTGAGCGCCAGTTTTTCGCCCTTGATCGTTACCACGATCCCCCTTGGTTGATACTCGGGCGGAAATGCGACTCCCTTGTGCTCCAGCGTCTGCCACTTGGCACGCGTAGCAGTGACGGCCTCTTCCAATTTTATTAGAAAACCATCGAGGACTACTCTTAAACCTTATCCCAGTTGCAAAAGTGGGTTGTTTTTGGCATCACATGCTCTCAGTACATGCTCTAGGCAGGTTCAGCATATCCACCTATCGGGATTTTGGCGATTCCAGAATGTCCAGTCTGCGTCTGGTGATCGCGCATGTCTTCCTTAAAGATCAAAACGACACCGCATGTCTTACAAACATAGACCACATCCAGCGTTTCAACCACTTCATCTCGCCTCACTTTGGCGGTCAACATTAGTTTATAATAATTTTAGAATAATGTATCATACAAGGGCGCGATCGCCGGCGATATCTTGCCCAATTTCTGTCCTTTCGCCCGCAACAACCCTATCCATCACCTCTACCGCGGCCAGCTTGTGAAGGTACTCGTTGTTGTTTCCGCATCTGTAGGAATAGGTGCATCTTGGGCAACCGCTTTCGCTCTTGCATGGGCATTCAGACAGGATACGCAGCGCCCGGCCAAACGCCTTGTCCAGCCTGTCATAGAGCGTCTTGCTTGCGCCGTTGCCGCCTACGCTCCCGTCATAGACGAATATTAAACCGGATGAGCCGAGTGAAATGCCACCCAGATCCTGCGATGCGCCGCCGGTTATCATGGCGCTTCCTTCAATTATGACATGCTCGGATGCGTGGAAGCCGCTCATCTCTACGTATTCCTCATCGTCCACCTTTTGCAAAATATCTGCAGGCTTGGGCGCCCGGAAAACAAAGCCCTTTGTAATGAATTCGTATTCCAGCGGCTTGTCAAGCATCACTTTCTTGCCCTGCGCGACCTCTTGCCCGATCTCGATGTTGGCGTATCCGAGCACCCGCTTCTGGATCTTGAGAGCGCAGTACGCTACTTCAATGCCAAAGACCGCTCTTTTCTCATATGTTTCAAGAATGGAAGGCCACTCGTCAGTCAGGGCCTTTGTATAGTATGGATAGTCCGAAGGCAGGGTGGCAAGCTCAGCGTATGGCTGGCTGTTTGGCTCAAAGTGCAGCTGTTGAACCCTGTACCTGCGGCCTGCAAGAAAATATACCGCGTTTGGGTGTAGCTCTTCAAGCGCCTGCGGCAATGATCTGTCGCCGATTATCTTTTTGTTGAACTTGATGTCTACCTTGCTGCCAATGCCGCGGATGCTGTACTCGCCAAGCACCTTCATAGCCTTCTTCAGGTCGGGCACGAACCTCTCCCGGACCACTTTTACTACGCCCTTGGCAACCAGCCTTTGCAGCGCCTCCCAGACAGGCTTGCTCTCTGCCATCGACAGCGGCTTGTCGCACGCCATCGCAAGCACCTGATATTCTTGCACAAACGGGTTAGCAGGGTCTGTGTATGCGTACTCATGATCCGCAAGGTAGTCTGCAGGGTGCATCTTGTAGTACTGGCTTATGGGGTCGTTGCCGAGTGCAAGGAAAGCATAGCCCTGCTGACCGCGCCTTGCCGCGCGCCCGACTCGCTGTGTGAGGCGGTTGACTGGAACGATGTTTGAGATTATCGCGTCAACGTCACCTATGTCGATGCCAAGCTCCAGCGTGGGCGTCGCGGATATCGCCGCCAGCTGACCCGACTTGAACTGCTGCTCGATCTCTTTTCTAAGCCCAGGCGGCAGACCTGCTCTGTGCACCCGGATGTTGACGCCTTGCCTTGACCCGTAGAACGCCATTAGCTCCGACCCAAGATGTGATCCGGAAAACGCAATAGTCCTGTGCTTTCTTTTCGTGGTCTGCCGCAGGAGATCAAGCGCCAGCGACCTGTACGAGCGAAGTGATGGAAAGATTATTGCAAGGTTTATCCTGCCCCGCCTCCCCCTGCCCTGCACAACCTGCATCTTTCTGCCAAAGAGAATCTGGCAGAATTCGCCAGCATTTGGAAGGGTAGCTGACGCAGCGACTACTTGCAGCTTCTTGCCGGCGAGCCTTTCAAGCCGTGCAATGATGTGGTGGACGTTTGCCCCAAAGACCCCTGTGTAGACATGGGCTTCGTCGACCACTAGAAACCTTGCAGTCCTGACCATCCTTGAAAATTTCGTTCGATGCATCAGGTGGTAGTGAAGCACATCGAAATTGGTGACA
>JBFLWZ010000195.1:0-3948 GCA_040757615.1 Thermoproteota archaeon | reverse complement strand
TTCTACACGGTTACAATGCAGATTTTAACAACAGAAATGGAAAAAAGGGAAGAAATTGCAGGCGGTGACGCAATCGTGTGTGTTCACTGCAAAGCCAAGCCTGCGGAGATCTTCCAAGTCAATGGCGAATACTGCCTTGACTGCTGGCAGATCATAACGCATACCAATGCCTAGCTGATTCTGAAACCACCAAACGATACCCCAGATCCTGTCGTTTCTGATCTCTGGTTTATTCCAAGCAAGTCTATCAATTCCCGCAGATTCTTTGTCTGGAAGTAGATCGAGCCGGGTCCCGTGACCTCGGTTGCGAGGCCCTCGCCTCCGAGTATGGTGGTCTTCATTCCTCCGACCTTTGTAACTCGGTATGCAGCCTGGTCGCTCAACGCTACAAGATGGTAATTGTCAATCATCATTTTTTCGCCGGCAGCAAGCTCCTTGTGGATAATGCCCCCATACGCGTTCAGGAACATGTCGCCCTGACCGGTGGCCTTGAGCATGAAAAACTCGCTGCCAAACAGACCCTTTGTAAAGCCCTGCCACTGCGTGTCAAGAAGCACGCCGGGCGTAGATGCAACATATGAACCCGACTGAACGATAAAGCCACTTCCTTGCTTGACTTCTACACGCGCGATATCGCCGATTGGGGGACCTGTAAGGCCAATTGAGCATTCGCCATGCGCTACATAATCGTTTACAAAGAATGATTCGCCGCCAAGAGCGGTCACCTTGATCTTCTTAAAGAAGCCGCCCTCACGCGTTCTAGTCTTGATTTCGATCTCGCCCTTCATGTAGACCAGTGCGCCCGATTCTGCAGTTATCTTTTCGCCCGAGCTCATCTGGATCTCGAGTATCGCCATAGGCTCCTTTAGTATCTGATATTGCATAGAACTATGTAGTATAGAATTTTAATAAAGATTAGTACGGTTGTGGAACAAATTAATATCGTTGCGTGACCGGTGTTTCTGATCCACCTGAAGACATTCGTGCTGTCAAAGAGCGAAACTGCAGATCTTTTGGAGAAGATGGGCTCGGCGTGGCCGCAAGGCGCAGTCCCGAAAGTCAAAAGTATTAAGGTCTATGAGATAGAGGAAGGAAGACGCCTTTTGATCGCAGACGAGATCGTCGCAGTGCAGGTACGGGACAACATTGTGCCATTCCTGGCAGGCAAGCCAGAGGTGCTGCAGCGCTTTCCGTCCGTCAGCGTGGATATGGGCGCTATCAAATTCGTGTGCAATGGCGCCAAGGTGATGCGGCCGGGCATCACCAGTTTTGATCCCTTCAAAAAGGGCGCCATTGTCGTTGTCAAGGATCAGACGCACGGCAAGGCACTTGCGGTAGGCATCGCTCTTGACGACAGTGAAGTGGCAAAAGCAATGACAAAAGGCTATGTCGTCGACAATGTGCACTATATCAGCGACAAGATGTGGGAAGCCTACAAAGAAATCTAGGCGTTGCGGAGGACTATTGTTTCTTCCTTGTGGCCGTTCTTTGAGACTACCAGGACGTCAATCCCATCGCCGCTCGCCGCGTCGCGCTGGATCGCCGACTTGATTGCCCTGATCGCAAGCTCTTTTGCCTTTTCTTCAGTCATGTTTGCCTTAAACTCTGCGTCCATGATTCCAAGCGCCATTTCCGCGCCGGTACCGACTGCCGCATAGTCGTCAGGGAGGACAGAGCCGAGCGGATCGAGAGTATAGATCTCGGGCTTGCTGTTTATTCCGCCAACAATGACCTGGGTCAAAAGGGGGAAATACCTGCGCTCAAACATAATGACCGACATCAGCTTTGCAACAGAGTTTGGAGCAACCTCGCGTCTGGTTTCGAGTTTGCGGATCTTGGCCAGTGCTTCCACCTGCCTTACCAAGACCTGCATGTCTGCAACCATGCCTGCACATGCGGCCCCCACACGGTCAGTGACAGAAAAGGTCTTTTTGATGTTCTTGTTTACCACGAAGTTGCCAAACGATACCCTCTTTTCGGCAGCCAAAATAACGCCATTATTGTACGAAATGCCGACCACTGTCGCGCCAGGCATGAATTCAAACGCCATATATCTAACTCGAGTCTCCAGTTAGATTTAGTCGTTTCTATTGGCTAGCGCTTCAGCATGCTGGCATCATGGATCCTTATTGCTTCAGCAACAAGCCTGTTCTGCAGCTCCAGCGCGTCCTTACCTTCGGGATGCTTTTCCTGCGCAATGGCTTCGGCCACGATGCTGATGACGTGCCTCATCAGAAACTCGTCTCCCCTGGTCGATTCTGCCTTGTAGGTTGGATTGGCCTTGTTCACAAACACAATGTTGTCAGTGGTAAAGCTGTAACGAGAATCTGTTTCGTCTTCATACGGTATAACCTTGTAGCCTATCCTCTTGAGTGCAAACGTCTTTTTCAGGATCGGCTTTCTGACAGTCCTTGTCCTGATGACTGTTCCGTCGGCCTGCGCTTCGTCCACAGTGTCGACTACTTCACCGCCAGCAACTTCCGGAGCCTCTCCTTCGTCATATATGATGCCAGACTCAGTGACGGTCTGCTGGCGCATCTGGCCGGCCTTGGACATGCCTGAGCTTCCTGCAACCAGCGGCTTGATCTCTTCTTGACGCGAGCGTATATGGCCCTTGTGCTGATCCTCTTCTTTGCGCATTGCCTTTACGCGCTCTTTGACCTCAACCATCTCATAACCCTGTACTTCCTCTTCAAGCTCGAGTGTTTCGACCATCGCCTGCCCCAGCACCTTGTCGATTTCGCGGTAGATCTTGTTCTCTTCCCGGGTTATCAGGACATCCTCATACTCGGTCAGGCTTGGGATGACAGTGTCAATCACAAAAGTCCTCATTGCTTGGTTGAACTTGGCATATTCGTCGTCTTCAATTATCGCCGACTTGTCTGCAAACCTTGTAGTCAGCGAGTCGCACCGGATAAAGCCCGTGACGCGGTTGAGCTTTGTGTCAAATCCAAAGCTGCTGCGCGTAACAATGTGGTTTCCCACCATCACCGCAATGCCTCGCTCTTCTTCAGACAGCGGCCTGCGCGCAATAATGATTTCGCCGACTATTCTGCCACCGTCAAGGTTGACAGGTATGCGATGGCCTTGGATGTCCGGCGCCCGGATCGGCTGTACGCCGTCAAAGTTCCATTCCTTGAACTTGTCGGCCGTCTTGATGAACACCTCAAACATTGGCTGCCTCAATATGACCAGCTTGCGGATCTCCTTGGCTATCTTGGTAAGGTCGACTGCGATCTTGGCCCCGGTCATCAATAGCTCGGTCCCGTCGCGCTTGAGCGCGGGCTCTTTTACTTCGTCAAGCTTGGCATTACCGGTATATAGCTTTTCAAGCACATTGCTGTCGATGACGATGGACTTTACGAAGCTGCCGCGCTTTGTCCTGATCTTCATACTTTCAAACGAAGTCAGAAAAGACAGTCTGCCGGTGCCATACCTGCCAGTCCTAATCCTCTTTAGCTTTGGAGAAAGCGATTCGACCTTTTTGTGGGGCGAACCCAAAAGCAGGAACTTTTCCATACCGTTCTGGTCCATGCCGGCATCATCTTCGACTGCAATGGAACCGTTGTTCAGAACCGTGACAAGAACTCGGGTAGCATCTTCGTCAAACGCATTCTCTACGAGCTCCTTGACTATTTCAGTAGGCGAAACCCATGTCTTGGTAGCAAACTCTTTGAAAAACGATGGATGGACCTTCAGTTCAGTAGGCATCTTTCTCAACAGCTGGTATTGCCTACCTTTATTTAATACTTGTCGAAATATTCTGACCCTGTTATCAAACCGAGTGGCAGTAATTGCTTGGTGCTACTTGCTCATTTCCGTAAGCTAGATATTGTTTTGATCTGTCAGATTCTGCATGCAAAAGTGCGGGTGTGGCCGGGACTCGAGGACTTTTGAAGCATGCACCCCGATGGGCTGCAGCACTTTTGTCGTATGCATAGGTTGCTT
>JBFLWZ010000194.1:0-3954 GCA_040757615.1 Thermoproteota archaeon | reverse complement strand
CACACTCTTCATCATCAATCGCTCTTTTTTCGATAAAAACAGCAGGGCCGGGTAGTAGTGATGCACGGGCAAGAACGACAATAATCGCAACGAGGAAAGCGATTCCCGTTCCCAAAATAGGCAGCATCAGGGTAAGCTGCAAGAGCGATTGTATTTAGGATTCTGCAGCTGGCTGCTGTACAAAAATTCTGGCGTGATGTGCCAACCAAATATCCAGATGGCAGTGCAAATATTTCGCAGCTGCTTTTGAGGCTTTTGTCAGCTCATTGGATTACCGTAAACTGCTGCTCTACTGTCATATGTTTGAGTCGAGCCTCAACCATGTAAGAGCCTGTCTGGTTAATGATGATTGGATCTTCATACAATGTATTCATGGTCATTCTTGATGATGCAGGGTCGTCTGCCATGCTTATGCAGCCAAAAAGCAGCCGATTGGCCTGTGTGCCATTGAACTGCCACACCACGTTGCCCGTCTCTAAATTTTGGACTACAACCAATTCGGGAAAAACACAGCCTGCTGCTTTCTGGGTAACTGCGAAATTTACCCTTTCGCCTGCATTATAGCTTTCCTTTAGACCTGTGATTTTCAACTGGATAAGCGGCTCGTAATAGGCGGGGTCAGGAAATGGACCTGACGACAAATAATAACCTGATAATACTGGATATGCTGCAAATAATAATACGAAACCAATGCCCACGGTCAGACCCGCTATGACAGGTACTATGGCACTATCGCTCACGACTTTGATGTTCTATCACGCTGCTTTTGAGCCTTTGGCTACAGTCTCTCCGTAAATGTGGCACTGTCAACTGTCGTCAGCCACACACTATCAGATAATCTAAAATAATACTACAAGACAGTAATGGTCAAAGTGGCATCAGACACAGACCTTCCACATGCATCTCCGCCGATAGTAAGAGTAACGGGAATTGTCATGCTTGTTGTAGGCGGATCATTTCTCATAATGATGCCGCTTACAGTTTCGTTCCTTGGCTATTCCGGCGACGCTGATTTGCTAAATAGGACGTACTTCTTTTTTGTGGCTGTTACCGTATCCGGCGGCATTATCGTAGTGATGCATAACATAACACTGGCGAACAACCTGGCACAAAGGAAGTAACAGTATTGCTACCGATAACTATTGGCGACCCTGCGATTGCTTCAGGCGGAGGAAATTTGATTTTCCTCTATGGCGGCATTGTGGCGGGTATCGCTGGCTCTGTCCTCCTTTGGTGGTACTTCGCTCACAGAAACAAAAAACAGCCTAGTTAGCGGTTCTCTCAAGATAGCGGGTGATTTTCTGCCTGTCAAGTGTGGGGTGATCAGCCATTTTCCTACTTTGTTCTTGATAACGATACGAATGATACATTCATCAATGCTAAAATCATGACTATGATACCAATGGCTTTGACGGTTGAGCCAATGACAAACAAAGAGCCTGAAATGTCAGGTATGCAGCTAAATGTCGCTGCTCGTGGTGTGTTATAAAATTCGTCTAAGAATGCCCTACCTTCGGCAACACATCTGTCATGGTCAATCTTGTTCAAAAAGCCAGACAGTAGCAGGATAGCTCCTATCCCAATCATGCCTGCACCAATAGCTACTTTGACTTTCTTCTCTTGCATTGTCGTTGTTAGTAGTACAGCAGTTAGTTATGGCTTAAGAAATTTTTGGAAGCGTTCTGGATCACGGCTATCTCTTTGTTCTTTCCTTCAATGCTGGAGCCTACAAATTTTTGCGAGTGATTTTTCTCGTTAAGCATTGAACGATATTTGTTGATCTGAAAAAGGTTGAAAAAGAGTGTAAATAGCAGATAGAGTGTGCAGAAACCTGAAGGCAACCAAGGCGACATCACTTTGCCAGTTGCCATTGGATTGGCAATAGGCATTGGGTTTCTGGTAATTCTATCTTATTCTGTGGGCAATTTACCACCCATAGCAAGGGCATTTGAGCGACCATCGCAATTCGACGAGTTTACAGTTCCAGACCAGCTTGCAGAGGTGAAGCTGCTAAAGGAAAAATACCCATCAGATATTGCGCAAGAGGGGTTTGGTCACAATCAAAATGAAAATACCATTCAATTCTACTACCTAGTGGCAAAAAGTGTGGATGTAGATGGCGATGGTTATGGCGAAACATTCCGTCAGCTTGAACTCACGCTAACATATGATGAAAGTGAAGGTATGCTAGAAGAGAATCAGAATGCAAAGCTCCTTGGAATGCAAATACGGTGCATCGAGCCTGCAATCTCGATTATTCGAGCAAATGATGTTGTTATCGATTCAGCTGAAGATGGCGAGGTCGTGAACTTTATCCAAAAGTCCGAGTGCATATACTAGCAAAAAGTACGCTATCATGCGCTCTTGCTTCCGTTGCATTTTGGATTTTTGTTTTACGGATTTTCGGCATTCTGTAAAATTCGCACGTGCACGTCATATCCTTCCATGTTACTTGGAATCTTGCTGCTCAGTTCGGGCAAGTCCTTGCCCAATGCTACGAGTATGCATGCGTCATCGCCACCTTCGTCATTTTGACCAAGGTCGTCGCAGCCTTCATCTATTCCCATGCTGTAGCCTGCGCCAGTTTGAGAATCAATTTCTCTCACGATGGCAGATAATTGTTCGTAATGTCGATCATAGACTTCATAGATCGAAACGGTGCCGTCTGCAGTACCAGCAGAAATTACATCTATCACCCCTTCAATGTCATATCGGAGATAAAGGCTGGATGTGGGTTCCACTATTATCGCTCCAGTTAAAGTGAATAGCTCACTTGCCCCGTGAGCGTTAAATAGCCAATTATGTTCCTCATCATGGAAAAGGTCTTTGAAACCGTAATACTTGCCATCCTGTCCTTGAAATCCAATAGCGCATTCACTTGTTACAACGAAAAATCCATCATCATTCAATCCCTCATTCATTACCTGCCTATGCGGCAAACATGCCACTTCTCCAGTTACAGTTACTACATTATTCTCTCTAGTTTGTTGAGGTATTTGGTTAAAGGTAAAGGACAGCAGAACGATAAATGCAATTCCGATAGATAATCCTGCGACTACTGGGAGTGTAACGCTAGCTGGCAAGTAATAGCATTACATATACAAGGAGTCTTTTGAGCTTTTACCCAAACAACATTAAATGTTTTTGAGCCTTTACCTACTTTATTTTCCCCATCGTCACCAACGCAGCAACCCCAGCAATTGCTGCTCCGATGCCAACTATGTACATGGAATCGGTGATATCTCTCTGTGCATCCTCAATAATTTCCATCTCTTGTTCTGACAACATTGTCTGTTTAGATCAGCTTTGCATTATTGCAACATCACTGCAGTCCTGTTCAGAGATTCCGATCCTCTCGCACTCTAGCAGCATTCCTTCAGTAATAGTAGATTGTTGCTGCTCAAGTGGTGTCGAAGATGATGCATTCCAAAGCCGTTCATAATTAGAATTTGTTGTAATAACGACATCCAATGGTTTTTCACAGAAATAGGCACAACTAGCATTAGGATCAAGAGATGCAAATAGCACGCTCACTCTTGAAATGTCTTCATACTGGCGAAGCAGCAAAATTTCAATCGCCGCATCGTCTTCAAGCAGCAGCCTTTCTCTGTTTTCCTCTAGAACATTGGCAGCTTCTGAGGACAACAATCTTGCTTCATTAGATGCCTTTGCAAGTATGCGCTCGACAAAGATGTCATACTCTCCTTCATGACCCAAATTCTCGGTGACTGCAATTCCCACACCTATTTGCTTGATGTAATGTGGCTCCAAGTCTTCAGGGATATCGACGCTAATTGCCCTTTGAGCACAACCTTCGGTGTCACATCCATAATCTGGCGGCACTTTGTTAATCAGAATGGTAAGCGTGGACCCTTTAATGTCGTGGTAGCCTCCAACGCCCTCTGCATAGTTGTTCAAATAGATGCCCTTTCTCTCACCAACAAACTCTTTCTT
>JBFLWZ010000193.1:0-3954 GCA_040757615.1 Thermoproteota archaeon | reverse complement strand
AAGCAACATATGGCGTCTGAGGCTTTAGTGGCCACAGCAGGCGTTCCAATGCCCAAACAGAATCGAGACCTTCTTTTTCAGCCTCTTTTGCAACATACAAAACATTCTCTTTTGTCGAACTTTCTCCAATATGGGGCAACATTATTCCAGCCTTCATATCTTAAAGTAGCTACACAGAATATACTATTAAAAGAATTTCGGAATAGTTCGGGCATTACTGCCGGGTATCCTTACCTTAGGTTAGCTCGAAAGTTCTTCATATTCAAGAGACCAAATTGGTACAAAGCACAAACCTGACTATATGCTTCCAGCATTCTATCTGCATAGCTTCTGAAAGGTTCGGTTTTGAAAGTGACAAGCTTCTTACGCCTTTCATCACCTAATATTATCTTGTATTTTTAATGTCTGGATTGTTCAAAATTTCGAAACACAAGCGCACAGAATCTGAGTCAAATTGACTTGTGTCGATTGACTGAGCTTTATAAAATGCAAAAATAGAAAAGCCGAGGACTATAGTTAGAATTATTGTCGGAATTACGAGTTCGTGAAAGATCAATTTGTAAAAATCTTCTATTTTGCAGATGATAAACTTGTTGATAAGGCCATTTTAGAGGAAGCGGGTTCGGAGGGATTCGGACCCTCGACATTTTAACCCAGAATAACTGACTGGTTAAGAGCCAGACGCTCTACCTGGCTGAGCTACGAACCCGCAGAAATTTTGCTAGAGTGAGCGATATTTAAATCGTACTAGAAGCCAAAGCTCCCATTCTTTAAAAGAACTTCATTCCCCATACGCAGCACAGCAACGCCGCATCGATCCACAAATCATATACAAATTGGAAAAATGCATCAAAAGGAGAGAGAAAGAGAAGAGGAAAAGTCTAGGCCTTGACCGTTTGCTGGCTCTGTTGTATGATCTTGATGATCGCTTCAGAGACAGAGCAGTTGAGCTTTTCCTTTTCCTTCAGGATGTGCCTGTAGGCGTCCAGTGTGATATAGACCGGAATCGAGCCAGTGCCTTCAAGCAGTGCCTTTACGCGGTAGAGACCGTTTTCCATCCCGCGCTCGGCTATCTTTTTCAGCTTTACCTTGTCCATAAAGCTTCCAAGCGGGCCCATCGGCATCTCGTATTCGACTGTCATGCCTGTCCTGCTCTTCTTCTCGCCCAGCTCTTCAAAATCAACTGTAATCTGCCAGCTCTTGAATGGACCCTCGATCATTTTTGCAACAATCTTGCGCATCGGGACATAGTCGATGGTCTCGCAGTCCCATTCGAGCTTTTTGCCGTCAAAATCTCCGCTAATCCTGAAAATAGTTCCAACGCCAAAGCCGTTCTTGACTTCGACCGGGACAACGCTCAGACCCATGTTCTCAGGGAACTGGTCAGCCATGTGCTCTGGCCTCGCAAAATATGTGAATACCTCGCTGACTGGAGCGTTAATTTCTATGCTCTTTTGGATAACGGTCATCGTGCAATTGTGTTGGAGAACTGAATTTAAAGGTTTTGACAGGCGATGATTGCACTAGATTGCAAAAAGGGGAGGCCGGCCCTAGGCCAGCGGATTGGTGTTCACGATCTCGTCGAGGCACTTGATGATGTCCTGCTTGCTCACAGGGATCGGGTTGTTGTCAAGGTGGCCGCGGTCGGGCATTATGACATCAGCAGCCTGGTCTAGCGGCTGCTTTAGTTTTAGCGGCTCGAACTTTAGCTTATGCGCAATCTCTTTGAAGCGCTTGTAGTAGATCGAGTTGTTGAACTTGTGCGCCACTGTAGTGCAAGATGAAAGCGCATAGCCGTGCGGCACGCCTTCATTTGAAAATACGTACGACAGCGCGTGTCCGAGAGTGGTCGACGAGTTGCCAAAGCCGATGCCGGAGAGCATTGCGCCGTACGGCAAGAGGTTGTGCTTGTCGTTCATGATTGCGTCATAGAGGATGTCAAACGCCTCCCTGCAGAAGAACTGGGTGAACGGGTTGCCGGCCTTGCTGTCATAGCCCTCAGACGCCTGGGCAGCCGCGTCGCACGCAGAGTTGCGCATGATGTTAAAGGGTGTGCCGGGCAAAAAGTACGGGTCGACTATAGCTGCGTCTGCAAGGAAAGCCTCGTCCTGCAGGAGCTTTTTCTTGTGGTCAAAGCTGATAACCGCATAGGTGGTCATCTCGGCGCCGGTGCCAAAAGTCGTCGGGATCAAGATCTTGGGGATGCCCGTCATCTTGCTCAGGTACTTGCAGATATCCATCGAGCTTCCTCCGCCGAGGCCGATGTAGCACGAGATGTTCTTGCCCTCGTACTGCTTCTTTATAGCTTCTACAGTCTCGATAGCCGGGTCAGGGGTGGCCTTGTCGTACAGCTCGTAATTCTTTATGCCCATGTAGTCCAGCCACTTGTTGTAAATGTCTGGGGTTGTCGTGGTAATCACAAGAGCGTTCTTTGGATAGGGGAACTCCTTCGCCGCGTTTTCGCCGAACATGATCTTTTTCGGCATCATTACTTTCCAAGCCATATGGATATGGGTCGCCCTCTTGGTGTTTTATGTCTTACTAGATCAGGCGTGCTCTCTGAGGAACGACGCAAGCCTGCGCTTTTCAAGCCGCATAAGGTAGACGATGCCGATCAGCGTAAACACCTCTATTGCCTTTGCAAGCACGCCTGCAACATCGATGTGTTCGGGCTGGCCCGTGGGCGAAAGCGGTGGCGGAAGCGTCACCGAATAGGCGTAGAGCCCAATGAGCACCGCCGTCCCGATGAGCCCAAACAGGTTGACCGCCACCGTCTTGCGGTAGTGCTGGTACGGGCTTGCCCTTCCGCTGGTGGTTCCTGTCAGTGTAAGGAGCGTATAGAGTATGCCGTATGCCACCTGCATGCCACCCGCTGCTATCAGGAATATGCTGTATTCGAGCCGGAGCGAAGCGTGGCCCGAGTACACTGCAAAGTGCACCATGCCGCCGGCGATTGCCGCCAGAGTGACGACATATCTTGCAATGTCGCCGGGCTCGTTTGCAAACTTGCCGCTCTTTTTCTTGTTCCAGTACGTCAGGCCGAGCACCGCGCCAAAGATTCCAAGCGACCCAAATACCGCCCCTGCCAGAGTCGAGTTAAAGACAAGGCCAAAGCCCTGAGAAATCGCAAAGTTGAATATCGCCCGCTCGCAGTTGCAGTCGGCCACGCTGCTAAGCGCGCTCCTCGGGGGATCGATCGCGTTGGTATTGACCTGCCCGTCCGCGACGCTGAGCACCACCTGGTAGCTTCCTACCTGAGGGAAAGTGTAAAACACTTGGAAGTCGCCGACGTCCTGTTTCGTCCACGGAAACGCCTTGATACGCTCGCCTGAAGAGGCATAGACCTCTACCATCGTTTCGATATCATATGTGTCGTGCCCTTCGCCATCCTGGACGCTGAACATTATCGCAGTCGGCTCGCCCGGGGCAGCATAGTCAGGCTCTAGCGCCGCATAGACATAATATTGCCCCACGCCGTCGCCCCTGCTGTTATAGTGGGAAAGGTGGTCAAAGTGGGCATAAGCCGACGGCGCGGCCGAAATGACAAGCAATGAAACCGCCAGCAGGGCCGGGACGTTCATCGGAATAATTTTTGCTCTGCCCGTATATTACTGTGCCTTGGCAAGTGCCTTTTTGCCTTCAATCCTGTACGCGTAAAGGACAGTCATGAGCACCATGGAAAAGAGCACGATCCCAAGCCCGAGATGCGTTGTGACAAGCAGTGCGTGCAGCCGCTCCACAATTACTATTGCGCCAAGCGTTATCTGGCCGATCACGGCGCCGGCCGCAATGATGGATGCAATCTTCATGCCCTTTGGCGCAGCTTTGGACTTTACTGTGAACGCCATCGTGGCGACTACCAGCACGCCGGTCGTGGCTGCCACCGACCTGTGGATGTATTCTATGATAAAGTCCTCGTGGGGGAGCAGGCCCTGCGGGCAGAGTGGCCAGTCG
>JBFLWZ010000192.1:0-3955 GCA_040757615.1 Thermoproteota archaeon | reverse complement strand
GCAGGACATCGTGCTGAACCCGTTTGACTTTGTCACGGTCAAGCACGTTTTTGACACCAAGACTGTCGGGATTGTAAGAGAGCTCAGGGCGCTTGACGAAGCTGGCGTTGCAGCCAGGGTAGCCATTATGGCAAACACCGGCGTTGGAAGCAAGATTGACGGCGGCAAGAAAATCCCGATAAGCATGCCTGTCGGGGCAAACAAGCCTGTCAGGTTTGCGACAGAAAAAGAGGTGATGTTTGCTCTTGGCAGACCCGAGATGGAGAATCCTGTCTCTGCAGGGGTGATAGAGATGACAAACGGCCTTCGCGTGCCGGTGTCGCTTGACATTTCTTACCTGTTTGGGCCGGACACGGCGCATGTGAATGCGGCAGGCATTTCGGGCAACCTGAAAACTTCGTACCTCTTTTTTCTGCTCCAGTCAGTGTACCAGCTTGCAAAGGGCGACATGGCGATAATAATATTCAACACAAAGGAAGAGGATCTGCTTCACATTGACGAAAAAAGAAAGGCGAAAAAGAGTACACAAAAGATGTTTGACCTCCTTGATCTGGATCTCGAACCGTTTGACAACGTGACCTACTTTTTGCCTCGGGGAAGCGACGGCAAGCCCAATTCGGCGTTCGTCCCCAAGGATGCCAAGACTTACTCGTACCAGCTTGAAGACGTGTACGACAGGCTTGACCTCCTGTTTTCAGGCACCAACGAAGACAGCATCTCCTCTGTGCTGAACCACATCTACGAGGCGTGGCCCTTTGGCCACAAAAGCAAGCAGGTAAGGACATGGACAGACCTGCTTGAATTTCGCGGCTATCCTCAAGAAATAGTCGCGCACAAGTCTACACTGCTACACTTTCTTGGACACATCCAGCGGTTCCGCAAGTCGCCGCTGTTCATAGACCAGAAAAGGCGCAGCACATACCTAGGCAAAGAGATCGGCAGGATCAAGCCAGGCGACGTTTTTGTGATAGACATTGCCATGATCCCAACAGTAGAGGAACAGGGATTCGTCGTTGGCGATGTCATGAAGAGTATAGACGAGCTTTACGCTGCAAGGCAGGCCGCCGACAAAACGCCGCAACACATCTTGATATTCATTGACGAGATAAACCGCTTTGTTCCAAGGTCTGCTGGCAGGATGTCGGCTGTGGCGGAGCAGATAATGAGGACGGTGATCACTGGAAGGTCAAGGGGGACAATCCTGTTCTCTGCCCAGCAGTTCAAGAGCACAGTGGACTCGGCGCTCCATGAAGGCACAGGGATGCACATAATGGCCAAACTGGGGCAGTCTGAACTTGCCACGCCGCCCTACTCTATGCTGGATAAAAGTACGAAAATGAACATTGTCCGGCTCAACCGGGGCGAGCTGGTCATGGTCCATCCCGCCTTCAGGTACCCGATCAAGATCGTATTCCCAAAGGCGCCGTTCAAGGGCTAGCGGTCTTGCAGGAACTTGCTGGTGTTCTTGCGCACAAGGGGGATTATCTTTTTCATGATCACTTCATGGATGTTTTCCGCGTCAACATCAAAGGACAGGAGGAGTACGTAGGACAGCCTGCTGTTCTCGTCTGCTATTGGGATCGTCGCCCTTATCAGCTTGGCATAGTGAGACATTGCATAGTTGATCTTGCCAAGCAGGTACTCCCACCTGAGGCGGGTGTACTGGCGGGTAGCGGCGGTAATAGCGTACTGCGCCCTCTCTTCAGGAGTCAGGAGCGGCTTTAGACTCTTCCTCTCGGCAACTGCAACGAGTTTGCCGTCCTCGTCGGCAATGCCGGCAAACCTGATAGACTTGTCAAGCGTAATCACCTTGTCGCAAAACTCTTGAAAGAACGAATTCATTCAACCTCTCTCCATAGACTGGGTATATTTGATTTTCGTGCACAAGCAAATACTTATATGAGTTACAGGAACGATTCTGTCTGATTTGTCTGGTCAGGAAATCGTGACGCTGGAAGACCGCAAGAACTCGCTTTTGAACAGGCGCGAGGTAAAGGCGCTGTTCAGGGGAGCAGCCGGCAAGATCAAGAGGATCGAGGCCGCGGAAAAGATTGCGAGCCAGCTCAATGTTGATAAAAAGCAGGTTATCCCTGTTAATCTGGTATGCGAAACCGGCATGACAGATGTCCACGCCGTCTTTTACGTCTATGATGACGAGAAAGAGGCTGCGAAGCAGCTGCCGCGTTACAGGCTGCTCAGAACTATGCCGAAAGAAGAACGCAAAAAGATCCTTGACGAAGAAAAGGCCGCCAAGCTCAAGGCCAAACAGGAAGCAGCGGCTTCTAAGGGTGGCGCAGCAGCGGGAGGTGCCAAGAAGTAATGGCGGACAAGAAGGCACCGGCCAAGGGTGAAGTTGCAGTATACAAGTTCTACAAGGTTTCAGGCGACAAGGTTACCAGAAGCAGGCGCGACTGCCCCCGCTGCGGCAAGGGAACGTTCATGGCAGAACACAAGGACAGGTTTACCTGTGGCAAGTGCGGCTTTACCGAGTTCACCCACAAGGACACCGCAAAGAAGGGCAAAAAGTAAAACACCCTATTTTCCGATTTCTCTAATCTCCTTTTTGATTGCATGTGCCACCGTAGGTGCTAGCACCGGGTAAAACGACTCTATGTAGCTCCTGCTCTCGGCAAGGCGGGCAATGTTTTCAGTGCCTGCCATGCCAGCATAGCCATGCAGAAATTCCCTTGTAACTGCTGCCGCCTTTTCGGCGTTACGGCCGCCCTTCAAGCTCCAGCTGACAAACTGTGCAAGATCCCACAAAGGGTCGCCGCCATGGAACACAAACTGCTCAACATCGGTGAAATAGAGGCCGCTGCTACTTGCGATGACATTCTTGGGCTTGATGTTTCCAAGCACTCCGCCTGACATGTGAATCTTGCCAATCTGCTCGCCGGCCTCGCGAAGCAAACCAAGGTCACCCTTGCCCTTCTGATATGTCTTTATCACGTCCGCAAGCGTTATGCCATCAATAAATCGCGTCACCAGGATCTTCCTGTCAAGCACGACTGCCTCTATACCCGGCGTTTGCAGGCCGAGGCTCCTGATATGCCTGATCGCCTTGTATTCAAAGCCGAGCCTCAAGAGCGGATTGACCCTGAACCTCTTTACCGGCGACGTCCAGATGCTCAGGGCGGCCCATTTGGCAGCCTTTGTCTTGGCAAGCTCCTTGACAACAACCCTGCGTCCGTCTTCTAACTCGTGCAGAACCGTCCTACTGTTAATGTTGCCAAGGCGCCTTTTTCTGACCACCACATACCCAAGATCTCCAAGCCAGTCCCTTCCGTTGACAACCAGCCGGCCTTCAGGCAGCCGCCAGTATGCGCCCCTTGGGCATGCCATGAAGTCGGGCAAATCAACGGCTTTGGTGCGTCTCCGGATCTTGGACCCTGCTTCTGTGACTGCAAGGTGCATGATCCTTCTTCCTGCATAGGTGTGCACAAAATACGAGCTGAATCCATGCAGCCTTTTCGTCAGCTTGAGACGCGTTCTACTGTCTTCTACAAGTATGCGCCCGTCCGATATCTGCAAGAGGCCGTCCTGCCTTGGTACAAACAGATCCCTGTCTTCTGCGACGATATCTGATAGTGCCTTTTGATAACCTTCAAGCGCAAATTGCAGATTTCGCTTATTCACAGTATAGGTCTTTTGGTAGCTGTATGCCGCGCTGGGGTAAAGCGACATCCTGCGTTTTATCTTGGAAAATACCACAAATTCCAAAGGGAAATTGATCTCGCTGCTCAGCATGCCAGCGGAACCGACAATATCCTGCACCTCTTCAATGATGACTCGCCGCTTGTAGATCCGCTCGATCGTCGCAAAAAATCCCGCATTGGAAATGGGTTCGTAAACATGCAGCAGCCGGCCGACGACAAACTCCCCGAGAAAGCCGGTTTTTGCATCGCGCTCCAGGGTTTTTTTGTCTACTGCCAACACTGACAGCTTTGCACCCTGT
>JBFLWZ010000191.1:0-3967 GCA_040757615.1 Thermoproteota archaeon | reverse complement strand
CATGACAAATAAGAAACTCGTAATCGGGACGGGGCTGGCTGCGGCGGCGCTCGCCTTGGTCTTGCCCAATCTTGCAGGCGGAATAGCGGTGCTAGGTCTAGCAACTGGAACAGCGCTCAACATAACTTCAATAGCATTGTCAGCTGCGGCGTTTGCAATATCGTGGAATCAGAGATCTTTTCTCGTGACAGGGTTGCTGATTGCAGCAGGTGCCATATACATGATCCCGGGCTTGGTAGCTCTGGCGAGCATAAACTTTGCAGTCATTGTGTTTCCGGGTCCTATCCTAGGAGTCATCTTTGGGCTGATCATACTCGGACTAGGGGTGGCGAAAGGCATCAGAACGACAAGGGCCGTAATGGCGGCCCCTCGATGATTTTCTCAGGAGGACAGATGACATATGAGTGACCAAGAGTCAAACCGCATAAGGCGAATTGCAGGTTGGAGCATAATAGGACTGGTTGCCGTAATAGGAATATCGATTGCACTATCAGCCTACTTTTTTTCAGGGCGGCCCGGAGCATTCGTACCATTTCACTTTGGATGGCTAGGAGGCATTTTTTTGATATTCATAGTCTTCTGGATAGCAAAATGGCTGATCTGGCCATGGGGCGGATGGTACAGGCATGAATACAGAACAGCCGAATCCATACTCAAGGAGAGATATGCCCGGGGAGAGATCACAAGAGAACAGTTCGAACAGATGATGAGCGACCTAGGGCGCAAAACCTGAGGCTAATGATTATTTTCCAGCAGTCCGATCTCAAATTTTGGGATCGGCATTTTTCTTTTTGGATTTTGGAACTCGAACAACACTTCGGGTAACTAAGTTACGTGTCATGGGTAAACAACGGTTAAAATAATTCGCTTGCAAGATTACGCATGTCAACAACAAGAAACTTTCTCAGCAAGAAAGTCATGATTGTAGTTGCCATCTTGGCCGTCGGCACGGTATCTGCTGTTTTGGCGGCGTCGTCGATAGCACAGGCAACTGCACAACAGCAACAGAAAATGATGATGTGGACGGGCGAAGGGATGCCCCAGATAAACGGTTCGGTGAGCGTAACAGAGGAAGCAAGCAATTTTATCAATGAAAACGCCAATGTATCGTTTGTCACTGCTGCAGAGACTGCACAGGGACAGGTACAAGATGGAAGAATTCTTGGTGGCCACTTGGGCGTAGCGCAGGGGTACCTTGTTTACACATTCTTTGTGGCAAACACCGGCAACCATACGGGACACCTAGTAGTAGTCGACGCCGGAAATGGCGACGTGCTTTACACTTCAGAAGGCCACACGTTTAGCTCCTTCGGCCCGATGGGCGGACACGGGTATGGAGGATGGGGCGGACCTTGGAAAGGACACAATTCCGGCTGGGGATTTTGGCACTAGCCCCACCTTCTTTTTTTGACTAGAATCGGAGGAAGGTCAGCGACTATGATTGAGATTAATGCCAGTCGACAGGTTCTTGCACCGCTCGAGCGGATATGGAACATCATCTCGGACGTGGACAGCGAACCGCGATACTGGCGGGATCTGCATGCCATCTACAACATCAGCAGGAACGGCAGCATCATAGAAAGAGAGGTCACGGTGGGCTTTCGAAACTTAAAAAGCCGCCAACTCGTGGAACTGAACCCGGAAAAATCGATAGAAATAAAGCTCATCGAAGGCCCAATTAAAGGCAGCAGGATTATCACTCTGACCCCGTCCAGCAATGAAACAACAAGAATTACTGTTTCATGGGATGTCACGCTGTCCGGCATTCCTCTTTTGTTCAGAGGCAGAGTAAGGGAACGCATTGCGGAAGGAACCGAAGAGGCTTTAGATAGAATTGTCAGAGCAGTCCAGTAGCGTCACAAATCAGGTACACAAGTACGGGATAGTAGGCATAGCGATCCATCTAGCAGGGTTTGCGCTTGGATTCATCAGCACGGGGCTTGTCTTGCAAGGAGTCATTGGGATAGAGACAGGCACCACGGTACTAACGCCTTTTACAGACATTCTGTACGGCGTTGGCCTCGTAATCGTGGTCGTAGCCGCTGCAAAGGCAGGAGTCCCGATGAAGTATCTGGTCGTGACAGGAGCAGTAATTGGGATGGGCTTTTTCTACAGAGGACAGCCGCACGAGATTCACATTGCTTCCGGCCTTGGGTTCGGAATCGTACACCCAGCTCACATCGGTCTCGGGCATCTTTTGATAACCATTTCTGTTGCAGCGCTTGCAATTCTGACATTTGTATACAAGAGACCCGGACAGAAGGAAGACAGGAAATGATCAGGGATCAGAATTGCGAATACTGCTCCCGGAAAAAGGCCGAGATTTTCCAGGTGACAGGTGACTATTGCCTGCAATGTTGGCAGAAAGAGACGCATCCGAATGTCTGAAAAACTATCAGTAGAATAATATAATGCGTGCCAGCGACAGAACAGCATGGCTGCCAAAAAATGGCTTGATAATCAGGTGTCGCTTGCTCCGCTAAAGAACCAGACTGTTGCGGTTATAGGTTACGGAATTCAAGGTCGTGCTCAGGCGTCCAACATGAAGGACTCGGGCCTCAATGTCATCGTTGGCCTCAGGAAGGGAGGAAAGACATGGAAGCAGGCGGAGTCCGAAGGCCACAGGGTCATGGAGGTTGCGGAAGCAGCCAAGGCCGCCGACATTATCCATATTCTGATTCCCGACATGGAACAGGCGGACACTTATTCCAAAGAAATAGCGAAGCATGTCACGCAGGGCAAGGCGCTTTCGTTCTCGCACGGAGCAGCCATACACTGGAAGTGGATAGTGCCGCCAAAGAACGTCGATGTAATCATGGTTGCGCCAAAGGGCCCAGGCCAACGCGTCAGAGAATTGTACCAGGAAGGCTTTGGTACTCCGTCGCTTGTGGCAGTCTACCAGGACTACACCGGCAAGGCTTGGGACCGAGTCCTTGCACTGGCAAAGGCGATCGGCAGCACCCGCCCCGGCGTCCTCCAGACAAACTTTAAGGAGGAGGTAGAGACTGACTGGTTCGGCGAGCAGGTCGACCTCTGCGGAGGGACGCACGCCATGGTCATGAACGCCTTTGAAACTCTGGTCGAGGCAGGTTACCAGCCAGAGGTGGCATATTTCGAGTGTCTGCACGAGCTAAAGCTGATAGTGGACCTTGTCCAAAAATACGGCATCACAGGCATGTACAACCGCGTCAGCGAAACGGCGAGGTACGGAGGACTGACCCGCGGGCCGCGCGTGGTGGATAAGGAGGCCAAGAAAAAGATGAAGGAGGCGCTCAAGGAGATCCAGTCAGGCGAATTCGCAGAAGAGTGGGTCAGCAAGTACAAGAAGGAGGGCAAGAACTCGTTTGCGCGCTATATGAAAGAGATCGAGAATCACCAGATAGAGAAGGTGGGCAAGGAGATGCGCAAAATGATGTGGCCTGACGCTCCAGAAGTATAAGCAGGTCCTGTAGGATGTCCATTGCCAGAATTTGCGTGTAGAAATACATCAAGTGCCAAATCGCAGTATAGGCATCACACACGCAAAACAGACGATATTTTTTGGGCATCCATCGGCGCCGGATGGAAGGAATTAGGAGCTGATGCCGCCTCAATCTTTATATCAAAAACTGATGTCTAGGATCCAGATGAAGATTGTGAACGCGATGCATGGCATGGCCGCCATGAGCAAAGCAGAAGTTGACAGCTTCCTTGAAAGCAAGCTCAACATCCAGCTGGCCACGATCGACGAAATGGGCGACCCAAACATCCAGCCCGTGTGGTTCTATCACGACAAAAACGCAGGCGACCTCTACGTCATGACCAACAAGATGACAAAGAAGGTCCAGAACATCAGAAGCAAGCCCAACGTATACTTTTCAATAGACGACGAAAACTTTCCGTACAGAGGCGTCAAGGGCAAGGGGACCGTGACCATAGTCGAAGACCCCAAGGCGGTCATGCCCATTGTTGAAAAAGTGAACTTGAA
>JBFLWZ010000190.1:0-3977 GCA_040757615.1 Thermoproteota archaeon | reverse complement strand
CAACGTTCACGAAGAATATCCACAAAAATTGTTAGAGATAGGCAAAACGTTCCACAGGGACAGCGTGATAACAGAGAGTTGGAAGTTAGGCGCGGCGATAGCTCACGCCGACGCAGGCTATACCGAGATAAGGTCGGCGATGCAGGCTCTGGCAAAGTCCTGTTTTGGTAAAGAGGTCGTGACAAAGGCAGCGTCAGACCCGATGTTCATTGAGGGTAGATGTGCAGACATTGTAATTGACGGCAGGGTGGTAGGCACGATAGGCGAAGTCACCCCTCTTGCACTGGAGAATTTCAAGCTAAGAGTGCCTGTGGCAGCATTTGAGATTGACCTGTCCGGCATCATAAAAGACAAATAGCATGGCAGTATAGGTAATGTACACCCCGTTATAGAGCACGCAGAGGACACAGCTTGTGGCTAACCCGTGACAGCGTGTGAGTCAGAGGCGGGGCACATATCATTTTTATAGCCAAGGACATACAAACGCTAGCAATGTCGCAGCAAGGCGGCGAAAAACCGGTAGATAAAAAGCCAAAGGCGGTTGCATTGTTGTCGGGAGGTCTTGACAGCAGCCTGGCAGTGAGGATGATGATGGAGCAGGGAGTAGACGTAGAGGCCGTGGCGATCAAGACGCCGTTCTGCGACTTTGACTGCGGCAAGGGCTGCGGCCACAGGGTAAAGGAAGTGGCTGACGAGCTGGGCATCAAGTTAAAGACAGTGTATTTTGGCGAAGAGTACCTTCGCATGCTAAAAAACCCCAAGCACGGCTATGGCTCTGGCATGAACCCCTGTATCGACTGCAGGGGCATGATGTACAACGCCGCAAAGGAGCAGATGGAAAAGACTGGCGCCGACTTTGTCATCACAGGCGAAGTGCTGTTCCAGCGGCCTATGAGCCAGAACAACCGCGCGCTCCACATCATTGAAAACGAGGTAGGTATGGAAGGCAAGGTTCTGCGCCCACTTTCTGCAAAACATCTGCCGCCTACGGATGCTGAAAAAGCAGGGCTGGTAAAGCGCGAAAACTTGGGCGACATCAAGGGCAGATCCAGAAAAGGCCAGCTGGCGCTTGCAAAGCACTTTGGGATGACCGAACCTCCAAACGCCGCCGGCGGATGCCTGCTGACAGACCCAGCCTTTTCCAAGAGGGTAGAGGACATTATGGATCACTCTACTGACATCCCGTCGCTCAATGACATTGAGCTGCTAAAAGTTGGAAGGCACTTTAGGCTGACGCCTGATGCCAAGCTGGTGGTAGGCAGGAACAAGGACGAAAACGAAGTGATAAAGGCGCTGGTAGTCGAAGGCGACGTAGTCATTGAAGCAAAAGACCATGTCGGTCCTACCTGCATACTGCGCGGCAAACACGACTATGCACTAGTAGCAAAAGCCGCGGCCATTGCGCTGCGGTATTCTGACGCGCCAAAGAACGCGGAATCGAAAGCCAGAATAATCATCAGTGACAAGGAAACAGAAGTCAGTGCGATGCCCGCTGACGTCGCTGTGACCGACTCTATGCGCATATAGTCTCCATTAACGGGAACGAAATCTCGTGTTTATTATCATCCAGCTAAAATCAACTATTCAGTGAATGAGATTTGACCAGCATAACTATTGACTACGCTTGACAATCTCAGCTGCAATCTAGCCAGATGCAGACACAAAAAACACCAGTTTACCTGAAGGCACTTACGCTGCGCGATATCAGTGACATAACCGCGATCAAGGAGGACATTAAAAAACACATGATCCTTATCCTGAGGGTAACTCCACTTGCACAAAAGGACGTGGAGGAGTTGCGCAAGGTCGTCGAGGACCTGTATTCTTATGCCCAGTCTGTGGGCGGCGACATTGCAAGGCTTGGAGAAGAGCGCATCGTCATCACTCCGCCGGGCGTCAAGATCTGGCGCGGCGCGTACGACCTAAAGTAGTTTTACTGCTTCCTGCACGAGCGGGTGCTGCGTCTGTATGCGGAACTGCTTGTTTATCATGCTTGCAAGGTTCTGCGCTTTTGCGCGCTCGCCGTGGTTCACAAGGACGCGGCGGAGCTTCGGCCTGAGCCTGCTGACGTACGCCATCAGCTGGTTGTAATCGCTGTGGCTCGCAAAGCCGTCTATCCTTTCTACAGGGCATTGCAGGTTTATCGTCTCTCCCTTGATCGTGACCTGCCTAGAGCCATCCTGGATCGCCCTGCCCGGTGTGTCTACTGCTTGGTATGATGTCAAGATAAGCCGGCTGTGCGGGTCAGCCGCAATCTGTTTCAGGTAGTTCACCGACGGCCCTCCGACAAGCATTGAAGAAGGAGCTAGTATTACAGACGGCTCGTCGCTCTTGAGCCTTTCAGAATCCACTATCGAAAACTGTGACCCAAACTGGCTAGCTTCTGACTCAAGCACGCGCTGGCGCATCTCTTTTGAAAGGAACTCAGGGTATGCCTCGTAGACCGCCGTTGCTTCCGAGATCGACTTTTCCACGAGCACCGTTGCCTGCACGCCTTTCATGAACTGGTCAAGCACGAGGATGAGCTCCTGAGAAATGCCCACTGCAGGCACCGGCAGCAGCACGTGGCCACCTGCCGAGATCGTCTTGCTGACTGCGCTTGCAAGTCGAGCTTCTGCTTCTTCCCGTGGGCACGTGATGTCCTCCTTGCCTCCAAAAGTGCTTTCGATAATCATTGTTTCAACGCGTGGAAAGTTCCACGAAGCGTTTTCAAGTGAAATTGTCCGGCCAAACTTCATGTCGCCGGTGTAGACGAGGTTGTGGTCGCCGTTTCCTATGTGCAGGTGTATCGAGGTAGAACCGAGTATGTGGCCAGAGTTAGAAAGCACCAGCTTGATGTCCGGCGAGATGTCTGTCACGACGCTATGAGTCAGTGTGATTGTGTGCGCTACAGTATTTTCAATGTCCTTTTCAGAATAGAGCGCAGCGACGCCAGCGCGCCTGACATAGTCTCTCTGCAGCAAGCCCATCAATAGAAGCGTGGGCTCGGTGCAATAGACTGGACCCTGGTAGCCATACTTGAACAGTGCCGGCAAAAAGCCTGTATGATCCAGATGTGCGTGGCTCAGGACCACGGCGTCAATATCTTCCATGGCAACGCCTGTTATGTCAAAGCGCGGTATTGCGGCGAGCGAATCCCGGGCCGAAGGGTTCAAGCCGCAGTCAAGTAGCACCTTGCTCTCGGATGTCGAGAGGAGCATGCATGACCTTCCGACCTCTGCAAAGCCACCAAGAGTCATGAGGCTTGCCTCTGCTTGGCTGCTCAGCTTGTCGCGGAATATCTTGTCCCCGACTTCTCTGTAGAACCTTGTGCGTTCTGGCACCGTTTCTGACAGAACCTTGTACAGCGCGGCGACCGGTGCCATATCATGCGGCGCCTTTCTGATCCGCACCTTCCAGCCAGTCTTTTCAGCAAGCTCGATGTTGTCAAAATCCTCGCCGACCGGCGCCAGCATCCAGGGTTTTTTCGCAAAGAGCACCACCTCGCCCAGCACAGCGTCAAAGAACGTGCCGGTGACGCCGACTTCCTTTGGTATTGCCTCGGAAATTATTTTGGCCGACTCTTGCTCAGGTTTTCTTATCGATTCGTCGGTCCGTATGACAATCCTCTTTTTTATCGTGTTGACCATGTTTGAAACAAGCTGGCTATTCTGCATCAGGTAGCTCGGGTTTCTTGAATAGAGCGCGATCCTTGGGCCTTCGTATTCTATCTTGGTCAGGCCGGACTCTTGCGGCAGACTCTGCAGTATCACTGCCATGATGTTCTGGCTTGTAGATTCAGGGTAAGGCGATTTACGCTGCATGAATGCAACCTTGAAGTATCAAACTAACGGCGCAAGCCGAGTTACAGGGTTCCTTCGACACATGCCAGTATTAAATATTTGGCTTGTGCCTGCGAGAGGAAATAAAGTTGAAATACTTACCCAGTTTTATTATACAGAGCGATCCAATTTGGAAGACAATTCGAGTTATGGAGG
>JBFLWZ010000189.1:0-4026 GCA_040757615.1 Thermoproteota archaeon | reverse complement strand
CACATAGAACGGATTCGAGCCAAAGCTTGCCCATATTACAAGCCACACAACGACCACGCCGACGCCAATGATCAAAACATCCTTGATGGCGACCGGCAGCTTGGACTTGTTGTCCTTATCAAGCAAAGCAGAAAATAATCGTGCCGCTCGTTAGATAAACCTTTACACTTACTCTAGCGCAACTCGAGCTCCTTCATTATCGACATGCGGAGGCGCGGCATCTTGGCCATCATTATTGACAGAATGTCGGCGGTTTCATCCCTGTCAGGCTGCCTGCCATTCCTGATCTGGAACTGCGCGATAAAGTTGCCCATGACCATGCCGGATACAAGGCCATATGCAAAGTCCTCGATGTTGCCCTGGGTTGGCACCATTCTGCGCGCCAGCCCAATAGGCATCGTCGGGTCCTGGGCGGCCGCCTTGATAAGCAACTCCAGCTCCTTCCTGTCGCCGGCTTCAAGTCCCATGCCGTAAGGTATCAAACGATGGGTAATAATGCTAGCTTTTTTACACTGTCTGTTCCTTGACATCTGAAGAATCAAATAATTAATCGAAATCTGGGTATGATTTCGTTATACTAGAATGCGACCCTCCCTCTCCTCTTGATGCTCTATTATTTTTATAGCAAGAGAAGTTCGTGATGAGATTAGTTGCCAACAGCTGTAAAGTCAGTCACGCAACCCTATACCCCTACTCCTGAACTACTGAAAATGATGGAGACCTTCCGCAGGATGGTCAACCATTGCATCACGATTGGCCTAACAAATGATATCTCCTCGATGAAAAGGTTAAGCAAATTATCCTACGAACAAACTGGCGAATATAATATCGTGAATTATTACCGTCTCTGTGCAATATCACATGCTGCTGTTATCTTGGCTAATAGAAGGAAATCTATCAAGCGCGGTTATGAAACAAGAGATCCCTATGTCAAGAAACCACTTTTAATATCGTGTTATGGCTTCAAGATTGGTCATGATAAAGGCGTTCTCAGAGTGCCATTAGGTAAACGACAATACAGCGAAATTAACCTTAACAAACATGTTAGAACAATCCTGAAAGATCCCACAATTAGAGTAAGGTCGTTTCTTATTTCAGAAAATGGCGTCAGCATCTGTTATTCAAAAGTAGTGGAGCAATCTATACCTACAGATGTACTTGGAATAGACAGAAACCTTTCCAACATTACGGTCGGCAATCTCAAGAATGTCGTCATGTATGATGTCACCAAGGCGGTGCAAATCGCAGACAATAGCAGAAGTGTAATGCGCGCCCTTAAACGAAATGATGTAAGGATTAGGAAACGGCTTGCTATGAAACACGGCCGACGCCGGAAGGCTCGTATCAATCAATTATTGCACAAGGTTTCAAAGGCTATAGTACAACAGGCTAAAGAGCAGAACGCAGCTATAGCCTTTGAGGACATCAAGAGGATTCGGAGGTTATACTTGCGTGGTAATTATCGAGGGAAAGATTATCGTAGCAGGATGAACTCATGGCCTTACTATGAGCTCGAACGTCAAGTCAAATACAAAGCAGCGTGGGAAGGAGTACCGGTAATTCAGCTTTTGAAATCAGAAACCCGAGATACATCAACACTTTGTCCTCGATGCGGGAAGAGAACCCAAGGGGCTGCACGGGACGATGTACAGCATAAGCGTCAACGCTGGTGTCCAGAATGTCAACGATGGATGGACCGCGACGTAATCGCCGCGATGAACCTATCGTTGAAAGGGCTGCTGAGGTTCGGTAGTCCACAAGGGCTTGCATATGAAGCAATGAAGGGGAATCTGGATAAGGTACCAGTAATCCTCAGAGTCGATGCAAGCAAGTTACGCCTCACTAGAGGTGAGACAGAACCCTAGCTTTTTTAATGGCTGTATTGTAGGACTTGTGAATGGCAAACAACTGCTCGGTAGTGCTCTTGGAGCTGGGCGTGGCCGCATTCGACCAGAACGGCAGCCTCGTGGCATCAAGAAAGTTCGACAACGCGATCAGATCGTACAGGCTGCTAAAGAGCGGTGCTACGCCGGACGAAGTCAGGCCGTTCATTGAAAAGCTGCGATCCTTTGACTCTGTGAGCGCAAGCGACGCAAGCGTCGCGGCTGTGCTGCGCCAGTCTGGGCTGAACAGCCAACTGATGTCGGAAGAACAGCAGCAGTCTATTCAGGGCAGCAAGCCCGATTACATCGTCAAGGCAGGGTTTGCCGGCAACGAGCAGGAAGCCATGCAGGCACTCCGGGAATTTGCGATAAGCCTTTCTTCTTCGAGGGTAAAGGAGGCGTCAGAGCGGCTCGACCTCCACATCATCCAGTCGATAAATGCGCTTGACGAGCTTGACAAGATAATCAACACGGTCGGCGCACGGATGCGCGAATGGTACGGGCTCCACTTTCCCGAGCTTGACAATCTGCTCCAGAGCCTCGTGGCGTATGCCGAGATCGTGAGCAGGGCGGGGCTCCGTGAGAACATTACCGCTGAAATCCTTCAGGGCGCCGGGATGCAGGACAAAAAGGTCGAAGTGATACTGGACGCCGCAAGGCGGAGCAAGGGCGGCGACATGACGCCGGAGAACCTTGCCATTGTAAAGAGGCTCGCCGATCAGGTCATTGCGCAGTCTGACCTCCGGCGCGTGCTCGCCGATCACATCGAAGTCGCGATGGAAACCGTCGCTCCAAACGTCAAGGAGCTGCTGACCGCAACAGTTGGCGCAAGGATAATCGCCAAGGCCGGCAGCCTGACGCGGCTTGCGGTGCTACCTGCAAGCACAATCCAGGTGCTTGGCGCAGAAAAGGCGCTCTTCCGCGCGCTCAAGACCGGCGCAAGACCACCAAAGCACGGCCTCCTCTTCCAGCACCCTCTCATTCATTCAGCACCAAAGTGGCAGAGGGGCAAGATAGCAAGAGCAGTCGCGTCAAAGGTGGCAATCGCAGCAAGGATCGACTATTACCGCCACGAAGGCAAGGACGCCATGATCCAAGAGCGACTGAACACCCGCATCAGCGAAATACGCGAAAAGTACAAGGAGCCCGTGCCGGAAAAAGAGCGGGACCGCAAGTACCGGGAGCACGTACAGCGCCAGCAGTTTGAAGGAGGCTTTGGAGGGAGGCGCGAAGGAGGCCGCAGGTTTGGCGGCGGTGGAGGCCCGGGAAGAGATAAACGTGATGTAAGAAAGAAGAAGGACAGAAGAAAGCGGTTTGGAAAACGACGCTATTAGGTGGATTTCGGTAAACGGCGAGAAAAACGCCGCCACCCTCAACCTGGTCAAGGGAGACAACGTTTATGGCGAAAAGCTGGTCAAGTACGAAGGGGAAGAATACCGGCTGTGGGATCCGTTCAGGAGCAAGCTTGCCGGCGCGCTGAAAAAAGGCATGAAGAACATGCCCATCAAGAACGGCACCAAAGTGCTGTACCTGGGCGCATCAACAGGCACGACGGTCAGCCACGTCTCTGACATCGTCGGGTCGTCCGGCATCGTGTTTGCAGTAGAGCCGGCCACACGCGTCGCAAGGGAGCTCATAGAAAACGTAGCATCAAAGAGAAAGAACGTTGTGCCGATACTTGAAGACGCAAGAAAGCCAAATTCGTATTTTGCGGTGTATGGCAAGGTCGACGTGGTATACTGCGACATTGCGCAGCCGGACCAGACAGACATTGCAATAGCCAACTGCACGGCGTACCTAAAGCCGGGCGGAATCATGCTCCTCGTGGTCAAGACAAGGAGCATCGACGTCACCATGGAGCCCCGGGCGGTGATCATGCAGGAAGCAGCCCGGCTTGAAAAGAACGGCTTTGCGATAGAACAGATAATAACACTGGATCCATTCGACAAGGATCACGGCATGATATACTGCGTCTTTAAACCCTGAGCTTGCACTGGGCAGTCTGCTCAAGCATCAGTTTCAACGGCTTCCATGACTTTCTTGCAAATTCCGGCGCGCTGCCGTTTTTTGCGACCCACCGGCGAATAAAGCGCATCGTCTGCTCGTCGGAGGGGTACCCGCTGCCGATGCTGCGGTATCTGTT
>JBFLWZ010000188.1:0-4031 GCA_040757615.1 Thermoproteota archaeon | reverse complement strand
TCGCTTTCAGACGAGCAGACGAAGCGCGACAAGAGCATTAAGATAGGGCAGTTTGCTCGCGCGTGTTCGATCTTTAGGGTCAAGAGAGTCTATATCTACCACGATTCGTTGTCCAAGTTTGAGCGCGAGGACCCAGACCTGCTCAAGACGATATTGCGCTATCTCGACACCCCTCAATATCTGCGAAAGGCGCTCTACCCGCGGATGCACCAGCTCGAATACGCCGGCATCCTGCACCCGATCAAGGCGCCTCATCACAAGCCGCCAGAGGATATCAAGAAAGTCAAGGCAGGCGATGTGCGCACAGGAGTCCTAGCCAAAGTCAAAGGACAATTGTTCGTAGAAGTGGGTCTTGGCTCGCTTGTGCCTTTCGTAGGTCAAGGTTTTGAGGGCAAGAAGGCGAACGTCAAGTTCATTTCGCCGTATCCGAACTTGAAGGCAATCGAGGCGACAGAGGAGGACATTTTTGAATATTGGGGCTATGAAGTAAAGGAGGTTCCGTCGCTTGGTAAGCTACTTGCAAGCGCGGAAAATGCCGAAATAGTGATCACGTCCAGAAAGGGCAGCTACTTCAAAAATGTAGAGACCAAGTTTGTCGAACGCGCCAAGGTTACAAAGAACATTCTGGTTGTTTTTGGATCACCAAAGTACGGCGTGCACGACATACTTGCAAAAGAAGGTGCCAGCATAAAGCAGCAAGAATTCGTTGTCAACATGTTTCCAAACCAAGCGACTGAAACAGTCCGGCTGGAAGAAGCACTGCTTGGAACTCTTGCAATACTCAACAGCTCCCTGCCACAGAGCGATCACTCTCCACGCTTCAAATAACTTATTAAAGGGTCAGGCAGAGTCATGCAGTATCTATGGGTCATCGCAAGTATAGTGCCCCGAGAAGGGGTAGTGTTGCCTTCAGACCAAGGGCGAGAGCCAAGAGCCTTGAGGCAAGAATCAGAACCTGGCCTCAGATGGCAGCAGAAAAAAGCTCTCTTTTAGGATTTGCAGGTTTCAAAGCCGGCGGTATTCACGTCCTGACCATTGACGATCGAGAAAAGACACCTAACTTTGGCAAGCAGCTGCTCAACCCGGCGACTGTGATCGTTACGCCGCCAGTCAGAGTGATCGGCATCCGCGGCTACAAGAAAGATCTTTACGGTCAGCACGCCATTTTCGATATTTATGCAAAAGATCTTCCAAAAGAGCTCCCGCGCAAGTTTGACGCCAAGTCTTCAGACGAATCATTTGCAAAGGCTGAAGACATGCTCGGCAATGCAAGTTCGATCATGGCAATAGTCTCTGTTTCTCCAAATTCAATTGGCCTTTCACAAAAGACTCCTTTTGTTTTTGAAATGGCAGTTTCTGGCAAGGATGTAAAATCGCAATACGAATACGTAAAGAGCATCCTTGGCAGGGAAGTCAAGGCAAGCGACATCTTCCAAGTCGGCCAGAATATCGACGTCTTTGGAATCACTCGCGGTAAGGGGGTTGAAGGTCCGATTACAAGATTTGGTGTTAAAAGAAAGCAGCACAAATCAAGAAAGAGCGTCCGCGCAGTAGGAACACTGGGTCCAATCTCTCCTGCGGTTGTCATGTACACTGTCGCAAGGCAGGGACAGAGGGGATTCCACCAAAGGACTGAATACAACAAGCGCATACTGATCATGTCAAATACCGAAAAAGACGGACAAAATTCAATAAATCCGTCGGGCGGCTTTAAGCACTTTGGGCTCGTCAAGGGCGACTATATCGTAGTCAGAGGTTCTATCCCTGGCGTTCCAAAGCGTCTGGTGAAAATGAGGCAGCCTATACGCAACGTGCCAAAGAAGGTGCTCGAGCCAAAAGTTTTGGAGGTCGTCGTTGAATAATGAAGGCCAACGTAGTCGCGACAACAGGTAAGGACGCAGGCGAGATCGAGCTACCGGTTGTGTTTGATACTCCTTACCGTCCAGAAGTTATTCACAAAGTATACGTGAATCTGCTTTCACACTCGTACCAGAGGCAGGGTCGCTATCCGGCTGCAGGTGAAATGGTGAGTGCAGAATCACGCAACACTGGTCTTGGCATTGCAAGACTCGCAAGAGCCAGAGGCGAAGGATTTCCTCGAGCAGGCCAAGCGGCAGGCGTGGCAGGTGTTAGGCACGGCAGAGTCGCACACCCTCCAGAATCGTGGAAGATAATCTACAAAAAGATCAACCATAAAGAGAAGCAGCTGGGACTCTGTTCTGCGATAGCTGCGACTGCAAACAAGGAACTCGTGCAAGGGCGCGGCCACAAGATAGCAGACAAGGTAAAGCTTCCTCTGATCGTTTCAAGCGACATTGAATCGATAAGCAAGACCAAGGACCTCAGAAAGGTTCTGGTCGATCTCGGCATTGGTGACGACATTGCCAGAGCTGGCAAGACGCGGAAAGCTCAGTCAGGCACTGCAAGGCGCAGGGGCAGACAGGCAAGGTCGGGAACGAGCGCCCTGATTGTTGTCGGCAACGACTCGAAATTGGTAAAGCTTTCGCGATCAATAACCGGAGTTGACATCAAGCATGCAAAGGACGTAAGTGTAATCGATCTTGCACCAGGTTCAAAGCCAATACGGCTGACAATATTTTCCCAGAATGCGGTGGAGCAGTTGAAGAGCCTGCAGGCACCGATGCACAAGGTAATGGAGCTGATTAACAAATGAGCAAGGAAACAACAGAAAAGGCAACAGAGCAAAAGAAAGAGAAACCGGTCGCCAAGAAGGCCGAAACCACTACAACAGCAGCGCCGACAAGCAACATGACAGCGGAACATGCGTCAACATTAATAGTCGCGCCTTATGTTACTGAAAAGACGTTCAACCAGATAGAGAAAGAGAACAAACTGGCCTTCATTGTATCTGAGAAGGCCAGCAAGAAGGAGATAATCGAAGCGATCCAGATCCTTTACGAAGCAGAGGCGACAGAAGTCAATACCACAAGAACGATCCGCGGTAAGAAGGCGTTTGTAAGATTCAAGGCACCCGAGGGTGCAAGAACACTTGCAACTAAACTGGGACTGGTGTAGCAACATATTGGTTTTCTCGTTAGATTTAAAAGTGGTCTTTCAAACAAGGAGTGAATGATCTAGTTGGTACGTGAATTCAAGTTCAAAGGTTATACTCCCGAACAGCTGCAGTCGCTGTCGATAGAGAACCTGCTGCCTCTTCTCAATGCAAGACAACGCAGGTCCCTTGACAAGCGCGTCAGCACTTACATGAATGACGATAAGAGAAAACTGCGCGAGAAAGTAAAGCTCGCTAGAGAGGGCAAGCTGAAGGGCAATATTCGCACTCATGCCCGTGATATGATTATCCTTCCAGACATGGTCGGTCTCACTATACACGTTCATAACGGTAAAGAATTTGCACAGGTAAACATCAAGCCGGAAATGATTGGACACTACCTTGGCGAATATGCAATAACCAACAAACGCGTGCAGCATGGCGCACCTGGTGTTGGAGCCTCCAGGTCAAGCCTGTATGTCCCATTGAAGTGATCGATATGCCGCAGTTTGGTTACGCTTTTCAAAAATACGACAAAACAAAGCACGTGCGTGCTGCAATAAGGGAAAAGGACATCTCTCACAAGCACTCGCGTGAGATCGCCGTCGCCATCAAGGGCATGTCGATCGAAAAGGCGCGTGAGTTCTTGGAGAACGTCATTGCCCGTAAAGAAGCAGTTCCATACAGGCGCTACAACATGGAAGTCGCGCACAGGTCAAACATCCGTGACGGATTTTTTGCAGGCAGGTTCCCCGAAAAAGCGGCCGGTGAATTTTTGAAACTTTTGGACAACCTTGAATCAAACGCAGAATACAAGGGCATGGATCTGGATCGCTTGAAGATTGTCAGCGCGGTCGTGCATAAGGGCACAAAGCTCCAGCGATTCACGCCACGCGCAATGGGAAGATCAAGCCCGAAAATCGATACACTCGTTCACGTGGAGCTTGTCGCACAGGAAGTAAGGGGAGAAGAATAATGAGCGCAGTAAAGAATGTAATAAAGAACAACTTCCGCAACA
>JBFLWZ010000187.1:0-4037 GCA_040757615.1 Thermoproteota archaeon | reverse complement strand
AATCAACTCTAGGCAACCGCTATACGGGAGTCGGGCACGGCCGCCCTCTGGTAGTCGTCCTCGATGCGCACAATGTCGCTTTCTTCGAACCTGCCGTACGCGATTTCGAGTATCACGCAGTCGCTGTCAAGCGCGCCCAGCCTGTGCTTCGTTTGCTTTGGGATCGTTAATGTTTCACCTTCAGTGAGAATTACGGTCTTGCCGTCCAGCTCGACCACTGCAGTCCCATTGATCACCTTCCAGAATTCGGACCGCTTGTTGTGGTACTGCAGGCTGAGCCTAGAGTTGGCATTGACGTGGATCAGTTTGACTGTGCAGGGCTTGTTTTCATGAAACTTTTCAAATCTGCCCCACGGCCTGCTTTCAGAATAGATCTCCATGTAACAAAATGTGCCGAAAATGATTTAAAAATTTCCATTTAGCATAAATACAGTTTCATTGAAGTATGTTACGTGTCCAAGTCGGACGACTGCATGAACAACGAACACGGCGCGTGCAAGGGAGTCATCAAGGAAACTCTCAATTCCTCCACCATAACAAAAATGTGCGCCTGCCAGTGCCACGACAGCATGTACCAACTCATCAGAAATACAATTGGAGTAATAAACCGGGATCAGCGCAATAACCCCTATCAGTTTACACATGACAGCGACATCTAGGCTATTTTTGCAGGCTTTTTACGGTATGTAAACTTCATGTACAGCAGGATCATGTTGAACGCAGTCGCGGTTGCGTTTGCGCCTATTATCACCCAGTCGGCCTTGAATATGCCATAGACCATCCAGAGAACGGTGCCTGTGGCGAAAAAGCTCATCAGGTACCTTGACACGTCCTCCATGCTCTTTGTCCGGTAAGCCTTGATTATCTGGGGCAAAAAGCTCGAGGTTGTGAGGGTTGCTGCAGCCACTCCGATTATTGAGATCATCAGATCTGAGGATATGGCCGCCTGCTCCAACAGAGGAAAAAACATTACTATTCTGGCTTCCCGGCAAATGCTATTAAAACTCTGCTGTGCTCTGGTTTGAGTTATATAGTCAGGCCATTATAGCAACTGCTATGGCGCAGCTGAAAGACCTTGTCGACGGCACGGTGGTGGGCTCTGGCTCTGATTATATCGTCGTCCAAAAAGGCAAAAAGCGACTCTTGGTAGAGTTCCAGAGCTACAAAATGCAGGAGCTGAAAAACGCGACGACGCCGTACGGCTCTCAGATAGACTAATTTGTCAATTGAGTCAAGAATTTTATCATAAAAAGTTAAATTGAGTTAGCGAAATAGTCCCATCGTCTTTGACGCAAAAGGCTACTGTTGAAGTTGCAGCTGCGCAGCAAAAGCCGGCGAAAGGAAAGGTCAGGTATGACAAGAAGGCAGAGTCCGAATTCTTTGTCGACAACTCTGCCCTGGCAGGCTTTACCACAGAGCGCATCCTGTACATGGCAGTCAGGGAGCTCATCGAAAACTCGCTTGACTCTTGCGAGACTGGCCACATCCTGCCTAGGATATCGCTGTCGCTCAAGATGCTTGATCAGGCAAACGACCTCTGGACCATAACTTGCGAAGACAACGGGATCGGCGTGCCGTCTGACAAGGTCCCAGTTGCAGTATGCTCGTTCCTGACATCGGGCAAGTACGTCGAAAAGCAGCAGCGTGGCCTTTTTGGCGTAGGCCTGAAAATGATAGCCGCATTTTCAACTAAGGACACTATCCACCCGATCAAGGTCTGGTCAAAGGCGCAGGACGAAGGAACAGAATATTACTTTGAGCTCAGGACCGACATCAGCACAAACAAGCCAATTCAGCTTGCCAAAAAGGCGGTCAAGGGAGAGGAAAGCAGGATCGCCGGAGATTCTGGCTTTAGGGTCGAGGCCATACTTCACGCAAAACTATCTCCCATTACAAGGAATAACATAAAGAGCAAGATAAACGAGTACATCAGCCAGACGAGCGTCGTCAACCCTTATGCCATCATTGAATATGAAACTGACGAGGGCAGGGTGATGTTTGACAGGAGGACTGAAGTTATGCCGCAGCCTGCAAAAGAAGTCCTGCCGCACCCGGCAGACATGGACCTCCAGACGCTCAAGAAGGCGATAATGAATTTCATGAACCAAAAGACGACGCTTCAGGGAGTTCTGTCGGCTTCGTTCCAAAAGATGTCAAGCGAAAAGGCAAAGGACATCATTGCCAAGGCTGGCCTTGAAAACAAGCCCGCAGACAAGTACACAGAGAACGAGCTCATCGAGATTGTAAAGGTGTGCAAGCATACACCTTTTCAACAGGCAAACACTGACCACCTGAGCCCCATAGGCGAGGAGATCCTGACCACTGGCATGACTTCTGAATATACTATAATCACTACAAAGGACGCTAGCCCTGCACCAGAAGGCGCCGGCGCCCCGGAAGTCCAAAAGCCCCAGATCACAGTCAAGATACTGAAACCGTCACTGACCGCCTATTCTTCGCGCACATGCGTGATTAACAACAGGCCAACCATTGTAGAGTGCGGCATTGCATACGGCGGCGACATTCCTTCATTCAAGCTTTACAGGTTTGCAAACAAGATCCCCCTGTTGTATGACGAGGGGTCTGACGTTGCCAGGGAAGTCGTGTCCGAAGTCGAGATAAACAAGATGGGTATCACGAAAAAGGAGGCAAAGGAGCAGTTTGCCAGCGTCGAAGTGAAATCAGACAGGGCAGTAGAACTGTTGCCCCTGCACATATTCTTCCACATCTGCTCTACCAAGATACCTTACAAGACTGCAGGCAAGGAAAGCATCGCCTCTGAAGGCGAGCTGAAAAGATACATGAAATCCTGCCTGTCAGAGCTGTACAGGAAGGTGAGCGCGCAGATCAGAAAAGAGCTGCGCATGAAAGAGGCTGCCAGCAGGCTCAACCTCTACAAGTATTACATTCCTCTGGTTGTGAGCGCAATTTCCGAATCGATCAAGGTTGACCCCGCCAAGCTTGAGCAGGCATTCACCGAGCTTGCAGAAAAGCACGTAAAGATCGAGCAGCTGGCAATCGCTCCCGTTGAGGAAAAGGAAGACAAGATCACCAGCAAGCGCCTTGAGGAAGAGATTGAAGAAGAGGTCGAGATCGACGGCGAAGTGATCAAGCCCGACAAGGAGCAGATTGCAATCAATGCTGCAAGGAAAAAGGGCAAGACGTCCAAGCCAAAGAACAGGAAGGAGGCGGTCTCTGAGACCTTCAAGGAAAACAAGCAGGCGACGCTGGACGCAATGATTGAAAAGCCGAAAGGGAGGAAGAAAGTAGATGCCGGCAACTGACAAGCGCCATCAGGAAGTCATCAAAAAGATCAGGCAGATAATGAAGGATGTCAGCGCCGATCTGATGGTCCAGAAGACGATGCCGGTTCTGAACGTCCCAAAGGTCGGTTCTGATAACACTGTATGGTCCGAGGAAAAGAGGATGCTCACGATCGGCGACAAAACCGTCGGCATAAGCCCGGATAGTACGAAAAAAATTCCTACCTTTACCCAGTATCTTGTGATGGCCAATGCGGTCCGCAAGCTGCTTGACGAAGAAATGGAGAGCACTATCAGAGGCATGTATTATGCCACACTCAGCACTGTCGGCGATGAAAAGAACAAGCAAAAGTTCTGGGCGGGTCAGGAAAATTCAGACGATGCCATCAAGGCAATTGAGCTCCTGACCGGCGTCCCAAGGGAAGAGTTCTCTGTCACATCAAAGCCAAAGGGCATGATCTCCGGGCCTATCACTCTCAGGGTCGGAGGTGACGTCATCGACTGCAACCTTGGAAGCCGGGCGACTTCGCAGCTGATACCAACCAACATCCGCGATGTTGAGATAATGAAGGTCAAGGCGGACTTTGTGATGGTGGTAGAGAAGGACACGGTGCTCAACAACATCCGCAAGTCTGGCTTTATCCAGAAATACAACGCGATCCTGATGACAGGCTCGGGCGAGCCGGACAGGGCGACCAGAATGATGGTCAAGGCTCTTAATGAAGAGTGGAAAAAGCCTGTGGTGATATTTACAGACGCAGACCCGTGGGGTCT
>JBFLWZ010000186.1:0-4042 GCA_040757615.1 Thermoproteota archaeon | reverse complement strand
CCTTGAAGAGCTCTCATCAAGGTGCAGGACAGTCTATAACAATTTCACGTGGGTCCTAAAGAGTTAGACCATAATTAAGAATTGGACGAATGCTCTGCGTTCGCTGTAAAATTCGCAGATAAAGTATGTTTCAATCTTGAGGTAACTATATAGGAAGCTGAACTGGCTTTTTTCTTCACCATGGCCAATGAGAAGGTCCAGAAAATCTTTAATGACGTTTATTCGACCAAGGAAAAAGTAATCACCGAAGAGCTCGCTAAACAGGTTTTGACCGAATACGGCGTAAAGGTGCCCAAGTACGCGCTTGTGAAAAGCGCAGACGAGGCTGGCGCGCAGGCACAGGCGGTAGGCTACCCGCTCGTAGCCAAGATTGTTTCTCCGCAAATCCTACACAAGACAGATGTAAAGGGCGTCAAGGTTGGGTTGCAGAACGAGGCCGCAGTCAAGGAGACGTTCAACGACATGTACGGCAGGCTGAGCAAGCAGTACAGCGTCAAGGGAGTGCTCCTTGAAAAGATGGCTGCGCCCGGCGGCATCGAACTTATCGTAGGATTGCAGAACGACCCACAGTTTGGGCCGGTCATAATGGCGGGCATCGGCGGCATCTACACCGAAGTCTTCAAAGACGTCTCGTTCAGAGTGCTCCCGATAACAAAGGAAGACGCCATCAGCATGATCGAGGACTTGAAAGGCAACAAGATATTGAAGGGCTTTCGCGGCATGCCTCCTGTCAACATGAACATGCTGGCAGAGGCGCTTGTCAGCATCGGCAAGTTTGGCACAGACATGGCGCCGTTCTACGAGAGCATCGATTTTAACCCGGTGATATTCTACGAAAACGACTATGTCGTAGTCGATGCAAAAATCCTTCTGCGCGAAAAGCCAGACTCAGAGATCATATCAAAGGCGCAGCCTGACTCGCAGTACATGGACCTATTCTTTAACGCAAAGTCCATTGCGCTCATTGGCGCATCGCCTGAAGCCGGCAAGGTCGGCAACTCTGTTCTTGAGAGTATGGTCAAGCACGACTACAAGGGCAAGGTCTATCCAGTCAACGCAAAGGGATACCCAGAGATCATGGGCATCAAGGCGTACAAGAGCCTCGATGACATTACCGACAAGGTCGACCTCGTCGTCGTGACTGTCGACTTGAAATTCGTTCCCGACTTGCTAAAGTCGGCTGCAAAGAAGGGCATCCACAACTTTGTCATTATTTCCGGCGGCGGCAAGGAGCTTGGAGGCGAGCGCGCCGCGATTGAAGCGCAGATAAAAGAGCTGTCGCAACAGCTGAAGATCAGGATCATCGGCCCCAACTGCATCGGCATGTTCAACGGCGAGAACCGCCTTGACTGTGCGTTCCAAGGACATGCGAGGATGCTCCGACCCAAAAAGGGCAACGTCGCATTCCTCTCTCAGAGCGGAACTGTCGGTATCGCTTTCATGGAAAGCTCGGACGCGTTTGGTATGAGCAAAATGATCTCGTATGGCAACAGGTCCGACGTGGACGAGGCAGACATGATCTGGTACTTGTCGGAAGACCCGCAGACAAAGGTAGTCGGCCTTTACGTGGAAGGCCTCGGCGACGGCCGCAAGTTCATGAACACAGCCAAGCGCGTGATCAAGGAGCGGAACAAGCCAATAATAGTTTTCAAGAACGGCAGGACTGCAAGGGGCGCCAAGCAGGCCGCGTCGCACACGGGTTCTCTCGGCGGCTCGTACGGTGTGGTCAAGGGCGCGCTGGACCAGGCAGGCATCATCTCTGTCGACAACTATGAAGAGCTGACGTCGGCTCTCAAGGCACTTGCGTGGCAGCCGGTTCCAAAGGGCAGCAGAGTGGCGATGGTCACAAACGGCGCAGGACCGATCATCAACGCAATCGACCACTTTGAGAGGCTCGGCCTGTCAGTGGCAGAGCTGACCGAGCAAAGCAAAAAGGCGCTCAAAGACCACTACCCACCGACGTACGTCATTCAGAGCGGCAACCCTGCAGACATCACCGGCTCTGCAAACGCTGACGACTACCGCTTTGCGATACAGACCTTCATGGACGACCCCAACGTCGACATCGTCATGCCGTGGTTCGTCTTCCAGGACGACCCGCTTGAAGAGAGCATCGTAGACGTGCTGGCAGCGTTCCAGAAGCAAAAGAAAAAGCCGATACTCATTGGCGCGATGGGCGGGCCGTTCACTAAAAAGATCTCGCAGCGGATCGAGGACGCAAACGTGCCGGTCTACTTCTCTGTGACAGAGTGGGTGACCGCTGCGGGCGCGCTGGCAAAGTGGGCGAAGGTAAGCGGACAGGCAAAGTAGCCCCTTTCTCCCCTTTTGATTTAAATTAGCTTTTGTAACCATCTGCATCGTTGCAGGATCAGGCTGTAGAGACCCGCAGGGCCTTTGGGTTTCTTTTCATCTGCGTATCGATAGCAGTAGGCGCTGGATCGGTCATTAGCGAGATTGCTTATCTCAACAACCTTCCCGTCTACTATTACGCGATTATCTGGATCGGCAGTTTCGGTGCGGTATTTGGAGCCGGCGCCGCCAAGTTCCGCAGGGTTGCGCCAATGATACGCAGTAGGATGAAGACGAGCGTCAAGTGGTCTACAGGATCAAAGGCGCTCAACGGCATCTGCTGGGCAGGACCATTTGCATCGATTGCAGCTTTTCCATCGCTGTACCAGTATCTTATCTTGCTTGGCATCGGGCTTGGAAACCTGTCGACATGGATATTGATCAAAAAGTACAGCGGCACGGACAATCGCGAACAATTGTTGGTCGCCGTGATCTCGCTTGTTGCCATACCGGTTGCAGTCGTGATCGACAGCTCGCTCTTTGCGGCGAGCCAGGACATTGCAGTGATGCTGTCCAGGATCCTGATCGCGATTTCGTACGCAGCGGGCGGTGCATACGCCTTGTCAAGAAAAGCGGGCCCGGTGGGCTTCGATCCCACGACTTCCGGCTCTCTTCAATAGAATTTAGAAGGCAGGCGCTCTATCCATGCTGAGCTACGAGCCCGCTCAGAAACTGTTTTTCAACAGTTTACATGGGTAGTTGGAAAAGGCAAGTGATCCTCTATAAAATGTTTTTATCATTCGCGAAGAAGCCAATTGTCGACTACACCTACCTTTATCTTAATTTCTGGATGTAAGGAGTGTTAATTATGCAAACATGTATGTAAAATTCATACTGATATTATATTAATAGTGTAAAATCCATACCAAGAAACTATAATAGCCAGCCGACGAATTTTACAACTGTTATCAAAGTGAAAATTTGATGGCTCAAAATGACAATAAAGACATTCAAGGATTTACCCACGAACAGATTAACAAGATGTTTAGTTTCTGGACCGATGTCGGGAAACTGCCGACGATAGGTCCGATGTACGCTTTTTCTAAGGACATCAACTCGTATGCAAGCGACTTCGTCAACCTTGGTAAGATCATCGCCGAGCTTAAGACTAACATGGACAATTACTGGGCTCTTGTGAGCTCTGCATACACAAAAGCAATGAAGGAGACAATGGAACGCGCGCCAAAGCAGCTGCTTACAAAGGAAGACTTTGAAAATTACAGGCGCGCCGCCATAGAGGCGTTTGAAGACGCATTCACCGAACTATTTGCTTCGGCCGAATTCTCTTCTGTGTACGGCAAGATGTTTAGCAGCCAGTTGGATGTTACCCGGACCCTTCAGGGGATCGCCGAAAGGAACTCGAAGACTCTGAACCTTCCAACCAGAAGCGAGGTTGACGACATTCTCAGAGATGTCGCTGAGCTGAAAAGGACAGTCCGCGAACTGAAAAGGAGCACTGAATTAAATGACAAAGCAAGAGCTCAGACCTGATCAGCAGCAGGATGCCAAGCCGGACAAGCCAAAACAGCCTACATTAACGGAAGAAATACAAGAATCCATCCGCAAGCTCGAAAAGACAAGGGCCGTACTGCACAGCGCAGGCGACGTAAGCGTTGGGCAGACCCCGCACGAAGTGCTTGCAGAGACGAGGACATACAGATTACTGCACTACCAGCAGATGGTCAGCAAGACC
>JBFLWZ010000185.1:0-4103 GCA_040757615.1 Thermoproteota archaeon | reverse complement strand
CACAGCACACCCTGTACCAAAGTCACTTGCTGTAAGGACGTACGCATGCCTGTACAGAATGCAGAGCTGTACTTGACAGGGACTGCAATGCTGCTATCAACATCCTCTAGCGAGGGCTGGAATCGCTGATGATGATGATGATGATGCTACTACCGGTGGAACACCGGGAAGTTACGCCTCTGTAGAGATCGCAGTGCAGCGGTCGAGGAAGCAGGAAGAAGCCCACGAATTTATTCGGGGGTAGTTCACAAATAAATAACAACACGAATGCATCTATTGACGCCGTGAACAAACAAGTCTATGTGACAAGAAAGATCCTAGAGCCTGCATTTTCTCTTCTCCAAAAGGAATGCAAAGTCACGCTCAACAAAAAGCCCAGCCCGCCGGCCAGGGCGGAGTTACTGAAAAATGTCGCCGGCAAGCACGGGATTCTGTGCATGTTGTCAGACAGGATGGATGCGCAAGTGATGGATGCTGCAGGGCCGAACCTCAGGGTCATCAGCTCGTACAGCACGGGCTTTGAGCACATCGATGTTAAAGAGGCAACTGCAAGAGGCATCTATGTCACCTACACGGCAGACACCCTGGCAGAAGCAACTGCAGATCTGACGTTTGCGCTCATCCTTGCCTGCGCGCGTGGAATAGTCAACGCAGATAGGTACGTCAGAGAAAACAAATGGCAGGTCGGCTGGTCGCCAGACCTGATGCTAGGCCACAACGTGCATGGTGCTACTCTTGGCATCATCGGACTTGGCAGGATCGGATCTGCAGTCGCAAAAAGGGCGAAAGGGTTTGACATGAAGATTTTGTACCATAATCGGAACAGGAATCAGCAGCTTGAATCAGAGGTTGGCGCCAAGTATGTTGACCTTGACGAGCTATTGGCACAGAGTGACTTTGTGTCGATGCACACTAGTTTGAACAGCTCCAGCCGGCACATGATAAACAGAAACAAGATAGCGCTTATGAAAAGGACTAGTTTTTTGGTAAACACGGCGCGCGGACAGGTCGTGAATGAAGCTGACCTTGCAAGAGCCCTCAAAACAGGCAAGATAACCGGCGCCGCTCTTGACGTGTTTGAAAAAGAGCCACTGCCAAGGTCAAGTCCGCTGATGAAGATGAGAAATGTCATTCTTCTTCCACACATTGGAAGCGCGACGTACCATACCCGTTCCAAGATGGCAGAAGTCGCAGCCAGGAGCCTGCTTGATGTTCTGGCAGGCAAGGAACCGGATCCGAAATTTTTGATAAATCCCGAAGTAAGAAAAGTGCGCCCGCTACAAACAATAGCGAAAGAGCTTACTTGATTGACTCCCACGCTTTCTTTTTCTTGTCGTACTCTGCACGGCTGTAAACAGGCTTGGCAGGGTGCCCCATGACGACAGTATCGGGCGGCACGTCCTTTGTTACAACAGAAGCCATTGCGACCACGCTGTTTTTGCCGACGCGAACACCTGGCTTGAAGACCGACCTTCCGCCAATTATTGCGCCATCCTCCACAATGACCCCGATCATTTTGGGACTCATAGGGTATGGATCGTTTGTAAACGCCGCAGCCGGCCCGATAAAGACGTTATTGCCAATCACCGTAAGAGGTGGAATGTACACAGAGCCTTCTATGCGGGTGTTGTCCCCTATCTTGACCTTGTAATCGACATGTGTGAGTGAGCCAATCATGACGTTGTCGCCGATCTCTGTTTCTGCGCCAACATAGGCAAAATGCCATATCTTGACGTTCTTGCCGATCTTGGCGGTCTTGGCTACGTAGTTTGTCACGCCAGGTGGCGCAGTGTAGTTGCTCATTGTTTCAGAGATGCCATGGATTTCCTTGCTTTATAACTTTGTCAGGAATTTTACCCTGCCATTTTTTAAGGAACTCGATGTCTCTGTCCTTCTTTTCCTTCCGGAGCTCGTCTGGCAGCATCACAGGTATTTCATCGATTATTGGATAATAGCGGCTGCACTTGCTGCAAAAGAGGACCCCCTCCTTGACCGTCTGACCTTCTGAATCAGCTTCGTACAATTCGAGTGGGTAGTGCTTGTCGATAGGACATGCAAGGATGTCGAGCATCGATTTCTTCATTTCAGATCTAGGTATACAGGCGAGCCAGTATTACTTGAGAGTATCGCCGCTTCAGCCACCCTTGTCACGTTTGTCGCGTCGGTGGCGGTAACCACCAGTTTGGATTTTCCTTCGATTGACTCGACAAAATTTCTCAGCTCTAGCGTGAGTGGCTCCTGGAATTGCCGGCGCGGGGTTATCGTCGCTTCCGCATGGTCTATCCTGATCTCCTGTGTCAAAAAGTCGCCGGTGATTATGCCGTCCGTGCAGACCGCGCTGAATGTTCTGACCTTCTTTGGAGTGAGCCAATTGGATGCGATTATGGCTACCTTCTGGCCTTCAAATCCGAGCATTATCGTCGCAAAGTCTTCAAACGTGTGAAAGCGCTTGCCGGCTCGAGCAAAGACGACGTTTGGCCTGTTGCCGAAAAGGAACATTGCGGCGTCTATGTCGTGCACCGACGTGTCGTATATCACGCCCACATCCTTGATATGAAGCGGCATCCTGTTCTCGCGGTGGAACTCGATCATCATCGGGTCGCCATACATGCCCCCCTCTATCAGCTTGCGGGCGTCGCTAACTGCGGGGTTAAAGCGCTCGACATAGCCAGAAGTGAGCAAGACTTTTTTCTTTTCGGCTACTACCATCATCTCTTCGCATTCTTTGGATGAAAATGACATTGGTTTTTCGACAAACGCGTTTACGCCATGCTCCATCATTTTTTTAGCGACTAACGCATGGGTCTTGGTCGGAGTGCAAACGAGGCATCCGTCAAGCCTTTCCTTGCCGAGCATGTCATCTAGAGATGAATATGACGGGACGCCGTGCTTGTCGGCTATTTCTTTTGCCCTTGCGGCGTCAAGGTCGCAGATTGCCGCAAGACATCCAAGGTCTTTTAGCACCCTTGCGTGGTTTTTGCCCCATCCGCCAACACCTATTACGGCGATCTTTGTGCCTACCATACAGGGGTCAACCAGTCCGCATAGTCCTTGGCGCCGGCAGAAACGATCTTGGCATACATTTCGCGGATGTCCTTGGTCACCGGGCCTTCCCTGCCGTTTCCGATGGTATGGCCGTCAACGCTTGTGACAGGGACGATTTCTGCGGCAGTGCCTGTAAGGAATATCTCCTCGGCCATGTACAGCTCGGTACGGGGGATTGGGCGCTCTGTGACTTCATACCCCATGTCCCTTGCCACCTTTATCGCGCTCTCTCGTGTGATCCCTTCAAGAGCAGAATCTGCAAAAAACGGAGTATAGATCTTGCCCCGGCGGACAAGGAAAATGTTCTCGCCCGACGCCTCGCTTACATTGCCCGACATGTCAAGCAGGATCGACTCGTCATAGCCGTTGCGCTTGCTCTCCTGAGTCGCAAGGATCGAGTTAAGGTAGTTGCCGGCTGCCTTGGCAAGGGGAGGCGTGGTGCTGTCGTTGATGCGCCTCCAGGAGGAAACACATGCCTTGATGCCTTCGCCCTTAAAGTACTTTGCAAACGGGAACGTGATGATGACAGTGTGGGTCGGCGAGTCCTTGGTTACGTTCAGGTCGATGCCATGCAGGCCAACAAAGGTCAGAGGTCTGATGTAGCATGACTCTTTCATCTTATTCTTTTGCAAGAGCTCAACAGTGGCATGGGCTAGCTCCTTTGCGGAATAGGGAAGCGAGATTGAATAAACGCCGGCAGAGCGGTGGAGCCTTTCCATGTGGTCCTGCAGCCTAAAGATATACAGGTTGTTCTTTGCTGCATAGCCGCGGATCCCTTCAAAGACTGCTGTGCCATAGTGTAGAGCGTGTGTAAAGATCGGCACTTTGGCGTCTTCCCATTTCACAAACTTGCTGTCAAACCATACAAATTCTCCACCTTTTTCCTTCATGTATGAAGGCAGAACTCCCTCTGGCTTATAAAAATCTTGAACTACCTATAGCCTTCCTTTGGGAACTTCATGCCCATGACTCTCGTTGTATTATCTTCCATCCTTGCAAACTTGTCGACAATGTCCCAGTTCTTTTTGATAACGCCGGCTACAGGCTCCGGTACCATG
>JBFLWZ010000184.1:0-4115 GCA_040757615.1 Thermoproteota archaeon | reverse complement strand
TTTGCATTTTCAAGAATTTCCTTGCCGTCTTCGACAAAGCTTCTCTGGACAGGCTTGACTTCTTTTTCAAGCAGCGTGTTCAAGCCCTTCAAGTCTTCGTCAGAGAGAGCACTGGTGAACCTTTCAACATAGATTGTGTCGCATTTTTTCAGGATATCAAGCGCTGCAAGGCTCAGCCCTCTGTATCCGTTGATGCCAGTACCTACAAACCACAGCATAGAGTATCGAGTAGTTTACGCCTATATTTTGGCATCGTTATTTCGTTTTCTTCTTCAGGTGGTGTAGGCGCGACAGGTGGAAAAGCGCGCGCTCGTACACTTCGATACTCGAGACGTACTCGTCGATGTTGACCCGCTCGTCAGCAGTGTGCGACGCATGAGGATCGCCCGGCCCATATGTAATGACCGGTATCTTGAAGCTGTGCCCCAGAACATTCATGTCGCCCGTGCCTGTCTTGCGCAAAAGCATCGGCCGCTTTTTTCGGACATCCAGCACTGCAAGCAAGAGCGACCTTACAAGCGGCGAAGAGTGGTCAGCCTCAAAGGGCTCTGTCTTGTCCTCTATCCTATAGGTCGCCTTGATTCCTTTTTCAGAAGCAACTTTTGTAATTACCGTGTCTACTATGCGGAGCACGTTTTCGCAAGTCGTTATCGTGGGAACTCTGATGTCTATCGTAATCTTGCATTTTTGGGGAGTTACATTATGGCTAGAGCCTCCGGTTATCTCGGTTAGGCTGCAGCTGATCGACTTGGCCTTGTTCTCTGCTGTCCCGACGCGTTCTATCTCTGCCTTGATCGTCTTCCAGAAATCATACATTTCTTCTATCGAGTTCTTGGCAAGCCATGGTGCGCTAGCGTGAGCGCTGTCGCCAACATCGCAGGTAAGCCGGATCGCTAGCCTTCCCTTGTAAGCCACAGTAATGTTTTCAACGCCTGAAGGCTCGCCAAACACCGCATAGTCAACTCCCATCTTGCTCTTGACTAGCTGCTTTACTCCTGTAGCGTTGCCCTCTTCGTCCACGACTCCGGCAAAAATGACGGTGCCGCTTTGCTTTGGAAATTCTGAAGCCGCTAACAACATCGCAATTAACGGCGCCTTTGCGTCAGACGCGCCGCGGCCATAGATGTATCCGTCTTCAATCCTGACTGGAACCTGACCCGGCACCGTGTCCATGTGCCCGCACAGCAGTATGCGGGGCTCGCCGGTGCCTTTTGTAGCAATGATATTGCCTACGTTGTCGATATTGACCTGCTCAAAACCAAGCTCGTTTACGCACTTGTCCTTTATCATGTTGGCAAGCGCAGCCTCTGATCTGGAAGGCGTGTAAAGCTCCAGCGCTTTTTTCAATAATTCTACTGCGTAACTTGGCGAAACCAATTCCTTACTTTCCTTGCCCTAGCGCATAGTCTACCATCAATCCAGGGATGTCAACTCCGGTAACCCTGACGGTATTTTTAAATTCAGTGGTATTATTGACTTCGTGAACCACCAGGCCGTCGCTCTTGCTCTCCATCAGATCCACGCCCACTATCTGGCCGCCCAGTGCGTGTGTGGCCTTAAGGCAAATGTCTTCAAGCTCTTTTGTGATTGGGCATGCCTCTGCGTGGCCTCCGAGCGCCATGTTGGTCTTCCACTCTCCTTCGCCTGAGTAGCGGTATATTGCAGCTACCACACTGTCGCCTATCACTATTGCCCTGATGTCTCTGGGCGGTCGCTCGACAAACTCTTCAAAGTAGTAAACTTGGTACAATGGGAACATGTGCTCTCTGTTTTCGATAACTGCCCGGGCTGCCTCCTTGTCGCGCAACAGCGCAATCAGCCTGCCCCAACTGCCTACAGTAGGCTTAATGACAGCTGGGTAGCCGATTTCATCAAGCGCTGCAAGGGCTCCTTCTTCTGAAAATGCCGCCACTGCCTTGGGCGTCTTGACGCCTGCCTTTTCAAGTTCCATGTGGGCATACATCTTGTTGCCGCACAGAATTGCTGCACTCAATGAGTTTATCACACGCGCCCCAAGGCCTTCGAGTGCCGCAGTAGAGTGGACATTCTTGAAGTAGCTCACGCTACGTTGGAGCACAACTTGGCCACTGTATTTTGATTTTCTGTCATTCAGGTTTGCAACAAGGTTCTTACAGTCGACATTTTCGACATCGACTCCCTTTTTCTTTGCAGCCTCGTAAAGGGCCTTTTCTTCCCACCTAATGTTGTCATAGAGGATGATAAGGGAGTTGCCGGAAAAATTGGACGACGACTGGTTGCCCTTTTCCTGCCTCACTGACCCCAGTCCTCGCCGACAACCTGCGCCGGTTTAATACCAAAGCCGTCTGCAGACTTGACAAGCTCGTAGCTTGCGCCGCAGTCAGGACAGGTTACGATTTCGCCCTCTATCGAATCGGAAGGTATCTTGATTTCTGCATCGCATTCTGGACACTTGACCATGCCAATTACTCCTTTGCTGGGTTTAGCTTTACAGCAGCGTCATTAAGTATCTTTCTCTCCAGCCTGTCGTCCAGATAGAGCTCAAGTATGTCGCCCATGCGGAGCTCCTTCAGGCCGCGTGCCAATGCCTCCGCTTCGTGCTTGCCCGTCTCCAGTCCAAGCAACGATAGCAGGTATGCCGCGCCGTTCTTGCCTGCAAGCTCACCAAACACTATCTTGCGCCTGTTGCCGACTACCTTTGGCTCGATTATCTCATATGCGGCAGGATTGCGCAGTATTGCCGCAAGGTGGGTGCCCGCCTTGTGTTTGTATGCACTGTCGCCTACAATCGGCTTTGATTCCGGTATTGACAGGCCGACATAGTCCGAGATAGTCTTTGACAGGTCTTTGAGCATGTGAAGCCGGAGGTCGTTGTTCGACTTGTAGATCAGCGTAAGTGCGACCGCCGCTTCTGCTAAGCTCGGGATTCCTGTCCGTTCGCCAAAACCGTCGATGGTTGTATGGATCTGATCAGCACCTGCCTCGCACCCTGCCAGCGCGTTTGCCAGCGCAAGCCCTACGTCGTTGTGACAGTGGACGTCAAGCGATGTCTTGGAAGTGTCAATGCTATCATGAACCATCTTGACCAGATTGTACATGCCGCGTGGCCGCATGATGCCAACCGTGTCAGGTATGCTTATCCTCTCGATGCCGCGCTTGTTCATCTCCTTGCACATCTCGATCAAGAACGCCGGCTCGGTCCTGCTGGCATCTTCCATCGTAAACCTCGCCTTCAGGCCATGGGCCTTGATATAGTCGGCGACTTCAAGGGCCCTTGATTTTGCTTCTTCTCGCGTGATCTTTAGCTTGGCGGATATGTGAATGTCGGAAATACCCATGTAGGTTGCAACCCATGTCGCACCGCAGTCAATGGCCACGTCTACATCAGATTTGATAGCCCTTGTGTGCGCGACAATGTCTGCGCGCAGCCCTTGCTTAATTATCGTCTTTGTCGCTTCAGCGTGGTCCGGTGAAACAACCGGGCTTATCTCTATCTGGTCCACGCCAAAGGAGTCGAGCATCCACGCGATCTGGATCCTCTGTTTTGTAGTGAAAGAGACGCCGGGATGCTGTTCGCCTTCCCTCAGTGTGCTGTCTAGGATCCTTATCCTTCTCTTCTGGCCGTTTTCGCCCATCCAGTTATACTGGTGCGCATAATAGTTTGGATCGTCTGATTTTAGCGACATTTGTTGCGACATTTAACTACTTTCGAATGTGATATAAACTTTCTCGCAACTAAAACAGCGAATTTAGGCGCCCTCTTTCGCTCCAAGCGCTACGAAAAAAGCAGAAAGACACGAATTTCGACATTATTAGTTGGCAAAGTGCGATAACAGTTACGATTGCATATATTTTCTGACGGTCCTCTCCAAGTTGTCAAAAGCGCCCTTGACCATCTTGGACCGCTTTGCTATCCCGATGTTGTAGTTTGACACTCCTTGTGACAGCGACTTTATCATCTCCTCCTGCTCCTGTGGATTTGGTGCGCCTGCGGATTTGCGTACCAGCAAGGATTTTTCCGGCGTCATTTCCTTGATTATCCTTAACAGTTCGCCGGGCTTGACGCTTATCTTTTGTTCTTTCAGGACCGCGGCGACTTCCAGAGCCCGCAGCTTGACAAGCGGAATGTTGTTTTT
>JBFLWZ010000183.1:0-4143 GCA_040757615.1 Thermoproteota archaeon | reverse complement strand
TATCTGATTGGCCGGGAGGAACCATGCCTGCGACAGCACGGAGAATGGCAACCTCTGGAGCGAGAAACCGCACTTCTCTAACCTTGCCCACGTACGCCGCGGTGGGATGGTCGGAGAAGATCCTGGAAAGATGAGACCTTATACCATCCTGTCCGTCAACCTGGCTCCCATCGAATCCAATGATATTGCCGTCGTCAGCAAACAGGCTTGCCATTGCAGCTGCATCACGTCTGTTCCAGCACTCTAACACTTCGTTGTAGAGCAGACGGACTTTGGCGTCATCGCTATCAGCGGATGCCGATTCATCTCTCGAAGAAGTGGTGGTAGTAGGGGTCATGGCAGATGTGCTTCTTGATCACACACATCTTTAAAAGTAGATCTCCAGCAAGGGCTTTAGAGTAAAGTCATGCTCATAGCTGTTTGTTTGGATGCATGATTTTGGTTTTGCGGGCTAGAACTTTTTTTACACATATAATATAGCTCATTCAACTGGCAGCAGCAGTAACCGTGGCGCTGCCGCGACGATGGTTCATCGTCATCATGACGATTATGCTGCTATTATTATTATTATTATCATCATCACTGACTTTGTCCGGCATCCAGACATTGCGTTCGGGGTACGGCGCGGCGATCACATAGTAGCGCATGCGCCCCTTGCAGGAAGTGCGCTCTATGCGCAAAAGGCCGTCACGCACCAAACGGCTAAGACAGAGGCTGAACCGCGACTGGCTGCCGAACTTTTCCTCCAGCTGTGCCCAGGTGGCGCGGCCGCCCATGCATTCGATCGCATTGTAAACTTCCCATTTTGTCATTTTGCAGCTGCCTCCTGTTGCTGCAGGTTTGCCCGTCCGTCGAATTGCGCAAGAAGTGCGTGTGCAGGCTTACCTACCATTACCTAATGTATACTAATGGGTAGTATATAAAATGACCTACGGTAACCTAATTTTACCAGGTCCGAAGGGTTCGAGAGCACGCCAAATTTATTACACACCATCACCTAATGTTATACTAGGTTACATCATCATATGCCCATGTCAAAGAAGGCAAAGCAGATCACCTTGCGCGTGGATCTTGTGGAGCCGCTAATAAGAAAATGGGAAAAGGAGAAAAAGTACAGGTCCGATGTCAATCAAAAGTTCTCGGGCTATGTTAATGACATTCTCGGCGATATCCTCGAAAAAGACGAATTCCTGCAAAAGTATGCCCCGATGCTGTCACTTGAGGGCTATAGCTACAACTGCCTTTACATCAAGGACGAAAAGCGGCATGCCACTGCAGAGATTTACCGCCATGACAACCAGATAAAATGCGCCCTGGATGATTCCTTTGAATGCGAGCATGTGCATTTTGCACTGGCGATACCGGAAGTGGCAAAGCTCGGGTTGAAAAATTCCTGATCGAATCGATTGCATGCAAAAAAATGGCTGCTGTAGCCGTTGTTGTTATTATTGCAGAGATTGGCGCCATGCCACTGCATATGTGCACAGATCAAGAAGAGCGCGGCGCACGATCCTCGGAGCAGGCGCAGGCAAGCAAAGCCGATATTCAGGCGAAAGCTGAGGAGCGGACAGAACGGCAAGGATGGATTAAATAGCCTCACAATGTGAGAGAACCCGTATGCCGTGCCTTGTGACTGTGGGCGGATTTTACGGGGACGAAGGAAAGGGCAAGATCATCGCATATCTGGCGAAAAAGGATAATCCTTCAATTGCAGTCAGGGGCGGCGTGGGACCGAACGCCGGCCACACTTTCACTTTTGAAGGCAAAGAGTACAAGGTGCGCATGCTGCCTAGCGCAGCGCTCAACTCGACGACCAGGCTCTTGATCGGAGCTGGCGTGCTTGTCAACCCGCAGGTGCTGCTGAATGAGATCGGGATGTTCCAGGCAGACGACAGGACATTCGTGGACGCCCAGTGCGGCATCATCGAGCAGGCGCATATCGACCGGGACAAGGGAGAGGATCACCTCAAGAGCAAAGTCGGCACGACCGGCACAGGAACCGGGCCTGCGAATGCCGACAGGGCGCTCAGGACGCTCAAGCTCGCCAAGGATGTCCCCGAACTGTCGCTTTACATTGAAGACGTCAGCAACTCTGTAAATTACGCCCTTGAAAACAAAGAAAACGTCCTGGTAGAGGGCACGCAGGGCACATACCTGTCACTCTTCCACGGCGGATACCCTTACGTCACTTCAAAAGACGTGACTGCGTCCGGCATCTGCTCCGACATTGGCATCGGACCGAAAAGAGTCGACGAAGTGCTAGTCGTGTTCAAGGCATATGTAACGCGCGTGGGCGGAGGGCCGCTCCAGAACGAATTGAGCGAGGAAGAGGCGAAAAAGCGCGGATGGCTGGAATTTGGCAGCGTGACTGGCAGGCAGAGAAGGGCATCCCCATTTGACATGGACCTTGCCAAAAGGGCGATCAGGCTCAATAGCGCGACACAGCTGGCGGTGACCAAGATGGACATCCTTTACCCGCAGTGCGCCGGCGTGCGCGAATATGCCAGGATGCCGGCGGACGCAAGGAAATTCATCGAAAATATCGAGGGAGAGACCGGCCTGAAGGTGACGCTGATAGGCACCGGGCCGGAGCTCTATGACGTCATCGATCGCCGGCCGTAGCTGCTGTTGTGGCGACCAGGGCCTTGACCACATCCCTGCATGATCGCAGATCGTAGAGCAGCTTTTTCTTGTCAGATGACGATGATGACAGGTCAAGTCGAGCAAGCATCGACCTCGCTTGTGCAATGTCCACAGGCTTTTTCGCCGGCTTGGGCGGCGCTTCTCCTTCAAGGCCGTGCCTCAGCTTCAGGTCCATGACGGCATATTCCAGCGCGACATAGGCGCGCCAGAGCAATGCCCTGTCAGGGTCGCCTGCGACAATTGCCTTTGCCTGGGCTACGAGCTCTGGAAGCCTGTCCAAATTGCGATGACTTTAATATCGCAGGTATTAACAATATTGCGATTTGCCCCTCAAAGCTCCCTGCTACATACAACTGGCCAACCTGAAGGACTTTGGCAGGCTAGTGTGTGCGCTTGAGAGGACTCCTTTGCCGGCGTTTTCGCTCCAATTTGAAAAGCGCAATGTGCTTGCGGCCCAGACAGACATCATAAACGGCAGATCGGTCATATATTACGCTGACAATGATTCAAAGGACGGCCAGTATCTTGCCTACCGCGTGAGCAACGGCATCGAGGAGGTGCTGCTTGCCGGCTCGGTGGACAATCCCACTTTTGTCTATTCGCCGATCCTGAAGGTGGATAAATTCCCTCGCGCCCTTTCAAGGTCTGCCAGGGTGGAAAAGAAATCTGGATATACCGTCATAAAGCTCAAGGATCTGTCAAGTCTGGCCAAGGTGGCCGCCTACAAGACGATCTATGACGAGCCACCGCTGCCGCTGTTCCTGTTCAAAGAGCGCGGCGGCAGGATAATCCTTGGCACCACAATGAGCGCGACGGACAATGAAACCGTGTCATACTTTTACTATGTTGTGCTAGACGAAGAACCAAAAGAGCCGTTCCTGCGCTACTCCAGCCAAAAGATCGAGCAGCCGACGTTTTCGGCGAGGCTGGACGAGCACGGCTATGTATACCTCAAGGTGATAAGGCTTGCAGCGGATCACCCGCTGGTAAAGACCTATGACTAGATCTTTCCGCGAAAGAATCGCCAAGGCTGCGGCTGCCAACAAGAGCCCGATAGTCCTTGCACTCGACCCGCCGGCTAGCAGGCGCGGCCTTGCCAAGTTTGCAGAAAAAACAATCAGGGCGGCTGGGCAGCACGTATGCGCAATCAAGATCAATTTCCACCTGATCCTTCCGCTGTCAGCCGCAGAAATATCGCGGATAAACAGGCTTGCCCATTCTTACGGCTTGCAGTCCATCGCGGACATCAAGCTCAACGACATTGAAAACACGAATGATGTTGCAGTAGATCATCTTGTAAAGATGGGCTTTGATGCAGTGATAGCAAACCCCTTTATCGGCAAGGGCGCGCTGGCGGCTCTTGTACAAAAGGCGCACAGGCTCAATGCTGGCGTCATTGCGCTTGTCTACATGAGCCACCCCGGGGCAAAGGAGGGCTATGGCCTGGGGGTTGCAGGCAGAGGGCTATACAGGACGTTTCTTGAGAGGGCAGAAGAGGCA
>JBFLWZ010000182.1:0-4161 GCA_040757615.1 Thermoproteota archaeon | reverse complement strand
TCCCTGATCACAAGTGGCAGTGCTTGGGCTTCTGCCTGCTGCGCCTGACTGCTCTGCGTTGGAATAATGTCGCTGATGGAAAAAGGGGCTGCCAGCATGAGGGAACCCGCTAAAACAGTAGCAAGGGAAATAGAGAGAATGACTGGGATCCTCACGGCGATATACAGTTCCAAACTTTGTATTTATTGGTTCGTCAAAAATGGAAACAGCCTATACATAACATTGGATTGTAAAAATTGCATTTGGCCCTGACTCTAGATCAAAAGTTTTGGTACCTCTTTTATATCAAATGCGCTCGTTATTACTGTGACAGTAACTCGGCGTGAGTTCTTAAAGTTAATGGGTGCAAGCGTCGGCGCTTTGATTCTTGGAGGCGTCGCCGGTTTCAGTTTTCCGAACAACAAAAAAACTGCAATCAAAGAAGTCGAGGCGCAGAGCGCCGGTTCGTGGGTTTCAGGCGACGACACATCTACCGTCGCAATACATGCAGCGGTGATTCCAAGCGGCAAGATATTCTACTTTGCAGGGTCTGGCTACCACTCTTTGCACCAGACAGGACCCTTTGAAGCAAGAGTGCTTGACCCAGCCACGGGGTCAGAGTCAAACGTTTCAATGTCGGAGGATCTGTTCTGTGCAGGCCACGCGCAGCTGCCAAACGGCAACGTGCTGATAGCCGGCGGCACGCTGCGCTACGACATTGCGATTGACAACTGCAACGGAAGGTGGCATGGGCTTAATTCTGCATACGAGTTCGACTGGTCTTCAGAAACACTCACCAAAGTTGCCTCCATGAGGCACGGCAGATGGTACCCGACCTGTGTCACCATGCCGGATGGAAATGTCATGGTCACGGCCGGTTATGACGAGTACGGCGACCACGACAGGCTGGTGGAAATTTACGATTCTTCTTCAAGATCGTGGACAATCCAAGAGGTTTCAAGCGGCGGCAGCTCGTACACTGTCGGTAGCTCGGCGGTAGGCACGTGTGAGGGGGCAGGTGAACAGACGTACAGCGGGGCCACGCCGAATCTCGCCCTTTATCCTAGGATGCACCTGATGCCTTCTGGAAACATTGTCGTGGCAGGTATGTTGGACGACGTACGGCTGTGGAACCGCTCGACAGGCGCGATCTCGACGCTTGGACTCAGCTCGCCCTCGCAGAGACACTATGGAACCACTGTGCTTCTTCCGCTTGAAAACACATCTTCTGAAAACGGCAAGATCCTGATAGTAGGGGGCTCGCCCGGCTCTGCCGAGCCTGCCACTGCCGCATGTCAGATTCTGGACTTTAACGCTGGCAACCCATCGATAAGGGCCGTCGACTCGCTGCAATTTGGCAGGAAATATCTGGCCCCCGTAATACTGCCAGATGGCAAAGTCGTGGTGTTTGGTGGAGCAGCCCAGGGCAACAGTAACCCGCGCTTTGTACCGGAAATGTTTGATCCAGACACTGAAAGCTGGACGGGCCTGGCAGCAGCCAATGTTCCGCGCGTCTATCATCAGGTATCGCTATTGCTTCCAGACGGCAGCGTGTGGACTGCCGGAAGCACACCTACCAGAAGCAACTGGGAGCTGAGGACAGAGTTCTTCCGGCCGGGGTACTTTGCCGAGACTCGACCCACAATATCTGGCGCGCAGACTGTTGTTGTTGGCGGCTATGGCGAATCAATAACCATACCCACGTCAAACGCCACGAGCATAACTCGCGCGACGCTGATAATGCTGCCGAACACGACCCACCACTACGACGCCAACATGAGGTGCATTATGCTTGACGTTCAAAGCAGCACTTCAAGCAGCGTTACGGTAGAGGCCCCGCTCAACGCCAACCTTGCGCCGCCAGGCTACTACTACATCCACATCTTGAATAGCTCCGGCATACCTTCTGCCGCGCGCATTATCCAGATACCTGGCTCCTCCTCCGGCACCGGAGGAGATGGCGGCGGGGGTGGTGGCGCAGGCGAAGTATTCTACAGCGTGACCTACCCCGGAGATGCGGTAGGTCCACTCACCAGCACTGCCACAAGGTATGGCGAAGAGGCAAGAAACTCTTCATCTGTCCTGGTGGGCAAGTCACTGGCGAGCTGGAGATTGCATATGAGGAGGGTTGGCGCAACCTCTGGCACTGTAAGGGCCGTTGTTAGAAGGCTCTCTGACGACGCGGTAGTCGAAACCTTTAACGAAACACTGGACGCGTCTGCACTTCCAACTTCATTTGCCGAGCAGACATTCACGCTCGCCACCCCATACGTCATACAGGCCGGAGACAGAATCTTGATAGAGTTCAGCGGATCCGGCAGGGTTGAGCTTTCCGTATGGACGACCGACCAGATAGACGGCAGCAACACGCGCAGAGTCAGATTCGATGGAACGGCTTATGCAACTTCGAGCAGCGCCGACGTAGTAGGAGTCATGAGCAGCGAAGGCAGCACTGGAGGCGGTGGCGGCACTGTGTTTTACAGCGTGCCAAGCCCCGGCGGAGCGAATGGGCCGATTTACACTGGAGCAAACACCAGATATGGCGAAGAGATACGAGCTTCGTCCGTCCTGATCGGAGAGTCGCTGAGAACGTGGACTGTACGCCTCCGGAAGGGCGGCTCAGCATCGGGGACAGTAAGGGCAGTAGTGAGGAATTCGACAGACACGGTCGTCGCAACGTTTAACGAGACGTTCGACGCCTCGACGCTTCCGACTTCGTATGCTGATAGGACATTCACCCTGACGACCCCGCACACGATCCAAGTAGGCGACAGGATTCTTGTGGAATACAGCGGACCGGCTAGGGTGGACATCGAAGCCACTACAGCTGATGTAATTGACGGCGGCAACACGCGCAGAACCAGGTACGACGGCGTTGACTACATTGGCAGCAACAATGTGGATATTGTCGGTACAATGTCAGACTAGTTACCAGTCTTCAAACACATTGAGGGCTACCTTGCCCTTTTCAGTTATCGTAAACGAAATCCGGGGTATCTGGCGCTCGTCCCTAGTAATGCGCTCAACTATCATGCCGCAATGGACCAGCTTGTTTATCACCGTTGAAGCGTCGCGATAGTTGCCGTACCTTTTTCTGGCCAGCTTGTTAAGGGTCGCGCCGGCGGGGTCGTCTGCCATCCTGAGCACGTAAAGCACACTGTCGATTGTGATCCGCTTTCCCCGGGAAGAAGGCTGTCTGGCAGTCTTGGCGGGAGACGCGGCATGGTCAAGCGTCATTATGCCGCATCCGTATATTTTTCATTATAAGATTTATGTAAAATATTGCTGTATACAAAATACACTTTTACCGATGTTTGAACAATAGTTTATGTACTCTATCGTCCTCTAGAATACATAATAACGAGAAATCGATATTTACATTTGAATGGACAAGATGCATGTAGTAGTTTTTTCTGTAATTGCTCTTGCAGTTGTGGTCGGCGCGTCAATATCGTTAAGTTATGTTGGGCTGGATAATGGCATGCTTTCTCCACAACCGGCGAATAGCACCAGCATGCCGCCTGCCCAAAACAACAATACCGAGGACACATTCACGGTCCTGCCTGAAGAGAATCTGCCAACAATCTCTGACACAGGACTAAGAGTTGAGAAGGTCATAGAGGGGCTGGACCTTCCAACCAGCATGACGTTTATCGACCAAGATGACATCCTGATCCTCCAGAAGGACAACGGTATGGTGCGCCTTGTATCAAATGGTGAGCTGCAGGAAGAACCGATACTTGATATCTTTGTTGAAAGAAACAGCGAGCGCGGGCTGCTTGGCGTTGCTGTGAAAGATGATGAAAATGGGACAAAGACTGTTTACCTTTACTGTACCCAAGCCTCGGATGGTGAAGTAAGAAACAGAGTCTACAGGTATGATATGGACGCTGCGGGCAACCTGAGCGGAGAGGCGCTTGTGCTTGACCTGCCCGGGGAGCCAGGCCCGAACCACGACGGAGGCAAGCTGACGATCGGGCCCGACGGCATGCTATATGCGGTCATTGGCGACCTTAACAGAAACGGGATTCTCCAGAACTATGATGGTGGTGAGCCGGATGATTCATCCGTCATTCTGAGAGTGGACGGCAATGGAAATGCCGCCGACGGGGCAATGCCTGGAGACTTGGCAAAATATTATGCTTATGGAATCCGCAACAGCTTTGGACTTGACTTTGATCC
>JBFLWZ010000181.1:0-4181 GCA_040757615.1 Thermoproteota archaeon | reverse complement strand
ATGTGTCCCGGATGTAGAGATGGGCCTCTTCTGCAAAGAGAAAGATCGGCGGGATCACCTTTCTTTCTAATAGATCGACCAGTTTGCTCAGGACCAGCTCGACCACCATCCTGCGCACGGTGGGCGACACCTCGCCCATATTGATCACGAGCGCCGCGCCGCTCGTGCCTGATATCGCATCCTCGAACCGAAAGCCGGCATCGCCAAACAAGCGCGACGATTGGATGACGTGGAACCGGGAGACGAGCGCGTCGCGCACGAGCTCGTTGATGTTCCATGTGTTGACCGCGTTGCCTATCGCGTCTATCGAAAGCGACTTTTTGTTTTCAAGCCAGTCCCATATCCTGAAAAATTCGCGCAAGGAGGCAGCCGGCATATCTAGCGCATTTTTCAGCATCCCCGAGACTGCACCCTTGCCGCAGTAGTCAAGCGAGAATCTCAGGGTCTTACCAGGCTCGAGCACCTTGACCTGCCTGTGTATGGATGAAGGAGTGCCGTCGCGGTTCCACCCAAGGCCGCTATATTCATTGTTCAGGTCGAATATGACTACAAACGCGCCGTGCTGCACCAGCGTCTTGACCAGCATTTTAGACAAGTGGGATTTGCCAGATTCTTTTTTGCCGGTAATGACCGTCAGCTTGCCGTCCAGATCCTCTGCATAGATCTCAAACTCTTCGTTATCGCCTGTCCTGCCAAGCGGAATCGGAAAGACGCCGCGCCTTCCAAGGAACGAATCGAGCTCTTTCATCGCAAGCTTCCTTATCTTTGACTCCACCCTTGACGGGAGCCACGTGACGTCGCTTGTCATCTTGCCGTCGCTTACAGACGCTCTGATCTTGGCGCGAAATATCCTGGCGTCCCTTACCAAGCGCGACAGGCTGCCTATATTCAGCGGGTCATATAGGTTCTCGACGCTTGAGGCATTGACCACCTCCTCCCTGACGATGTCCTCTATGAGCGACTGCGATGACAAATATTCCTCGTCATAGACCTGCACCACCATGCTCCTGCTCCTGTCTTCAATCAACATATAGTCGCCCTTGGCCGCCGAGTCCTCCTTCATTGCAAGGAGTAAGAGCTCGTTGCCGTTCTTTGACAGGATCTTCATACCGAGATCGACCCCAGCAGCATGCTGCGGATGTCGTCTGCCGCAAGCTCGGTCACGTCGTAGGTGTTCAGCACATGGCTCCGAAGGCATGTCATCTCGGTGCTCGTAAAGGTGGAGATGTGGTGTGCCAACTTTAGCGTCTCGGGGTAGCCACCTGCCACCGGGTCATTTCCAAGCAGTACGCCGAGCGACTCGCTCCTGTCGCCGACAATGTCAGCACGCAGGACAGGGCTGCTCTTTTCCAGCTTGATCATGGAGCTGCTACCGATAGTGTTCCTGATCAAGCTCTTGATTATCATGTCAACGTCGATGTAGGCCGGCCCGGGCACCTTTGTCAGCGGAGCTGCTGCCCTGTCGAGCACCTTGAGCCTTGTGCCCTTGCTTATCCCTATCAGCATGTTCTTGCGTAACACACAGCTTTCCGCTATCTTGGCAATGCTGCGCTCCCTGTCCTCAAACACCGACGCCTTGAGCGACCCGTCAACGAGGATCACCGAATTTGTAAACTGGTTTGCGAGCTCTTTCTGAACAGCCCTCTCTGCGCGCACCCTTATCAGCCTCTTTGCATAGTCGTCGTCCATGAGTACAAGCCGTGCCAGCCTCTCTTCAAGCTCGGAATCTTGGATTGTGCTTTCGCTCAGGTAGAAAAGCATCGGGCCTATTTTGAAATGCATCATCGCACGGCCGGCATACGCGGTCGCTATCCCGCACTTTATTCCATACAGACTGCCATCCTCGGTTTCCGCTATCTTGACGCTGCTGGAGTCGATGGCTGCTACCAACGCATTTTCCTTGATGGGGCGGATGGTCGTGACCGTTGCCGCGGTGTACGGGTTGGATCTCAATCCCCATCCATCAACCGGTATCATTTTCTTGTCGTCACAGCTGAACACTATTTTCTTGCCCTTCAGACCGTCAAGCTTGGGCGCGAGGCACTTGCTTACCGATTCTGCTATCCCGAGGTCGCAGAGGCTCAGGCTAGAGTGAAAAGGCGGATTTAATTGCGTGGCCATGTTGCTCAACAATAACTGCGGGCACAATTATATTAATATTGCGCAACATGAACAATATGGTCAGCAACAGGTTTATCAATAGCATGAGATGGGGTATATTTAAAGATGAGCGACCGTCCTGCTGAGGAAGTTAAGATAAAGCTAAAGCACGGAGAATGGGAGGTCGAGATAACTTGCCTCGAAAGTCGGGTCAAGCAGGTTGTTGAAAACGTGCTCTCAAGCCTCGACACCGCCAAGATAGTCGGACCTGATGTGCAGTCTCAGTTTGAAGAGCTGCGGCGCGAGATCGACGCGCTAAAGTCAAGGCCTACATCTGAATTTCGGACGGACGAGCAGAAAACCTCCGTAAAGGGCGGCATGACGTGCAGGGGGCTGCTTGAAAGCCTCTGGCTTGAAGGCTATTTCGGATCGGAAAGATCGCTTGGGGAAGTGCATGAAGAGCTGTCAAGGAAGGGGTACAACTATGACAGGACGGCAGTGTCGCATTCGCTCACGGACATGGTGCGCGAAAACATCCTGACAAGGATTGGCACGATGCGCAATTACCGGTATATCCAAAAGAAGCCACCGTCAGAAGCTACTGCCTGACCTTTTTTGCAATCGTCGAATTGAGCCAGTGGATTCCTGCAGTCGTTATCCTGTACTTGCCCTGCTCTTTTTCGTCACGGGTGACATGGCCGGCCTTGACCATTTCAGAAATCCTGGAGCTGATGGATTTGGGGTTGAGCGCAGTCGCCGCATGCATTTCTGCAACCTGCATAGTGTCGTCCTGTAATTTTCCAAGATCCTTTGCTATCTTGGCTGCTACCAATTGCAGTGCGACCATGTCCTTGTCCGACAACCTTGCATCCGAGTCTGGTATTACGCGCGGGCCCTCTGGCGTTATCTTGATGAGGTGAGAGTAGGTCTCAATCAGCTCCTGCGCCGAGTAGTTGAGCGAGATCTTTTTGGCCAGATCCATCGACGGCACCTGCTTTGACAGAAAGCTCATGACAGAAGCCATGACTGAATCTGCAGAGCCGCTGAACTGCACCTTTACGTCGCCCACTGTTACGGTGACGTTCACACTTTCGGTCTGGCTCATTTTCATTTCTAAAAAAGTGGCGACCTATATATTGAATTCGTTAGGCTGCTGCCGCTTCTTGCCCTCTCTTTTTTTGTAGAGCACGTATGTGCCAACCAGCAGTGCTGCCGAAAGCCCGATGGCGAGCACATTTGCCCCCATATCTGCATCAACAAGCGTGCATTCGAATTCGCCTGCAGAGCAGCCAGCGGCAAAAAAGATCCCGTTCCATGCAGAATGCGTGACTATTGAAAACCATCCTTTGCCGCTCACCCATGTCCTCAGGCTGAAAAAGAGCGAAGGCAGCACAAAGAGCAGGTTGCCAAAAGCAAGGCTGTTTACCGAAAAAGTGTCAGTGTTGAACAAGTGTATGGCGACCCACAGCGCGCCAGTGACAAGGACTGAATAGGCGTTGCCAAAGACATAGAATGGGATTCCAAAAAACACAGTCTCTTCAAGCGGGCCAGCTGCAAGGACGCCCGAGAGCGACCTTGGGATGCTCGGTTCTTCATGATCTGGCAGGACCTGATCAATGACTGCCGTCCCAAGAACTAGCAGGCCGATCCCAAGCCCGTGATAGAACAGCAGCATTTTTGTGAGGTAGCCGATCGAGGTGCATCGGTAGCGCGACAACCATGCCCTTGGGTGCATGTCGGCCTTTTCGTCGGCGAAATTGCCTGCCAACCGGCATTACAATACCGTCACATCTAAAGAATGTTTCTCGCTACATCCAGTCTTCCCAGGCGGCCGTATACTGCTGAAGAAGCGCCTGCGCAGGATTTGATAAGCTCAATGATTTCTGCGCTTCCGCAAGGCAGTCGACAAACAGCTTGAGCGGGCTTGGAACGCGCTCTAGAGCCATCATGTCTCTGTCGCACTCTTCGATTATCACGTCGACGTTTTCACGGTACCTTTTGCCAACTGATTCCATTATGATCTTGATCTCGCGCGCAGGCACGGACTTGTCTCCCAACTGCTTTTCAAGGCTGGTAGAATT
>JBFLWZ010000180.1:0-4297 GCA_040757615.1 Thermoproteota archaeon | reverse complement strand
AAGCAATATTACGTCGCCCTTGTTCATTTTTTCAATCTGGTCTTCGACTTCAAAGCCAACGCAATCGTCTGCGAATCGTATTGATGAATTGCCTAGGATGTCAGAAAGCCGCCTTGCAACTGGTGCGAGCGAGTACTGTCTGTCGCGCCCCTCCGGCCTGCCAAGGTGCGAGGCCAGAATTACCTTTGCACCGCGCTTTGTAAGATACTCGATCGTCGGGATGGACATGCGTATCCTGTAATCCTCGCCGACCGATCCATTGTTCACAGAAACGTTAAAGTCGACTCTTACGAGCACCCTCTTGCCGTCAAACTGCGAGTCTGGGAGGTCCGTAAGGGTTCTCGGGGCCAACTGAACGATTGGTAATCTGGAGGGGCTTAATTTATCTTTATAAAAAAAGAGTAGTAGAACGGAGCTCCTTACTAGAAGGGTCTTTCATGCGATTGGGCTAAAGGAGATGACGGGTATAGCATGGTAAGCTAGTGGCTGTTGATATGATCGCTCAGCTCTTCTTCCGTTCTAAAGGTCGTGTTACATAGGTCGCAGCGCAAAATACTCTGTTTTTCATGTTGGCGGGGGACGATTACAAAAGGGCGTTCCTGTTCATACTTGGGTGGGATCTTTGGAACAATCATCAGATGCTGGCTAAGGTCATCATCGGCGACAGGCGCGTTGCTGTAATGGTAGTAATGTGGATCGGGGGCTGCACTTTTTTCGTAGGCTTTTTTCACGCGATCTTCTGGCACCTTGAGCCAAACCACCTTTCCGTCCCAGCCTTCCACTCTGCTCATCGGTATGTAGTATCGGTGGACATTTACAAGCCCGCGCTTCACTACTATGAAGTGGCGGTTTAAAGCTTCGATGTCGCCGATGTCGTGGTCGTCGCTAGTGTGCACAGACTCGCGGACAAGGTCGGTCCAGCTGGCAGGCTCTGTCATACTAAATGTACGCCGGAAAACTATTTAGCGATTTTTGCAGGCAATAAGGATTGATCCACACGTTTAGACTAAACGATAAATCGAAAACATTTGCAGATTAGGATGTGCAGACAAACCACTCTGCCGGGATCAGCATCGTGGCCTTGGCAGCAGTCGTGCGGAGCATGGCGTATTACCAGTTTGTATACATTCCTGAAGCAAATGCAAAGCCGGCACTGCAAAAGGAAGTGCTAGAGTCGGAGGAATTGGTTGAAGTTACAATAATGGAAGGAGCGTGACAGGAATCGAACTAGAGGAATTACGTCCCAAAGTAAACAAGGGGCATCCTAGGTATGTCAAATAGGATGATCTGGACAAACGCCAATTCAATCGAACATACAGTCACGAAGAAGGACGAGTATGTCGACAGGACCCGTGGCAGATCGTCGACTCAAATGAACGAAACAAGCTGATCATGCCTAGAGAGACGTTTGAATTCAACTTAAAGAACAGCGAATTTTCTTATGGTTGCATTCCACATTCACACATGAGAGGGAACATCGAGATCGTGGAGGACTTTTCGTGAAATGCATGAACGTTCTGGTTTAGACAATAGTCGACAATTCTATTATCATAATTTGAAAATTATTTGATAGAATACAAGTCGCGCGTTTTTTCATGATTATCGCTTAATAGTATTTGCCGCACCGGTTTAGCAAATGAAGGTTGTATCGCTTGCCGTTTTTGTCGCGAGCGCAGCGCTTGCATTTTCATTCAACTCTGCAGACGCGATTGTCTCTGGCCAGTCGGTTGCACCGATGCATTACCTGGATTATCCATACAACCTCTTGGTGCCGTTTTTTACAATTGTCTGCTCCACCCTCTTGGTCACGATCGTGCTCCACTATTACAGAACGCAGTGGGGAAGGAAGTCGATAATTACTGAATGATTATTTCTGTAATTTTCTTCCAGTAGTTTTAAAAATAATCTGATGCTGGATTGCGTTGCTAGGTAAGGCGAGCTGGCTTGTTCATCCCCTTTGGTATCGGGTGCCACCGTGCTGCCATGCACAGGCTCGCCTGACCCTGGCAGAATTCAGAACATTAATAAAATAAACTGCAAGAACCCTGTCCGTGAGCAGCTTTATCCCGAAAAAGGTCCTTGGCAAGTTTATGCACATTACAGACGAGCCGCTGAAAAGGTCCAGCGACAAGTCACTTGTGTTTTTCATGGGAGCCGGCTTTTGCCCGTTCTGCGCTGCAGAGCGCTGGGCTATTGTAGAGGCACTTGGCAAGTTCGGAAAATGGGAGGGGCTGGTAGAAACTACCAGCGCAGGTCATGACGAAAAATATCTAAACATCCCGACAGTGAGCTTTGCTCGCGCGAAATACGAAAGCGATTATGTCGAGTTTGTTGGGCGCGAGACTGCCGACAGGAATTTCGAGCCGCTGCAAGAGCTCGAAGAAAAGGACTATGAAATTCTAGATACGTTCAACCCTGATCAGATTATTCCATTCTTGCTCATCGATGGCCAGTTCATGCAGGTTGGAGCTGGTTACAGTCCACAAATCTTGGAAGGGATTGATCACGCCAAGGTAAGGGCCGAGCTTGCCAACCCTGTTTCGCCCGTAGGCAAGGCAATGAAAGCAGAAATCGACAACATTACTGCGCTGGTATGCAAGAGTATAGGCGGCAAGTCTGCTGTCTGCAATTCAGAAAATATCAAAAGTCTGGTTGCAAAGATCTAGTCCTCTGCAACCACTACTTGCTCTTTTAGCGGAGTCACCCTGACAGTCGTCGGGCATCCAAGCTTGCTTGAAGCAACCTTGAATCCTTCCTTTGCAAGGTTCAGGTTCGCCGCAGTCACATGAGCCTCAAACAGGACCTGTCCTGGAACCACTCTCGCCGCAAGGCCCGTAGCTTTGCCAAAGGCGCGCCTCATGCCTTCCTGGAGACGGTCTGCGCCTGCTGTGGCGATCATCTTGTTCTCCCTGAGGACGACATGCGGGTAGACCCTTAGCATAGAGAAGAATGACATTTCGCCTGCAGTGGCCATCCTCTTGTTGGCCGCAAGTCTAGCTGCTTCCAGTGCGTTGTGTCTTATCTGGAGCTTTTCTGTAGCCATGAGCTCCAGCTTGTAGTCATAGTTGTTGCTGGCCTGTCCTGAGGAAAACCTCGCGATCTTGATCTGGGGCTTGCCTGCAATGTATTCACGCCTTACATACGGCATCCCGCGAGTCTCACGATAATTAACTCCTTTCATTTCACTCACTAAATTTGAATGCTTAAATGTGGAGGTTTGCTGTGATTTAATCGTTATGTCGTCAGCTCCGGCCAGTGCGCCTTTCTCAGACAGCAAGGCCGGCGAGGCAGAGGTTCCGCAGCTAGTCGAAGCCCGGCTTGCAGCAGGTGGAAGGATTGTAGTTGATGAAACGCGCTTTCAAGACGAGCTCCGAACAAAAGGCTTTGGTGAAAAGGAAGACCACTATGTGCTCAAGCCGTACGAAGCCCTCTACCTGATGCACACAAAGCGCCTTACGCTCAAGAACAAGCCCGACTTGACATTCGATCCGCTGTTCGAACTCTTGCTAAAGTACGACAAGAACATCATGACCAAGTTTCTGGTCTATCGCGATCTTCGGAGCCGGGGCTATGTCGCAAAGGAAGGCTTTGGATTTGGAAACGACTTTCGCGTATACGAACGGGGCGAGTACGAGAAAAAGCCAGCGAAATATGTGGTCTTTGGTATAAACGAGGGTACCAACATGACCGCAAAGAACCTTGCCGAGGCAGTCGACCAGATAGAAAAGATGGGCAAGGAGGCCGTGGTGGCCGTGATAGAGCGGAGGGGCGAAGTGATCTACTACAAGGCGTCGAAGATGCGCTTTACCGAAAACAAGTACCGCCAAAACAGTGAATAAGCTGGCTAGCTATAATCATGGCATTGAAGTTCAAGGAGATTTATTGCTCCGATTGCAAAACCGTGCTTGCAAGGTATTCGACGAAATACTTTACTGATGCGGACATTAATGAGCTTGTTCATCTGCATTATTCGGCGCACATCCGAGATGGGCACTCTATGGAAACACGACTTGCCGACTGACCTGTAACGTTTTATATTCCCGCGAACAATTACCAAACGCATGCAACGCAATCTTTGCGACAAGATCATCAAGCTTGACCGCAACATACGCTTTGTCGGAATCGTCAACAGCAGGGGCGAGGTCATCGAAGGCGGCTTCCAGCAGGGAGTAGAACCACTTCTCAATGAGACTGAGGAGCAGCAGATGTATATCCAGTCACTCTGGAACCTCACCACGCTAGAATCGTACAGCGGCAGGCTTGGCAAGGTGCGTTACAGCATAACCGAACACGAAAG
>JBFLWZ010000179.1:0-4328 GCA_040757615.1 Thermoproteota archaeon | reverse complement strand
TGGTAATGGGTTTGAGCGTATTTTTGGCTATGTCCTTCTTTTTCTCCATGCGATATACTGGCCGGCAAGGTTAAAGAACGTACATCATGCCGCCTGAAACCAGCGTGACAAACTCGACTCCTGCAAGCTCTTTTGTCCTAGCTACTATGGCATTGAGCCAGAGGCTGTCGATGCCCTGGCTCCACATCGTCACTTTTTTGTAGTGCCGCTGGGTGCCGTGAAAGAACCCTATGCAGTCCTCGACTGTGCTGTTGGCGTATTTCTGGGCCACTTCGTCGATCACCGCCTTTGCCTCAGACGGCAGATACAGGATTGTAAGCGTAGGGAAAGGTATCGCCGCAGTCGGCGATGGTGAGGAAGTGTCCTCAGACATTTACTCTGTAAATGGGCGGCGATTATATCTTGATTTCGAAGCTGCATTTTGTGTAGGCTCGCTACCGGATCGTGTTACCTAACTTGGATTAGAAGAGATTTTATTCAAAATATTGAACAACTCGTTAAATTCTTTTTGTTGACACTCTGTTTGAGTAGGATTGTTTAAGGAAGGAAAAACAAAATTCGCGTTGCTGTCGCTCTTATCAGCTCTGGTCGTTGCATCGACTGCCTTTGTGGGAGTTTCGATATACGCGCAGACTGCTGATGACAGCGAGCTGACAACGTTCGAAGAAGAAGCGATCGTGGCTGGAGAGCAATTCGAGGACACGATGAATCTAGACGACGCAGCGTGGTCCGACAGCGCGTCAGAGTATGACGGCAGCAGCACCTCTACAGCGGACGTCCGATCCTTGCTTGATGGTCTGGTAGTGTGCGACGTAGGCACAACCGAGGTTTCAGGTGAAACGCAGACCGCATCGTCGTTCCTTGAGGAGATAGCTAGGATTAAGCCGACAGTGTCAGTGTCAGTGATGTCAGAGACCGAAGTTGCCGCGCTGGCTGATAGCGAGACAGAGACTGCAGCCTCAGCGGACGACGAATCAACATCAACGGCATCCGCCGACTGTGTACTTGTAGGCGAAGATGAAGCCGACGAAGCTGTGACTTCAGGAGGCGGTACCACCTCATCAGCATCTGAAGAGTCTGACACGACATCAACAAGCGCGCTGGACTCTGACAGGCAGATTCTCGTAATAGAAGGTCAGGACTTTGTACCAGGGCAAGTGGTCCTGATGTTCATAGAGAACGAGCTGAGGGGTATAGATGATGTCGATGACAACGGAGAGATAGAGGCAAAGATCCCTGTGCCAGAAAACAGCGAGACTGCTGTTGCCGGCACTGGCTCTGATCCTCTAGAGCTCAGGCTCGTAGAGAGCGGAACCCAGAGGACTGCAAACTTGGACTTTGATGGCGAGACCCTGACTGCATCTGCAAATTCAGACATTGTGGTAGATGATGGCGAAGCATCAACTTCAGACAATGGAGAGGCCGCCACAAACGACACTTCGGCAACAAACAACAATACCAACACGACAACGCAATAACTGCGGTTATTGCTTCCCCCATCTTCTTTCCTTTTTGCAAGAGAAAAAGTTAATTCCCATCTTTTCCAATATTCTGGAAAATGGCTAACAAGATCAAGTGCTCCCATATCCTCGTGCAAAAGCAAAGCGAAGCGCTGGCGATACTTGAGCGGTTGAAGAAAGGCGAAAGCTTTGCCAACCTTGCCAAAGAGCTGTCGATAGACAAGGGAAGCGGCAAGCGCGGCGGCGACCTCGGATATTTCGGCCGCGGCATGATGGTCAAGCCCTTTGAAGAGGCAGCGTTCAAACTGGAAAAAGGTCAGCTGTCAGAACCGGTCAAGACCGAGTTTGGCTACCACATCATTAAGAGGCTGGACTGATTGGACGCGTACCTGGAAGAAGAGCTGTACGACCTGCTCACCTACTGCATCCAGAACCCAAATGCTCCCGACTTTGCGAACAAGAAGGGAAGGGTGCAGGAGATTGGAAGGGAGCTTTACGCCGACGGCGGCGCGGACGCTATGGAGAACATGTTCTTTTCAATCGAGCACAGGGTGAAAGAAGAGATAGGGCAGGACGCCCGGCCGTACAGGGCTTGGTGGAACGGCACGGCTTCCGATTGGAAGTACTGATCACTTTCTGGTTTTCATCAGCACTACCACCGCGATAACTCCCATCATGCCTCCAAGCACCAGCAGCACCTGCATGGTGAATCCGGGTATGCCTGGGTTTGCGCTCCCCATGCTGACTCTGATGATGTCGTGCTCTCCAGCCTTTTCGATGCTGGTAAAGCCCGCTATCTCTATCTGGGCGTTTGGCTGGGGAGTAGAGATGTGCACCTGCACAGGCGACCCTTCCACTGTTATTGAGGCGTCTCCCTCCTTTGGAGGCGGGCACCCCTCCCTTATGCTGCATTCCCCAAGCGAGTAGACCGACATCACTTTCGCGCTGCCAATGTCGGTGTTCCTTAGCAACCCTCCGGTGCTTGCCTGGCTGAAGGTCGGGTCAAAGAGCCAGTGCCATTTTTCCATTGGCATGGACCCAAGCTCGCTAAAGTCCAGTATCGGCTCGTTCATGATCCTCTCAGCTTCTGTGCCTGCAAGCTTGTCCGCAAACTCGGGGAATGCGACCTGCAAGAGCCCGATCGGGTGGTTGATGTTAATCCTGCCGTGCTCTGACGAATCAACAAACACCGGCCCGTCTATTACAAAGCCTCTCCAGTTGATGTCCATCGGTATGTTATCGGTGGCGTTTCTATCCAAATTGAACCCGGAGAACGCCGGGACGAATTCTACGCTGTATGTGAGCGTCAGCCTGTCCGGCCCTCCTCTGAGGACGCCCGAGTATGTAAGGTTGGCGTTGCTCACCTGTGCAGGGCTCTGCGCTTCAAGAAGCGCCCGGTTTGCTGCAGCCACAAGCTCGCCCATGCCGCTTGCGTTTGTACCGGTTATCGAAAACTCAACTCTTACGGTCTTGCCGTTGAACAGCTCGGCCACAGTGCTGCCCGGCTCGTACCTGATCGTGACAAACTTTACCCCGACAAAGCTTCCTGCGGCCCTATCAAACTCGGGTATCAGCGAAGCGTTGATCTGAGCTGCATATGCCGGCGAAGCTAGGCCGGCGATCAGAAACACTGCCACTGCAGATACTATGACAGTTTGAACGCTTTTTGTATGCACAGATATTGTATAGATATGCTTTGCCTTATCGCTTATTTTTGGGTGATTTTTGGCCCCTCTCATGCGATCGCTCACCTAGGGGATTCACTTTTGATGCTCTCTTTTGGGGAGTATCTGCAACTCATAATAGACCGATCGTCACTTGTATTGTACGACACCCCACGATCCGTTTTCAGACTGGTCGTCGCTTATCAACAGGCCGGTCTATTCATCTGACAGGAAAAAGATAGGGTTCCTGCGCAAGACCCTGCCAGAGTACCTTGTGGTCAAGAAGGGGCTGGTGGGTCTTTCAAGCTACCTGATACCCAAGTCGCTTGCCGGGTCGGTCGACAAAAAGGGGATAAGACTCTTGATAACCGCGTACGAAGCGCGGCACAAGTATTCGCATTCCAAGATGAAGCGACTTGCAATCTATGGAAAGGTACCCAAGTCGGCTGTGGAGCAGCGGATAGTCTATGATCGGTTGCAGACGCTGCGCTACAGCACGACTCGGAACAGGCTGGCCGCCGGGATCGCGTTTGTCTCCGGCATCCTCTTTCTGCTCTCCGGCTATCACGCAAACATCGCGATCTACAATTTGGTAAGGGAGCAGCTGGTGGTGAACACCGTCAGGGAGTTCTGGTCCCTTGCCATCGTGCCGATAGGCTTTCTGGCGCTCTTGAGCCAGCTCGGCGGCCTGACGGTGCTGATGGGTGCAGCATTATTTGCTGCAAACCGCATAAACATCGGCAAATTTCTCGTGCTGGTCGGAACGGGGCAGGGGCTGGTTACGATCCTACTCCGCATCGCGACAGAGTTCTGGTCGGGCAGGCTGGCTCTTGAAAATAACTATATTACTTGGCTCACGTCGACTGCCACCGGCCTTGGCATACTGTTTGCAGTGATTGCGCCGTACATCACAAAGGGCAAGGGCACGAGCGTCTACGTCCGGGTCGGCAAGTTTCTGCTGCGGAAAAGGGACTAGACGCCGACGTATAAGCCCGATAATCGCCATTATATTCAAGCTTTGGAGCGAAAATCGCACAAGAGATCGGTTCCTTTATTGGGTAATACAAGGCCTCGAAAGCTATCTTTTCACTTGTAACAGTAACCCCCCTTTGCAGCCTCGACATCCTTCACAAATAGCGCCAATGGTCTCTAATGTAAGCAATGGCCTCCCTATTGTCCAACTGCTGCACTGTTGTTCCTGCAC
>JBFLWZ010000178.1:0-4344 GCA_040757615.1 Thermoproteota archaeon | reverse complement strand
CATGGCAGCGGCCATGTTCTGATCTTTGTGGCTACCTGCAATTGTAGATGCCGCCAGTTGCTGCTCTGAATCGCCCAGCATGGCTACCATTTCAGCCAGCGCCTTTGCCACCTGCCCCTCTGATGTCGGCGAGGTTATAACGAACACGTGCATGCCAGAGGTGCCGAACAAAAAGATGTCGTGCCTTCCAAAACGCGTAACTGTGAACTTGTGTGGCCCAGAGATGTCTTCGAGCTGGCGTATGAGCGAGAACATCAGCGAAAGCTGGACATCAAGTGTATCATGCCTTTCTATTGGGAGCGAAAAGCTGGCCTTGCCCCGGCGAAAGCTGACGAGCTTGGCGTTGTTGTCAAGCACTCCCGCGAATATCAAAAACTCAGAGATATCCGCGTCGATCTTGTCCAATAACCTCTCGATAGAGTTGCCGGACACGAGCCGGCTATCCCGGCCAATTATATAAGGTTATCAAAAATGAACCTAAAGACCGAGATCATGGAGAGGTTGTTGGTGTAGAAACCGCACAGCTCGGATTTCTTGAAAGAGTTGCTTTCAAGTAGCAGTATGATGTCCTTGTTGTCCACGAGGACGAAATTCACCGGCACCACCTTGGCCGTCGTTTTCAGCGAAATCGAGCTCTTGTCCTCCGTGCTGATATAGTCGTTGGCGTTCTTGCAGGGCGTCCTGAGCTTTACCCTGATTCCCTTGGAGGTCAGCTGGATAAGCTGGTCCGTGATTTCAGCGTGGTAAAGGTTGACAAGGTTTCTATCAGTAACAAGGACGGTGACTTCTTCTTTTGCTTCTACAAGCATCCTCTTTATCTTGGCGTTGATCGAGTTTTCGCCCATGACAATCTGGTAGCTCTCCTTCTTGTCAGAGTCTGGGACGACAGTGCTGCTCAGTATCGCCTCCACCATTCCCTGATAGTCCTTCTTTTTCTCGGCTATCATCTGCAGGGCGTTCTGCTTTGTCTGGACGAGGCAGTCGATAACTTCGTTGATCGGAAGCGCATAGTATTTCTGCGGCCTGTCAAAGGTCGAAAAGACGACGCCCTTTGCAAGCAGGGTGGAAATATAGTTGTAGGTTTCAGTCCGCTGGATTCCAGTGTGCCTGGAAACATCACTCGCTGTCGAATGACCGTGCGTCATAAGGAATAGCAATATCCTTGCTTCGTTAAGCGTCAGATCCAGCTTTTGGAGCTCGGCTACCAGGTTATTTTCAATGTCCATATTTGGGTTCGATACTTTGAATTCGTCCATTTTCGCAGCCATTCTGAATCAGGGAGCTAGAACATTCTACTGGCAATATATAAAGTAGCTGGTGTATGTAGTGAGACTGACATGTAGTTTTGGTGAAAAATTGAATCCAATATGTAATTTCTGCAGTTCAAATTGCAATACTTACAGTTATTCCTTCTCACAGTAACAAAATTTATCCTATACAGGGCACTCGTAGCCATGGCAGGGAACTAGGACGAAAGGCCGTAATAGATTTCCATGAACTCTTTGACCAGATCTGCCGGCTTTTCGACTATTCTCGCCTTGCGGATCGTCTTTTTGATGCCGCTTGAGGCGACGCTGATGGCCGCAAGGTCTACCCCGTACCTTGCGAGCTCTTTAACAGAAATGGCAAACTCTGCTTCTATTCCAGGATAGCCTGATGGAATTCCATCAGACACCAGTATCAGGTAGTTCCTGTCGCAGGCGTGCTCTGCAATCATTTTGCGGCAGGCGCGCATAGCGTCGGGTATGTGCGACAGGCCACCCTGCGTCATGCCCCCGATCCTTGCCTTTACAGGGGTGCCGTAGGGTTCGACATAGTCCTTGATGCAATACAGGTCGTCTGAAAAGGCGAACATGCCCCACGGGTTTGAGCCCATTATTTCTCGCGCGGTTTCGGCAAGGCATATGGAAACCGCCTTGACCTCCCTGCTCGACCAGCTAAGGCTCAGGCTCGAATCGACGAGTATTGTCCACGACTCGTTTTTCAGGAGGTTTTCATCCTTAGTGAATATGTCGTTCCTTGTGGTTTCGCTTGCGATGGCCTGGATCGCTATCTGCAGGTCTATGTTGCCGCTCTCTTCCATCATGTTCTCATCAAGCATGTTCTTGACCTGCCTGACGCGCTCGATCATCTGCCTGATCTGGGGCGCAAGCTCGTTGAAGAGGCGGTAGTAGCTCACATAGTCGCTGCTTGGAAAGCCGACGCGGCCGAGGTTCAGCCCCTGCACGGCCTTTGTCATCCGGGACCTGGCTTTTTCGTTCCGGTGCTCCTCCCTAGTCATTTCAAAGAATATCTCTTGCCACATCGCGTCGCCATTGTCATGATTTTTGGACGCCGGCAGCTCTTTTTCTGTTATAGTCCTGCTTATGAATACCGAATTCAGGCTACCGGCGACCACCGGGTTAGAATGCGGAAGGTATGCGCTGTGCCACTTGCCAGGAACACCTTCAATGACTGAATAGAGGCGGTCGGCCGCCCTGACTATGCGATCCCATCCCGACTCTTCCCTGCCGACCTGAACCATGCCGTCCGACATCCGATCCCGCAGCATATCCACCAGCCTTGAAGGATCAAACGCCAGTGCGTCCAGCTGTGTGACAAAGTTCTGCGCGGCCTTGGCTATGACAGAAGGCGCATGGATCGGCGAGCGCAACATGTAGGATGCAATTGTCGCCTCTGCTAGCGATCCAAGGTCCTTATGACTCTTGGGCAAAAGCGCGGACGCAAGCCGGTCGGCGGCCTGTACGATGTCGGCATAGAAATCTTCGCCCCCGACCTGCCGGATCCTCTGCCTTGCCACCGAATCTAGGATCATGTTGACGACATAGCCGGCCCTCACTGGATCGCCCTTCGATGCAAGCCATTCTTTGATGCATTCGCGGTACAGCCATGAAAAGACAGATTTTCCGCTCAGCAGGCAGGTTGACGCCATCGCCAGCCTGACGGCCGAAGCCTGGCCAAATTCGCCATCTTCAAAAACAAATGGGCCGTATGAAATCCTGCCGTTTGCCTTTACTGGCGGTATCCTGACCGTGCAGTCGGAAATCTCCTTGCCTATTTTCAGCATGGGCAGAGGGTTGGCCGCAGGATACACGAACTTGGCGCTGAACGATTGGTCTACTTGGAGATCTGCGAACTTGGCATACAGCGTCGCATAGAACGAGTTCATCAGTCAAGCGTCTCGGTGCTCTGCAGGCTGGGTTTGTATGACTGACCAGCGGACTTGATTATCCTCCTGACCGATTCCTGGGTGGCAATGTCGTCGCTGGTGGTCGTCACTATGGTCTCTTCGGCGGCGGTGTAGATGTCGATGCCGTCTGCAACAAGCTTTGCCCAGTTTACCAGGTCGCCGACTGATGGCGCATATGGGAGATCGCCCTTCTTGTAGCTGGCGCGGAGATTGGCCGCCGACCTCACCATCTGCATGGCGATCTCTTTTGATACTCCGCCCCTTTCCTGCAGCAGGTCTACTTCGCTGTCGTTGACCTTGGAGCCGGTGCTCAGGTAGTCAAAATTGATCCAGACGCTCATCCTTCTGCGGAACGCCGCGTTGAGCGGCTTTGTGCCGGCGAATTCGACGGAGAAGGGGTTCATGCTGATAATGACGTAGCTGAGCGGGTGCCTCGGTATGATCTCGTTGTCCTTTTCGTTGAGCACGATGTGGCCTCTGGTGTCGAGAAGCGGGTTGAGTCTGGTGGCGACGTCCTGCTTCATCATGTTGGCCTCATCGAGGTAGAGGATGCCACCGTGCCTACACCACGACACTATCTGGCCGTCGACCCAGTTCTCCTTGCCAAGGCCGATGTACCTGCCAAAGAGGTCAAAAGACGTAGTTTGCAAACCACAGTTTATCTCCCAGAGCGGCAGGCCCGCGATCTCGGCCACGGCATAGACGATGTGTGTCTTGCCGGTGCCGCTGGGCCCGATGAGCGCGCATTGCTTGAAGTAGTAGAGAGCGCGCATTATGCGCTCGACGTAGCGCTGCCCTTGGTCGACATATTCAGGTGTGTTCTTTGGAATGAGCTCGGACATGCTGTCCGGAAAGACATAGTTTGAAGTGAGGTCGTATTTTTCAATGTCGTATTTCTTTTTGAGCGGGGACTCGTAAGATTTTAGCCGGGAAATCTGGAGCGTGATCTTGGACTGCTGGTTGAACGTGCGGAGCCGGGTGGTCACCTTGTTCCCCCCGATACCATCAAGGTGGTGGGAGTCTTTTCCAGTATAGTCCATGTCTCATGTGGTATCTGAAAATTAGAAATCGCTTCGTGTGTAGCTCAAAATTACACGCATAGCGCTATGCCACCCCCGCCGTGTCAATATTGTGACTTGTCGACATCAGCAGGT
>JBFLWZ010000177.1:0-4360 GCA_040757615.1 Thermoproteota archaeon | reverse complement strand
GCACTCTCCTCGTTAGCGACGTATGCTGCCACAAGAATTGATTTATCGTCGGAGTACGAATTCGCTGGCGGCTTGCGTAGAATAGGTAATGACCCAGTGACTTTGCTGACCTCTAACCTCGATCTGATCATTGCTATCTGCGTAGGCGGAATAACGGCATACACTGCCTACAGGGTTAGACACAAATTTCAAAAAAGTAAAAAAAGTTAGTGGTAAAGGTTCCCCTTACCACAGCTGTGTATTCTCAGGAAGGGATGTGGAATCCTTGTACCACTGTACTTATCCATCCGAAAGGCTGGAACCCGGCTTGAGCGGATAGTCAGCGTTTGCAGTATATGCTGCCTTGCCGACTTCTTGGAAAACCACCGCCGTCCCTAAATCCACGTAGTTGATGTAGGTTCCGTGGGTGATGTCCCCCCATTCCATCGACCTGGCGACCACATCTTCCAAGTCAACGGTGCCGACACCTGGCCTGATATAATGCATGTCATATTGCAATACTTCCCAGCCAGAGGTTGGGCCGCTTGGACTCTCTACTCCAAATTGCAGGAACTTGACCCTGTAGTTATCTCCGTCAACATCTATGTTCCTATAACCGCTTGCAAAGTTTTCGCTGTCGTCTTCGCTGATCTTGTTATAAGTCGCATCCTCGGAGTCCGCCATGCCGTCATTGAAGTGAGGTTCAAAGTAGAAGTATACGGCGGTTCGAGCGGAGGATGTTCATACGAATGTGTAGTATACATAGTCTACGTCTTCGTCATCAGTTCCATGCTCCCCGAGCGGCAGAACATCAATCCACTCCAGCACTGCTGCATTCAATACTTGTGGAGCTCCGGTGATATCGCCGTCCGGCTCCAGCACAACTGGTGCCTGATACATGATCATGTTTGGATCGCCATCCACCCACCCGGACGTGCTTATGACGCCACCTGTGTTCCTTGTTACAGTAGTCGACCCTTCAAAGCTCATTTTACCGTAAAACTGGCTGAACTCGTGTACTATTGACGAGCTTCTGTATCCGCCTATGTAATCGTTGACTGCGTATGCCTGCCCTGCCGTCAGTGTTGGCTATACGAGGAACGCGACGACAATGAATGCTGCCACTATCACCATAATCGAACTTTCTTCTCTTTGTCTCAACTCTTATGCCACCACCGATATCACCGTCATGTCCGAGAACACTAGTGCTCTGGTTCCGTCGTCTGGGGAGGCATTTGCCACCTCTTGAATTGCAAGCTTAGGCGCGAAGTGGATTGACTTACCCACAATTTCATCTGGCAGGCTGGCAGGTAGGCTTATTGTCACTTCTATCGTCTTTGTTTCACCCGCTCGAAGCTCGATATTGGTATCAGAGAACTGCACAAGTGAAGATTTGTCGATAGAACCCGGGATTGGCTTTCCTTGCATAGCTAATTCTGCTCTTTCTTGAATCGTTGTCGATTCTAGAACTGACGGCAGCAACATCGCTCCTTGGAATTCCTTAGGCGCTACATGTATGACTTCGAACCCGTCAGCGGCAGTCCTGTGCGAGATGTTGAAAGTGAGCGTCGTACTTTCTCCTCTTTTCAGCTCGATTTTCTCTTGAGTCGCTTCGACTACCACTGCAGACCTACCGCCTTCCTGAACAAATTCGTCGGGTCCGGCAAGTATTCCGGGTGAAGATACTGTTCTTATTGTCTTCGGCTCCTGCTGCGATGATGGCGTCAATAAAAAGCTGGAAGTCATTCCTATTACTATGAGAGCTGCCAGTGATGCCAACGTCGCCGTTAAGACAAAACGCCTAGTGCTTTGTTTTGGCACGACATTACAGTACAAAAATGTTATTTAAGTTTAGATTAAATTACGATTTAACCGTTCTTTTTAAGAAAATCTACACTTATTAAGAGTTATATTATATATATCTACAATTTTCTCCTATCTTGGAGCATTAATTTTGAAGAACCTGTTTTTGGGTCTTGAATACTGATTGTCCCTTTTTCTTCTTAATTGCTGAATTTGAAACCGGGTGTCATTTTGTCCCTTTCACATACCAGGTTCCTTGTTTCAATACGTCAGACCAATTCTGGTTCTAGGGTATCTGACCTCGAACTGTTACTTGCACTTTAGGCTTTGCCCGCCTCATGGCCGCAAATATAGCTATCACGGCGGCCACCCACATTCCGGCCATGGTGATGTTGGTGAGACTGATGTACATGTACGGCACCGCCTCAAGGAGGCTCAGCTTGATTATCTCGATTGACTGGTGCATGTCCGTCATGGCCATGTTGTACTGTTCGCTGTGAGGGGGCATGGTTGAGGTTTGCTCGGCGCGCTCAAGCAGGCCGTCCAAGTTCCTCTGAATGTATGCAAAGTCCGTTCTGGCTGTCGAAAAGAACCACGCGGGGTTGCCGCTGGCCGGAATCAGCTCCTTTGTGAGCTCGACGTACTCTGCCAGCTGCTCCGGCGTCTGCGCGGTCTGGGCTCTCGCTATAAAGCCGATCGCCTGGTTGATCGGGTACATCGTTGACTGGTAGCCGTAATACGCAAGCCCGGCGCCCAGCACCAAAAACGCGATTATTCCTGCAAGCACGGTATGCTGGTTTACTGTCCGCGTCCGGGCAACGCTTGTTGTAGTAACTGTCGTGCCGCTGCCAGCCGAATGACGGTCCGTAGTGATCGTCGGTGCATATGCGCGGCCACGTTGCTGCTCCTTTGCCTTTTTCTTTCTGAAAGTTGAGTGCATGATGCTGAGATATGCAACGTAAATGAACCCTATAGTCGGAATCGCCAGCATCGGCGTAAACACGGCATTGCCAGAAGATATGGCGATAAAGACGGCCATGCTCCCATAGATTGCAAAGAATATCTCCAATAGCGTTGTCTTTGTGAACGGCAGCACGTACGCTTTGTGCCTCCAGTCGTCGTTCCGACTCACGATACCGAATTTCGGGGTGCGCAGGAACTCGTTCTTTTTGCCAAAGACCGCGTCAAACACCGCGACCGTGTTGTTAACCGCTATCCCTGACGCAAAGAACGTCAGGAAAAAGAACTGGCGTGCCTTCTCGCGTAGTTTCGCAGGGTTACCGTTCCATGCTTGGTTGATTACAAGCAGGTAGCCGCCTGGGCCCATCATGATAAACATGACAAGCGAGATCAGCGGTGCCCATCCCACAGTGTACAACTTGTAGTCCATCGCAAGCAGCATCGGGAATATCAGGAATTGGGCGAGCACGAGAGGATTGACTATGTGTCTGGTGAGCTGTATAAACGCCTGAGCCTTGGTGTCTACAGGAATCTTTCTGTTGATCATGATGTCGCTCAGAAGTTTCAAGGCCACTTGTATACCCCCTTTTGCCCAGCGGAACTGCTGGCGCTTTGCAGCGTTCATCTGCACAGGCAGTTCGGCATCCACCTCGACGCCTTCTAAAAAGAGGCACTTCCAGCCTTTCATCTGGGCCCGGTAGCTCAGGTCAAGGTCTTCTACGAGGGTGCTGGTGTGCCAGCCGCCGGCATCGTTGATGCAAGAAATCCTCCACATGCCGGCCGTCCCGTTAAAGTTCATGTAGAGGTGGGTCATGCTCTTTGCCTTTTGCTCTATCAAAAAGTGCAGGTCGAGCGACACTGCCTGCGCCTCTGTCAGCGTCGAGTAGTTCTCGTTCACGTGCCCCCACTTGCACTGCACAAGTCCGATCTTTGGATCTGTAAACTGGGCGACTGCCTTTTTCATGAACCACGTCGGCGGGATAAAGTCGGCGTCAAATATCGCGACAAATTCACCCTTGACGTGCTTCATGCCCTCCTTGAGCGCGCCGGCCTTGTAGCCGGATCTGTCTGTGCGGTGCATGTGCACAATGTCAAAGCCCTTGAACCTGTAATCGTCGACGATGGACTTGATCAGGTCGGCAGTGTCATCATCAGAGTCGTCCAGCACTTGTATGTGCATCTTGTCCTTGGGATAGTCCATCTTGCACACCGCGTCTATCAGGCGCTTTGCGACATACTTTTCATTGTATAGCGGCAGCTGCACCGTAACCACTGGAAGTACAGCAGGTAGCTCTACTTTTTGTCGCATCTTTTTTGCATGCTTTGAATTATTTCTGGACTGGTAAGCAAGGTAGTAAAAGTTGATAGTGTATATCATCAGGATCCAGCCAATCATCAAGAAAACAACGTAGAGGAATGGCCCTGGACCGTACAAAGTATCAGCTCTCGGAACGATTGATATGGTTCTTTCTATTTATAACTTCTGACTAGCCCTTCTTGAATATCTTTACAGCCTGCGGCGGACACACGTTCTCGCATGCCATGCAGAATATGCAGTCCTTCTCCCGGATCATGAACGCCTTTTTCTCAGATGCTGGGTGTCCAGGAGTCTGCAGCC
>JBFLWZ010000176.1:0-4369 GCA_040757615.1 Thermoproteota archaeon | reverse complement strand
TCGTTAGATTCGAGGTCGTGCCGACTCTTCCCGAAGTCCCGCACCCGCGCCACCTGATGTATCTCAACGCCTGCCTGTTTGCATTGAACAAGTCAGAAGGCGTGCTAATCTACATGACGGGCGAGGGCAAGACGGTCGAGTTTTCAATTACAAAAAACAACAGGATGTTTGAAGAGGCAGTCAGGAGGGCACGGGTCCTCAGCACGCTGTTGAAAGACGGCAAGGTGCCAATAGTCGAGCCGTCGGAGCTGTGCACCAGTTGCAAATATTATGAAAGGTGCTACGCAAGGAAGCAGGTAAAGGATGAAAGCTCGGGCTTTATCCTTGAGGAAATGTTCAAACCCCGGAAATAAAAGGGCTGACGCCGGCTATCCGTGGCTTTCGGCGTGACCTTCAGCCTTTGTGTAACCCGAGCTGTATCTCCTTGCCCTTGCGCCAAAAACAATGGCCACCAAGAACACGAACATACCTGTCGTCACTGCAAACATCATAGTTGCATCTGCCATACTACTACAAAAGCCACGCCCGAAACTTAATATCCTTATCGCATGGCGACCGTTTGTGCAGGGATATTATCACAAAATTTTAGGGAAATGTCACGCTGAATTCCTTCTCGCCAGGTGTAGTCTCAAAGTTGCTACCAGTCACCCGGTAGATATAGTTGCCTTCGACCCTGTACTGCGCGTTCCCTTCGACCATGCTGTCCCACACATCTGCAGTCAAGTTGTTCCTTACCGCCACCCGCGTATCCTTGAGCGTGACAGTGCTGTTGCCGACCACCGTGAACGTGCCCGCCTGCGACCCGACAAACCCTTCTGGACTGACTCCAATGTCGCCTGACGTCATCTGGAAATTGCCCACGTGCAGAGTGTAGTGGATCGTTTCAAGTATCGCCGTACCTCTATTTGGGTTGTAGGCTGTAAAGACTACCTGCACGTTTGCGTTCCTGTCGTCCGTCCTCTGCACAATGATGTCCTGCAGGCCTACCTGCAGCTCTGCCATCTGGACAGGAGCCGCATTCTGCTGCCCGCCGGGGAGCCTGATGTTTCCAGAACCTAGGATGAAAAATATCGCTATTGCGGCAACGGCGATGCCGCCGCCTGCCGCATAAAGGGCCTTTGTATTCACGATATTTTTTCTCACTCCAATCCGCACTTTAAATCTGTCGATTGAAGCAAATGCTTATACTAGCTGATCTCGGAATTTGCTGCCGGCTTGCAGTACCACAAGGCCGCACACATCGGGCAGGAGAGGGCCAGAAAGGCGCAGATGAAGCTGTTCGACTATACGGGCTTTGCGATGCTCACCTACACTATAAAGCAAGGAAAAGCGGGGTTCGATCCTGTTGGTGAGGAAGACCTGGCCGGCAAGATGACGCGTGAAAGCGAAGCGATGCTCTTTATCTGCGACAAGGACGGCTATGCCAAGGCCCAGTCAAGGCCGATGCCGATCGAACAGGGCGAGGAAATTTTCAAAAAGATGCTTGCAGACGGCATGCCAGAATTTACCGGTGAGATCAAAACAGTTTCCTAAGGACCCATCTTAAACATCCTGACAAGCATATACAACAGCAGACCTATGAACGACCATGCTATAATGCTGCCAGCAGCGAGCATGATAGGATGAAAGAGTATTGATAGACCATTGGAGTTTGCAATATTCCACTCAACGTATAGCAGGATCATTGTTGCTGGAAAGTTGAGCTGTAGAACAACATATTCAAGATGGCGGCCATCAAACATGTTCAAGCTAAAAGTTAGGAGACCCATCGCAAGTCCGTATGCTCCAAAAATGAGCAGCACTTTTCGGTCGCCCCGCCACCAGCGCGTCAGGATAGGTTGCGTTTGCGACATCAGCTATACTACGATTCTCGTCCCTATAGGCTTGCTGGCTATGGCACCCTTGATGGTCGCTGGGTCTGACTTTAGAACTACAGTCGGTATCTTGCTCCGCTCTATCACCTTGAGAGCGACAATGTCCATTAGGTCATAGGCGCCCGCTGCCGAATTTTCAGAGCCCAAGAGCTCCAAGCATTTCTTGACCGTGATCTCTTTGAACATCTTGGCACTTTTGTTCTTGTTCGGGTCAGAATCATAGATGCCGTCAACGTCGGTCGCGTTTAGAAACATCTTTGCCCTGACCTTTTCGGCGATAAGCGCTGCAGTCGCGTTGGTGCTCTGCCCAGGATGGAGTCCTCCGGTCACTACTATCTTGCCATCTGCTGCAGCCTTGCCCACCTGCTCCAAATCCACGGGCACTGTAGGATAGGCATAGTCGCCAAGCGCCGCTATCAGCAGCCTCGCGTTGAGCCTCGACACCTCGATGCCCATGATGTCAAGCGATGCTTCGTCAGAGCCAAAGCTCCTTGCAATGCCGATGTAGTGGCGAGCCACCTTGCCGCCGCCTGCCACGACAACAGGCTGCACCTGTCCGCCGATGTCAAGCAGCATGCGGGCATACTTTTTCAACTCATCCGCAGCATCGTCTCCAAAGACTCTGCCTGAAAGTTTGATCACTATGCGCTCTTTAGTGCCCAAGCTTGCTCGCTCCCATGTACATTGTCTCCTGTTCTCCAAGCACCTTTTTAACGGATCGCTCGACCTTCTCACGGTTCTCTGCAGTAGTGTAAACCCGCAACATGTCAAAGAACCCCGAGATCGACTCCACGAGCGGGATCTCTGACACTGGAAGATCGTATGCGCGGCCCTTGTCGACCACTAGAATAGAATACATCTCGTCCTTGCTGGGGGTCAGGGGCATTGAAGGGGCGCGCGACGCGTCGACAAATACCTGATTCTTGTCGACACCTGCTGCGTCTGCTATGCGCGATGCCGTGGCCTGAAGCGCCTTTCTGTCCATCTTTTGCCTGTCGCGCTTGTGGAGGAATTTTTCATACACGCTCTTTAGCAGCCGCCTGTCGCGATAGTCTTGAGCCAGCTTGGCCGAAAATGCATGCTTGCCGTCCAGCACACACAATTTTTCAAGTGTCGCTTCGTCTGTGAGCGAAAGGTAATCCAAAAGAGAAATGTCGTTCAATCCTAATGCTTCGCTTGCTGCAGTCATTGCCTGAATTAGCATCACTTCGGCGGCGCGCACAGTCTTGTGGAAGTACACCGCCTTGAACATTTCATACCGCGAGATGAGCATAGACTCAAGTGAGTTAAGCGCCGATCGGTTTATCGCAAGTCGGTTCTTGTAGACTTCAAGTGAGCTTACCAGCCGGTGGTAGTCCACCTTGGCGTACTCGGCGCCGGTGAAAAGCCCGTCGCGGGGTAAATAGTCCATAATGTCTGCGGACAGCCCGCCGGAAATGATCTCGTTCATAAAATTCACCTTCGACTGTCCGAAGGAAAGCCTGCAGACAACCTCCGCGCTGTGGCCGTGCGAATTCAAAATGTCGGCGATCTCGGTCTCCATGATTATCTTTCTCCCCATTTCCTCATGGGTTGTGTTGCAGCCGTATTCCAGAACTTCTTCAAAGAGGTGCGAAAACGGGCCGTGCCCGATGTCGTGCAGGAGCGCGGCAAGCCTGAGATCCTGCACTGCCTCAGCGTGGTCGATATAGCCCTTTGCAAGTAGGGCTTCGCCGGCAAGCCCGGCTATGTGCATCGCACCAAGCGAGTGCTCAAAGCGTGAGTGCTGGGCGCTCGGGTAAACGAGATGCGCGCCGGCAAGCTGGCGTATCCTGCGCAGGCGCTGGAACGCAGGGCTATCGATGACGTCTTTTTCGACTTGCGAGAACCTGATGTAACGGTGCACCGGATCGGTTATCTCGCCAGCAAATTCCATGTCTCTATCACCATAGAAGGGGACTTAAACTTTGAGCTCTTTTCTCACTATCTTCATGATTTCTTGGTGGACCTGCTCCTTGCTCTTTGAGCCGTCAATCACCTTCCACCCGAACTTTCTTGCAAATTTCAAATAGTTCTTGTACGCATTGGCGGCAAGCTGCCTGTCAGACTCGAACGCATCTAGCGACTCTGCCCTCTTTGTCGATATGTCGGGTTTTACCAGAATGACTATGACCAGATCTTCCTTTGGCAGTCCCTTGTCGAGCTTTAGCAGCCAGTTTGCATCCATGCCGTTTGCCACGCCATATATTAGGTTAGACTGCCAGTAGCGGTTCATGACGACGATCGTGCCGTTTTCCACCATGCTCTCGATCTCTTTCTTTTTCTCCCACCGGTTTGCCGAGAAAAGCAGGTGTTTTGCTTCTGAAGGGTAGTCGCGCTTGCCGTCAAGGAAAGCCTTTATCTCCGACCCGATCGGCGTCGTGTAGTCTGGAAAATCGACGACCACACAGACCTTGTCAAGCGCCTTTATGGCCTCTACGAGCATGCGGGATTGAGTCGTCTTGCCCGCCTTGTCG
>JBFLWZ010000175.1:0-4439 GCA_040757615.1 Thermoproteota archaeon | reverse complement strand
GCATGCGTTTTAGTTCTGAAGTAGAAAATGAGCATAGTCACGCTCAAAGTTGCCGAGACGACTCCAAAATTTGTCGGAAGAGGAGTTGCCCTCGTAGATCCCAAAGCAATGAGTGAGCTTGAGCTCACCACCGGCGATGTCATTGAAATCACGGGCAAAAAGAAAAGCTACGCCCTTCTCTGGTCAAGCCAGCATGAAGATCACGGCAAAGGTCTGATCAGGATCGATGGCTACATCAGAAATAATATCGGCGTGAGGATCGATGACAAAGTCAGGATAAGGAAGGTGTCTCCAAGGACTGCAGAACAAGTGATACTGGCGCCGACCGAAGAGCTCAACATCGTTGGACTAGAGGAGTATCTGCCTGAACTGCTCGAAGGCTTGGTTCTATCAAAGGCCGACGAAATCCCGATTAACATTATGGGAAAAAAGATAGGCTTTGTAATCATAAGCACGGTGCCTCTAGATGCGGTGCTTGTGGATGCTGATACAAAATTTGTTCTTGGAACTGCACCCAAATCAGAAAAGGGGCTTGTACGGATAAGCTACGAGGACATTGGAGGGTTAAGAAATGAAGTGCAAAAGGTGCGCGAGATGATCGAGCTTCCCCTCAGGCATCCCGAGATCTTTGAGCGCATCGGAATCGAAGCGCCAAAAGGCGTGTTGCTTTTCGGCCCTCCAGGAACAGGCAAGACGTTACTTGCAAAGGCGGTGGCCAATGAGACTAACGCCAATTTTTACTCTATTAGCGGCCCGGAAATAATGAGCAAGTTTTACGGCGAAAGCGAGGAACGGCTGAGGGAAGTCTTTAAGGATGCTCAAGAAAGCGCGCCCTCTATAATATTCATCGACGAGATCGATTCCATCGCTCCAAAACGTGAAGAAGTCTCTGGTGATGTTGAAAAAAGAATTGTATCGCAGTTGTTAACTCTGATGGATGGCATACAGTCAAGGGGCAAGCTGGTTGTCATCGGTGCTACAAACAGGCCAAATGCAATCGATCCAGCATTGCGGAGACCCGGCAGGTTTGACAGAGAAATAGAAATAGGAATTCCCGATGAACATGGCCGCCTCGAAATTCTGCAGATACATACGCGAGGCATGCCGCTGACAGATGATGTCAACTTGGAAGCTATAGCAAGAGTTACCCATGGCTTTGTTGGTGCAGACCTAGAAGCATTAAGTAAGGAAGCGGCCATGCTTTCACTCAGGAGGATGCTCCCTGAAATCAACTTGGAAGAAACTAGCATTCCGGCAGAAGTGCTTAACAGGATCAAGATAACCAACAGAGATTTTGAAGAGGCACTCAGGGACGTTCAACCATCTGCGATGCGCGAAGTGCAGATCCAGAGGCCGAAAGTTAGATGGGAAGACATTGGCGGACTGCAACAGGTAAAGGAAGAGCTTGCAGAAGCAATTGAGTGGCCGCTAAAGCACAGTGATCTTTTTGAACAGGCAGACGTGAGACCGCCAAAAGGCATCCTGCTTTATGGTCCTCCCGGAACAGGCAAAACCATGATAGCCAAGGCCGTTGCCGGAACATCTGAAGCGAATTTCATCAGCGTCAAAGGACCAGAGTTGCTAAGCAAATGGGTCGGCGAATCAGAGAAAGGTGTGCGAGAAATATTCAGAAAGGCAAGGCAGGCCGCGCCCTGCGTAGTGTTCTTTGACGAGCTGGATGCCATTGCACCGAGAAGAGGGTCTGAAGACGATGCACATGTAACAGAACGAGTAATCAGCCAGATGCTGACTGAAATGGATGGTCTGGAAGACCTAAAAGGTGTGGTTGTCATCGGTGCTACAAACAGGCATGATATTATTGATGAAGCGTTGCTTCGTCCAGGCAGGTTTGACAGGATTCTTGAAGTACCTTCACCGGACGCAAATGCAAGGAAAGAGATCTTGAAAATTCACACTGCCAAAAAGCCCCTGGATCCTTCTGTTAGCCTTAACAAGTTGGTGGAAATGACAGACGGTATGACTGGTGCAGACATCGCCGCTATAGTCAATGCCGCGGCAATGGCAGCAATAAAAGAACAGATCGCAGCCAGTAAGAAAGGCAAGCTCATTGTGACGATGGTGCATTTTGAAAATGCTCTGCAAAAGATAATAAAAAAGAACAGGGTTGCTGGAACGACGAGTCTTGCTTAGCTACCTCGAGGCGAACCAGTTTGATATTAGTTTGAAAGCCATGGCAATCAGCACTAGTCCCACGGCCATCAAGGTTGATCCCAACAACTTCTGCAGCAATACTTCCTTTGCAGTGCGCGATATCCTTGCTCCGATCTGGGCGCCGGCAAACGCGCCTACGGATAGCGCAAGGGCCTGCAAATAGTCAGGATTGAGCAGTGCTGCATGTGTAATCACTCCAGCCATAGAAGTCATCGTTAGCGTCAATTGTGATGTTGGAGCGGCCCGGTACATTGTCAGACCAAGCACCAGAAGCATTGCCGGTACAAATATTATCCCACCGCCTACGCCAAACATGCTTGATATCATGCCGGCTCCAAATGTAGCGGCAAACACTCCTGCTCGTAACGCCACAGATCGCTTTTTAGCAGAGGCATCCTTTAGAATGGAATTCTTGTACAGTATGTATATGCCAGTAAGGATCAGAATTATTCCAAAGTATAGTTGAAACGATTCTGCCGATAGCGATTCTGACAATACGGCACCCAGAACTGCCCCAGGTATCGCAAAGGCGGCCATTTCCAGCCCGAGATGGAAGTCGATCCGTTTCTGGCGAGAATACTCAATCGTAGAGGATACACTCGTTGAAGCCACCGCGATGAGGCTTGTGCTGGCCGTTTGTGCAGGCGGTAGCCCTAAGAACGTGAGAGCAGGAACCATTATTATTCCGCCGCCCACTCCGAGCATCGAACCCAAGGTTCCGGCCCCGAGGCCGACTGCAACGAGAACTACTACCGTAATGATCGGATCGAGCAACTGTACTGCATTCCTTGTGGATTCAATGTTATAACTAGAGAGGGTAAAATTCCTTTGCTACAGCTATTCTTTCCATGCATTTACCGCATGAGAAGTTTTATTCTGTGATTTTATAGTTTTATTAAGCCCACAGAGCGTTAAAGACCAAGTTGCGAGTAATCGTCGTCGGTTTTGGGGTAGTAGGGCAGAGCTTTGCCAAACTGCTGCTGTCCCGCACTACTGATCTGTACAGCCAGCACGGGATCAAGCCCCGCATAGTGGCTTGTGTAGACAACGATGGTGCCGCGGTAGCACCAGCAGGGCTTGACCTGCAGAGACTTCTTGAAGTAAAGAAAACCAAGGGCACAGTCGGATCTTATGGGAAAGGAAGCAACAACAAGTTTGACCCGCTACAAGTAATAGAGAATGTCGATGCAGAGGTTGTGCTCGAATGCACTCCAACCAACCTCACAGATGGCGAGCCGGGCACTTCGCACATCATAACAGCCATGAGGACGGGCAAGCATGTGATCAGCGTGAACAAGGGGCCGCTAGCGCTAGCATTCCCGTCACTGATCGAGCTTGCAAACTATAACGGAGTGATGCTCAGGTTCAGCGGGACGGTCGGCGGAGGGACGCCCATCCTTGAATTTGCAAAGCGCTGCCTGAAAGGAGACAGGATAATATCTTTCAGAGGGATACTTAATGGAACTACAAACTACATCCTGAGCAAGATGGAAGAGGGACTGACTTATGAAAGCGCACTACAGGACGCCGCAAAAAAAGGCTATGCAGAAGCAAACCCATCGCTTGACGTTGACGGTTTTGATGCTGCTGCGAAATTGGTCATTATGGCAAATTGGATCATGGGCATGAAGGTCACAATGAAGGATGTAATGCGCACTGGGATTACAAAAGTTGCAGTGTTCGACGTGAAAGAGGCAACACAGCATGGAAATGCAATCAAGCTCATAGCGTCTTGCGACAGCAGAAAGCTGGTTGTTGAGCCGACCGAAGTTGCAAAGTCCGATCCAATCTGCGTAAACGGTACCCTGAATGCAGTGACATTTTCGTCTGAACACTCTGGTCAACAGACCATAATAGGGCGCGGCGCTGGCGGGATGGAAACCGCCAGCGCGGTATTGCGAGACCTTATAGAGATAAGAGACACGACTTTCAGCTGACACAAGATTACTTTTATAATGGCATATTAGATGAGAAAATCGATTCGTTAAGTGTCTGGAAACAGAGACTACGGAAAATCTGTGCCTGGTAAAAGGTTAAGGGAAGCACTAAGCCAAGCTTCTGCTGTCCTGGGCAGGGCGACTCAAGATGCCATGTTTCACGACTTGGAGCTTGCTGGCATGAATTTCAAGGACAGACAGTATACTCTCAACGAACTGCAGGATGCTCTTCGAAGGATCTTTGGTCAAGACGGCACCAGCTTGCTTATGCAGAGGGTAGAAAAAGCGCTAGAAGAATAAGATGCGAAATCCTTTTTTAAAGGGAACAAT
>JBFLWZ010000174.1:0-4441 GCA_040757615.1 Thermoproteota archaeon | reverse complement strand
CCAAGTTTTCGATCGATGAATAATGGAACTCGTGGCCGCGAAGGCGGGTTCTGCCAAAGAATGGCCCACTGCATTGTGCTTCGACATAGTTCAATGTCAGCCTATTAGTCATCAGCGTGTCGGCGTCAATAAGTCCTGCCATCTTTCTGACCCTTTTCTCGCCCCTGTATCCCCTGATAGACCGGGTGAGATACATGAGCCCTCCGCACTCGCCATAGACAGGCATGCCATCCTGCACTGCATTTCTTACAGATTTTATCATCGATCTGTTCTTTTCAAGCCTGTCGGCAAGAACTTCTGGAAATCCTCCGCCAAGGATTATGCCGCCAATTCCTTCTGGTAGCTTTTTGTCGTTTACGGGACTAAAGAATGCCAGCTCTGCCCCGCTCAAGCGCAAGGCATCAAGATTATCTGCATAGTAAAAGTTGAATGACTCGTCCATGGCTACTGCGATTCTGGCTTTCTTGGACAATTTGTCGCAAACAGGTGCATTAGGAAGCTTGCTATTGCTACAAAGGCTCAATATCCTGTCAATGTCTATCTGGTCTGCAACATATCTTGCGACATCAACCAATGCATTCTTCCTCGTCTCCTGCAGTTCGTGGGCAGGTATGAGACCTAGGTGGCGCTCTTCCATCTTTATCTCGCTATTGCGCTTGACGATTCCAAGCACCGGCGCTCTGACCTTGCTGACAAGCGCGTCAATGATATATCCTGCATGCCTGTCGCCTGCGATGTTGTTCAGGATGATTCCAGCTACTTTCAAATTCTTATCAAAGTGCAAAAAGCCAAGGATTATTGCTGCTACCGACCGGGCGCTCTTGCCAGCGTCCACAACGAGTATAACCGGCGCGCCGAGGATCTTCGCTACATGGGCGGTGCTTGCAAAGTCGTTCTTGCCTGACATGCCGTCAAACAGCCCCATGACCCCCTCTATCACTGCAACATCTGCGCCTTGACAAGCGCTGGCAAAGCAGTCGATCACGCCCTGCTTTCCCATCATCCACACATCGAGGTTGCGCGACTGCCGCTTTGTGACAAACGTATGGTATGAGGGGTCGATAAAGTCAGGACCTACCTTGAACGGCTGGACCTTGAGACCTTTTTTGCTCAAGGCGTGCATAACTGCCACCGCAACAGTGGTCTTGCCCACACCGCTTGTGACACCTGCAATCACGATTCTTGGAATCTGCACAAGCAGGATTTAGAGTGGTTTTAATTTTAACTTTTTAGATTGATTTTTATCTTCACTCCTACAACTGGCTTCAGATGGCTGAACGAGGGCTAGTCATAGTATATACCGGGAAGGGCAAAGGCAAGACTACTGCGGCCCTTGGGATCGTACTCCGGGCAGTTGGGCACGGTTACAAGGTGGGCATGATTCAGTTCATCAAGGGCGAATGGTACTATGGCGAGCTCACAAGCTCAAAGAGGCTTGAGCCGGAATTTGAGATGATAGCCGCCGGCAAGGGGTTCGTGGGCATAATAGACGACGATCACCCGATTGAAGACCATCAGAACGCGGCTGCACAAGCAGTGACGCTTGCAAAGGAAAAACTCGCGTCTGGCGCCTACGACATCCTGATACTGGACGAAATAAACTATGCAGCAAAACTAAAGCTGATCTCCGAGCATGACATACTCGACATCATCGCAGCAAAGCCAGAAAAGACCAGCTTGGTGCTCACTGGCAACTATGCGCCTGAATCCGTCATTGCAGTGGCAGATCTGGTTACAGAGATGAGGGAGATCAAGCACCCATACCAGCAGGGAATAAAGGCAAAAAAAGGCATCGACTTTTAGCGCTTATTTGCCATATTGATACATGGCAAGGAAGAAAAAGGCTGTGAAAAGGCGCACGACAAGAAAAAGCCCAGCCACCAAAAAGAAGAAAAGCACTAAAAGAAAACCGGCGGCAATAACGATTCGCAGGTCAAGTGGAAGAAAGGAAAAATTTGACCTCGACAGGATGACTGCAACCACGAGCAGATCTGGAGTTCCATTTCTCACGGCGAGGGACATTGCCAAGAATGTGTCAAAAGAGATCAGATCTGAAGCGAAAGGCAGAAGGAAAAAGACAGTGACTGCAGGCAGGGTGAGAAAAATGATCACTAACGATTTGAGCAACAGGAACCAACAGATAACCGCCGCGTCATATGCCGGAGAGACCTCTGAAAACACGCGGCGCAGCGGACCAGGAGTAGAGCAGTACAAATCGCCTATTGGGAGCGCTGATGCAGACCAGCATAATGCATACAGGGCAAACAAGGACAGCGTACTTCATGACAGGAGCAAGCGGCTCGCTTCGTCTGCTTGACCTTGGAGCAACCTTAAAGTATGCCATTTGCACCGTGTAACGTAATCAGCAAATGACTGCCACCGACGAGGTTCAGAGACTTCCTGAGGAGGGAGAAATTGTCATCGCTACTGTCAAGGAAGTCACCGGCCACGGTGCGTATGTCACACTGGACGAATACAACAACATGACTGGCTTTTTGCACATCTCTGAGATTGCGACTGGCTGGATCAGAAACGTTGAGCGTTATGTCAGGCCAAAGCAAAAGGCAGTCCTCAAGGTCATCCGGGTTAACAAGACAAGAGGAGAGGTCGACACTTCTCTTAAGCAGGTCTCCGGCGAGGAACGCAAGTCCAAACTGATAGAAGTAAAGAAAAACGAAAAGGCGACTGCGTTCGTGGACTTTATCAAATCGAAGCTAAAGCTGACAAACGAGCAAGTCGCCGAAATAGAGGAAAAGATACTGCAGAAATACGATTACGTTTACGACGTTTTTGAAGCGATTGCAAGGAAGGGGCCAGAGGCCATACAGAACATCGACCTTGCTCCAGAAGTAAAGAGCGCGATGGAAGAGGAAAGCAGAAAGATCCAGATCCCGCAGGTCGAGGTCAGGGGCATAATGGAGATTTCTTCGAAAAAGCCGGACGGCATTGAAATAATCAAGAACACGCTTGCAGGAGTGGAAAGCATCAAGGGCGGCGCCACGACCACCGTGACCTATGTCGGCGCGCCGAGATACCGGATTGTGGTGACTGCAGAGAACTTTAAGGTGGCAGAAAAATCGATGAACAACTCAGTCGAAAAGATTCGCTCTGCCATCGAAAAGCAGCATGGATCATTTAACTTTATCCGGGAAGAATCGAAAAAGTCACACCAGGCTGGTTAGGCAACGTGAAGCATCTCATACGCAAGTGCCCTGCTTGCAACACTTATACGATAAAGCACGAATGCCCAAAATGCAAGTCTGCCACGGTGGATCCGCACCCACCAAAGTATTCGCCTGACGACAAGTACGTGCGCTACCGAATATCTGACAGGTATACAGAATCCTGACAAGAATTATAAGTAAACTTGCAAACATTGAAGGTGGATGCGTTTTGCAATAGCGGGTGCAGGCGTCGCTGGAAGCTACCTCGGCAATATGCTTCAAAAACGTGGCCATGATGTCGAAATTTTTGAAGCTTCAAAGAAGGAACAACACTGGCCGGTCTGCGCATGGGGCGCGTCAAAACACATGCTTGAAAAGTTTTCAGAACAGGCGGGGCTTGACTTTGCACGTTATGTCTTCCACGTCGGCCAGCGGCTCAGGATGGAGCTGCCAAACGACAACGAAGAGTATCTTGATCTCAAGGGCCTAGTGACGTATAACAAGCATGGATGGGAGAACGACCTCCTGAAAGACGTCCGGGTATCGTACGGCTCCAAGGTAACTCGTGAGACATTTCCATTCTCAAAATATGATTATGTCATCGATTGCACCGGCCTTCACAGGACTCTTTTGCCAAAATCAGAAGAGGACTTTTTGATACCTGCGTATGAGTATCTGCTAGAAAACATAAAGGGAATTGACGAGTTTTACGTCATTGGCTACAAGGGTGCCAAGGGATACTTTTGGTATTTCCCTCTGGACAATGGCAGGGGATACATGGGGGCCGGTGACGTACAGAAAAAATACTATGGCGTTGATGAATTTTTTAAGGAGCATCCTGAAGCAAAGGTAGTAAAAAAGATAGGCAGGCCGATCAGGCTTGCGCCGCCAAAGCGAATGGAGCCCTTTTTCGATGGAAACATAATAGGAGTTGGAGAGTCAATTGGCTGTGTTTTTCCGATGTTGGGCGAAGGAATAATCCCTTCGCTTATATGCTGCGATATTTTCCTAGCCGTGCTTGACAAGAGCAAAGAAAAGATCGACTTCAAGCAGTACAGAAAAAGGGTGCTTGACCGGTTTGACTATTACGACGACGTTTACCGCATAGTTCGTCTAAAGATGGACGGCAAATTGAGCACTATAAGACACGTGAACCTCATGATGAGCATGTACCGCAATATGAAAAAAGAAGAGAAGCGCTTTGGGTTTGAAGTTAGCTTGGAAAAGATGACTAGGCCGGTAAACGCTTTATAGCAAGTAGGAGCGCAAAAAATCCA